>JAOXSC010000108.1 GCA_025800215.1 Marinibacterium sp.
CGGGCAGGTCACAAGGGACGAGGTCACCGCCTTTCGCGAGGTGTTCCAGATCGCCCGCGCCGACGAGGCAGGCGCGGCGCGTGTGTTTAACCTTGCCCGGCAGGACGTGGCCGGGTTCGAGGACTACGCGACGTCGATCAAGGCGATGTTCCGGGACGATCCGCGCACGCTCGAAGATCTGATGGAGGGGCTGTTTCACATCGCCATGGCGGATGGGTTCTATCACCCCGACGAAGACCGGTTTCTGGAGCGTGTGGCCGAGATCTTCGGGCTGACGGCGGCCGATTTCCGGGGGATCCGCGCACGCTTTGTGCCCGATGCCGAACCCGACCCCTATGATGTTCTGGGCGTCAGTCCCGACATGCCCAAGGACGAGATCCGCAAGGTCTGGCGCGGGCTGGTGCGCGACACCCATCCCGATGTGATGCTGTCGCGGGGCGTCCCCGAAGAGGCGGTGCGCCTGGCCGAACGGCGGATGATCGCGATCAACCGCGCCTGGGATGAGATTTGCGAGGCAAAGAGATGACGGCGATCACACGTGCGGCAGGCATCTGCGTGCTGGGGTTGGGATTGGGACTGGCCTCACCTACCCCTGCTCAGGAAGACGACAGTAGCCCGCTGGGCGATTTCTTTTCCGACATGCTGCGCGACATGGCCCCCCAGATCGAGGAATGGGAAGATCTGATGACGGATCTGGGCCCTGCCTTGCGCGATTTCCTGATCGAAATGGGCCCCGCACTGGAAGGGATCTTTGACCGGGTGCAGGACTGGACCGATTACGAGCCGCCGCAGATGCTGCCCAATGGCGACATCATCCTGCGCAAGAAAACCGACCCTGCGCCAGAACCCGAAGCCCCCGAAGGCGGGGTGGATATCTGACGATCAGTCGCCTTCGAGACGCACATCGGACGTGGCATTCAGCGCGTTGCACAGCGCGTTGAACCGCGATGCCGCGACCTCTCCGAACAGTGGGGCGGCTTCGTCCGACAGGATCAGCGACAGGCGGCGCGCCTTGGCGTCCCAGTCAAGCCGCGCGGGCCGGGCGTCGTGCTTCATCCACAGCATGGCGCCAAAGCGCATGGCCTTGCCCAGCACTTCGGCCTGACGCAGCTGGCTGTCGTCGAGCAGCGCAAAAAGCTGGCCAAAGCGACTGGTGTCGCGCTTGTTCTTGTAGCGGTGCAGAAGGGCCAGGCCTAGAAACACCCGTTCCTGATGCTTGAGCCCGCCCAGATTGGCGCGGGTGGCGGTTTCGAAACAGACCTCGGCCCGGTAATCGGGATGGGCGCGCCAGGTCACGTCGTGCAACAGGCACGCCGCCTTGATCAGGCGCCGCGTGCTCTGGGGCACATCGGCAAACAGCGGCATCACGAAATCATAAAGCACCCGGCCAAAACCGGGCACGCGGGCATCCTTGCGTTCGGTGAAATGGCACGCTTCGATCAGCGGGTCGCGGTCGCGCAGTTCCTGGGGCATCTGTTCGTACAGCATGCCTTCGCGGATCCCATAGCTTGACAGGGCAATGTCGGCGGGGTCGAAGACCTTGATCACCCGGCTGAGCACTTCGGTGGCCAGCGGCACCAGCGACATGCGCGTCGATGACACACCGGTTTTCGACCGCAGCGTGTCCAGATCGTTCTGCGCGATGAAATCAAGCGTGGCATCCACGTCTTCGACCGTCATCTGGTATTCGTGCAGCACCTGCAGCGGGTATTTGCGGCGCAGCATGTCGATGCGCGCAATCGCCCGCCAGCTGCCGCCCACCAGGAACAGCCGGTCCCTCTGGGCGCCCATCTGGGCGTGCAGATCCCGCACCACATCGCGGATGTGGCTGGCGCGGGCGCTGCGCGACAGGCCAAGCGCATCAAGCTTGAGCGGCCCCAGCGGCGACGTCACACGCCGCCCCACGGTGCCGTCGGAAATCTCGGCCAGCTCCATGGACGATCCGCCAATGTCGCAGACCAGCCCATAGGCGCCGGGCCAGCCCAGAAGAACGCCCTGGGCGGACAGGCGCGCCTCTTCCGCGCCGTCGATGATGTGGATGTTCAGCCCGGTGCGGGCCAGAACCTCGGCGCAGAATTCCGCACCGTCTTCGGCGTCGCGCACCGCAGCGGTGGCCACGGCGGTCAGCGGGGCCATGTCCATGCTGCTGGCGATGGCCTGAAAGCGGGTCAGCGCCGCCAGCGCGCGGCTGCGGCCTTCGGGGTTGAGCCGCCCGGTTTCGGCCAGGCCCGCGCCCAACCCGCACATGATCTTTTCATTGAAGAAATAGGCGGGCGAGCGCGCGGCACCGTCAAAGATCACCAGACGGACCGAATTTGATCCGACATCCACCACACCCACCCGCGACAGGGCGCGGGCGCGGGGATCGTCAAACAGGGGCTGGCTGAACAGGGACCGGTCCTGGGACAGGTCGTGCGGGGTCTGGGACATGTGCGACTCGCTGATGGTCTGTTCCGCTTTTGCGGCGATGCGGGCCACCAGGTCAACCGGCCACCCCGCCTTATCCTTACCCGTGTCAGCCATCGGTATGGGTCAGATGCGGTACATCCGACGCCCCCGCCGAACCGCGCCCCGAAAGCGACGGGTTTTCCATGAAGAACCGGTGACAGTTGAATGCAAATTCCCCTTCGGGCACCGGCATGCGGTAGTGACTGCCATCGGGGCGCATGATCCAGGTCTGGGCCACATCCGCGAGGTTGGCGGCCATGATCTGGCTGACGATCTGCGCCTTGACGGTGCGGTTGTGGATTTCCACCAGCGTTTCCACCCTGCGATTGAGATTGCGCCCCATCCAGTCGGCCGACGAAATGAACACCCGTGCCTTTTTGCCGGGCAGCCCGTGCCCGTTACCGTAGCACACGATGCGCGAATGTTCGAGAAACCGGCCAACAACCGATTTCACGCGGATATTGTCGCTGAGCCCTTTGACCCCCGGTCGCAGCCCGCAGATGCCGCGAATGATCAGCTCGATCTTCACGCCGCCCTGGCTGGCGCGATAGAGCGCGTCGATGATTTCGGGGTCGATCAGCGAATTCATCTTAGCCCAGATTTCGGCGGGCCGCCCCGCCTTGGCATGGGCAATCTCGGCGTCGATCATCTTGATCAGGTCTTTCTTCATCCGCCGGGGCGAAATCGACAGGTTTTCCAGCGCGTCGGGCTGGGCATAGCCGGACAGAAAGTTGAACACCTTGGTGGCATCGCGCCCCAGGGCCGGGTCGCAGGTGAAAAAGCTCAGATCGGTATAGATGCGGGCGGTGATCGGGTGGTAGTTGCCGGTGCCGTAATGGGTGTAGGTCACCAGATCCTTGCCTTCGCGGCGCACCACGGTCGAAATCTTGGCATGGGTCTTGAGGTCCATGAACCCATAGACCACATGCGCGCCGGCCCGTTCCAGCCTGCGCGACTGGCGGATATTGGCAGCCTCGTCAAACCGGGCCTTGAGCTCGACCAGGGCGGTGACCGATTTGCCATCTTCCGCCGCTTCGCAAAGCGCTTCGACAATGGGCGAATTCTTGGACGTGCGATACAGCGTCTGCTTGATCGCCACCACGTTGGGATCGGCCGCCGCCTGCTGCAGGAACCGCACCACCATGTCGAAGGTTTCGTAAGGATGGTGCAGCAGCATGTCCTTTTGCCGGATCGCGGCAAACATGTCGCCGTCGTGATCCTGCACGCGTTCGGGCACGCGGGGCGTGAATTTCGGCCAGAGCAGATCGGCACGCGCATCCGTCACCAGTTCGCCCAGATCGGCCAGACCGATCATGCCGTCGACCTCGATCACCTCATCGGGGCGGGTGCCGAGCTCTTCCATGATCATGGCGATCAGCGCCTCGGGCGCGCCCGCGGTGTGGGTCATGCGCACGACCTCGCCCCGGCGGCGGCGTTTCAGGGCCACCTCGAATTCGCGCACCAGATCTTCGGCTTCTTCTTCGACCTCAAGATCGCTGTCGCGCAGCACCCGGAACCCGAAATGCGATTTGGTGCGATAGCCCGGAAACAGCCGGTCGATATGCACCAGCAGCAGCTCTTCGAGCGGCAGAAACCGCAGCGTGCCATCCTTCGAGGGCAGGCGCGCAAAGCGGTCGATCTGGGCCGGGATCGGCAGCAGCGCCTTGAGAGGGCGCTTGTCCTTGGTTCGTTCCAGTTCCAGCGCCAGAGCAAAGCCGGTGTTGGGGATGAACGGAAACGGGTGTGCGGGATCCACTGCCAGCGGCGACAGGACCGGGAAGACCTGGCTCAGGAACACGTCATTAAGATAGGCGATGTCCTTTTCGCTCAGGCCCGCGCGGTCAAGGATGACGATGCCCTCGGCCTCCATCAGGGTCTTCAGTTCGACCAGCACCTGTTGCTGGCGCAGCATCAGCGCGCGGGCGTCTTCGTCGATCAGCACCAGTTGTTCGGCTGCGGTCAGCCCGTCCTGGCCGGGTGTGGTATTGCCGGTCAGGGCCAGTTCGCGCAGGCCCGCCACGCGCACGGTAAAGAATTCATCCAGGTTGTTGGCCGAAATCGACAGGAACCTCAGTCGCTCCAGCAGCGGCACGCGGGGGTTTTCAGCCTCTTCCAGAACGCGCCAGTTGAAGCCCAGCCAGCTGAGTTCGCGATTATGGAACCGGCCCGGCCCGGTCAGATCCACATTGTCCAGCGTGATGGCGGGGGGGAAGGGGGATTTCAGAAAATCTGCCTGGGTCATGCGGCCGTTGCTCGAAGGTTGTTGCGCGATGGGAAGCGGTCAGTCGTCACCTTCGCGCTTAAGCAGGCGGGCGGCAAGCGCCCGCGTCACGTTATGGCCCTGGCGCAGCGCTTTTTCGTCCAGCTCGGCCACCATCTGCGCCGCCGCCGCGAAGGACCGTTCCATATGCACCACCAGATAGGGGATCACATCGGGGCGGGGGCGGATCTGGCGGTCGGCAAAGAGCTTGGACAGCACCGCCGCGATCAGCGCGTCATCGGGGTTGGCCAGGGCCGCATGCGGGGTCGCGGCCATGCGGCTTTTGAGATCGGGCAGCTCCAGCGGCCAGCGCGCGGGCGGTTCCTGACCGGTGACCAACAGCGCGTGGCCTTCGGCCAGCACCAGATTGTGCAGGTGGAACATGGCCTCTTCTGCGGGGCGGTCCCCGGCGATGTCGGGCAGATCTTCGACGGCTACGGGGCCGGTGGCCAGCGCGGCAATATCGGCCTGCGGCAGATCGCGCGCGGCGATGATGCGCGCACCGCTGGTCGCGGCCCACACATGCACCAGATGCGACTTGCCCGACCCGGTTTCCCCCGACAGCGCGAATTTGCGCGCAGGCCAGTCGCGCCAGCCGTCGATCATGGCCACCGCCACCGCATTTGACGGCGCCACAAAGAAATCCGACCGCCCAAGCGCCGGTTTCGTGGGCAGGTCAAAGCTGAGCTGATGGCTCATGTCAGTCCTCGGTTCGGTCCGCAGTCGTTTCGCGGGGCTGGCTGAGGTCGGGATGCGCGGCACCCTCGAACCGGGCATGGCCGCGATACAAGAGGCTGCTCTTGTATTGCTCGGTTGCAAAGCGTGCAAGCACACCGATCGTGGCCGCCACAGGCACCGCAACCAGCATCCCCACAAAGCCGAAGAGCGCGCCAAAGACCGACAGCGCCAGCAGCAGCCACACCGCATGCAGCCCCACCGATGATCCCACCAGCTTGGGCGTCAGCACGTTGCCTTCGATGGTCTGGCCGGAAAAGAAGATCGCCGCGACAATCGCGATGGATGTCCAGTCGCCCCAAAACTGGAACAGCGCCAGCCCGATGGCCATGATCCCGCCAAAGAGCGCACCCAGATAGGGGATGAAGGTCAAGAGCCCGGCCACCAGCCCCACGACGAGGCCGAAATTCAGCCCCACCAGCATCAGCGCCACCGCATAATAGGTGCCCAGGATCAGGCAGACGGTGCCCATGCCGCGCACAAAGGATGACAGGGTCAGGTCGATCTCGCTTGCCAGTCGGCGGATCACCTTCTGATGGTCGCGCGGCAGCAGGTCGTCGATGGCGGCGATCATCCGGTCCCAGTCGAGCAGCAGATAGACCGACACCACCGGCACGATCACCACCATCACCGCGATGTTCACCACCGACCCGATAGAGGCCAGCATCGTATTGAGCAGATCGCCCGTGTGATCCTTGAGCGTGTCGGCAACGGAATTCAGCGTCTGGCGCAGGGTTGATTCTTCGTCCAGCAGCGATGGCGCATACTGGTTGATGAACGCCTGCAGGTCGCGCAGCAGGTCGGGCAGGGTGGCCATCAGCTCGATCGCCTGGCTGATCAGGGTGGGCAGGATCACCAGCACGCCCAGAAGCACGATCAGCAGCATCACCACGGTGATGATCGCGGTGGCCGCGACCCGGCTTAGCCCCGCGCGTTCAAGACGGTCGGCCACCGGATCCAGGAAATAGGCCACCGCCCCGCCGATCACGAAGGGCAACAGCACATCGCCCAGAAACCACAGGGACAACCCCAGCAGCACCGCTGCAATGCCCCAGATCCTGATCTGATTTTCTGCCGGTAGCGCCATTGTGCCCTCGTGTCGCGGTTCTGCGCCTGCATAAAGTCGCAATGTGGCGCCTGTGACAAGGGGGCTGCATCGCGCGATCCGGCTCGGTTATCGACCTGTTCGCCTGCCCCGTTGCCTGATCCCGCGCTTTGGCATAGACCGCGCGGTGATACTGAAATCCACACGCCGCGAGCCGAAGGGGACCCCGATGCGTCTGAGCCGCTATTTCCTGCCCGTTCTGAAAGAAACCCCGTCAGAAGCGCAGATCGTCAGCCACCGCCTGATGCTGCGCGCGGGCATGATCAAACAGGCCTCAGCCGGGATCTATTCCTGGCTGCCCATGGGCTTCAAGGTCCTGCGCAAGATCGAAAACACCGTGCATCAGGAACAGGCCCGTGCGGGGCATATCCCGATCCAGATGCCGATCCTGCAATCGGCCGATCTGTGGCGTGAAAGCGGGCGCTATGATGACTACGGTCAGGAAATGCTGCGCATGAAGGATCGCCATGACCGCGATCTTCTGTTCACCCCCACCGCCGAAGAGCTGATCACCGACATTTTCCGCAGCCATGTGTCCAGCTACAAGGACCTGCCGCTGACCATGTACCAGATCCAGTGGAAATTCCGCGACGAAATCCGCCCGCGCTTCGGCGTGATGCGGGGCCGCGAATTCTACATGAAGGACGGCTATAACTTCGACCTCACGAAAGAGGACGCGCTGCACGCCTATAACCGCCATCTGGTCAGCTATCTGCGCACCTACGAGCGTCTTGGCCTGCAGGCGATCCCGATGCGCGCCGATGGCGGGCCGATCGGGGGCGACTATACCCATGAATTCCTGGTGCTGGCCGAAACCGGCGAATCCGAGGTGTTCTATGACAGCGCCGTCACCGATCTGACCTTTGGCGACCGTGACATCAATTATGACGACGTGGCCCAGTGTCAGGGCGTGCTGGAGGAATTCACGTCGAAATACGCGCGCACCGATGAAACCCATGACGAAGCGCTGTTCAACGACATCCCCGAAGATCGCCGCCGCGTGGCGCGCGGGATCGAGGTGGGGCAGATCTTCTATTTCGGGACCAAGTATTCCGAAGCCATGGGCGCCACCGTACAGGGCCCCGATGGCAAATCGGTGCCGGTGCATATGGGCAGCCACGGCATCGGCGTCAGCCGCCTGATCGGCGCCATCATCGAAGCCAGCCACGACGACAACGGCATCATCTGGCCCGAAGGGGTGACACCGTTCCATTGCGGGATCGTGAACCTCAAACAGGGGGACGAGGCCGCGGATGCCGCCTGTGACCAGCTTTACGCCGCCCTGACCGCCATCGGGCTTGAGCCGCTTTATGACGACCGCAAGGAACGCGCGGGCGGCAAGTTTGCCACCATGGATCTGATCGGTCTGCCCTGGCGCATCACCGTGGGCCCGCGCGGGCTGAAGAACGGTGTGGTCGAGCTGACCTCGCGGCGCACGGGCGAAAGCCAGGAGCTGAGCCCCGAGGCCGCCGTGCAGAAGATCGCCGAGATCTATGCTCCGCACCAGCCGCTGGCCATGTCGGTCTGACCCGACGCCCTTGGCGGGTGGCCATCACGCACCGGGCGCATCTTGGGATGCGCCCGTTTTCTTTAGACATGTCGCTTTTTCGTGTTGGGCAGCAATAGATCACACAATCAGTTCATCAATCGCTTTCAATCCATCGCTCAAAATCCAAACGCTGGGCGCCTTCTAACTGTAGTCTTGTGAAGATGTCCTCCTCAGAACCGTCATCGGCCCCTTTGGCGTCCTGCATGGCGCGGCGCAGGTCGTTCTTCGCCTCATTCATGCGTCCGAGTTTCATAAGAGCCACGGCCCGTTCAAGGAAAATACTTGATCTTTCATTTCGATCTCCAGGGGAAATCCACAAAGACAGGCTGATGGAGCAATATCGAAGCTTTCGCTCCGCATTCTTCCGTTCTTTGATGCAGGCTGACGCAGCCAGGCTTCCTGTCATGCCAACAAGCCAAATAGTCAAAAACAGCCCCGCAGCCAGTGATATCGCCCATCTTCGCAGTCTGGTATCGTTTTGAACAGTCATGACGTCAGGATGCTCTCTAACCCTAAGGGCCGCAAGGAGAATTGATCCAAAACTACTTGCTTGAAAGCACTCTTCTGAAGGCTTCCTCTGAGCTTAGCCTTGAGCGCAACAGGAACCAGCGAAGATAGAGTTTCAGATATTTCGACGCTGGACCTTTGAACGGGCGCATGAATTCATCGTAGCGAGAATGAAGCGAGTTCACATTCTGAATGTGGAAGGCCTTTTCAACCACCCTCTGGCCCGGCTTGTTGCTCAGGACATGATGCACCATTCCGTTCCTTGTTGAAAAGCGTGCGTATGCCGCTGCACCGTCAGTGCAAAGGACTGCATCCGTTGCAACGACCGGACTGAGAGCAGCGTCGATGACAGGTATGCTCCTGTTTTTGATCCGTTCGAGAAACCGATGGCCAGAGCGGTCTGTGATTGTGAGAAGCGGTAGCTGCCAACGAGACAGTCCTCGTTTCATCTTCACGCGTCCGCTTTTGTAGACATACCATTGATGGCGTGGCGGGCGCGGGTATAGAGACGGATTTTGGCGATGCAAAACCCGCTCCCGTGATCCCTTGCGGCTTTCACGCTGGTGGGTTTCATCGACTTCAACGATGCCGCTGAACTTGGTGTCAGAACCATGGCCTACAGTTTCCAAAATCAACATTCTCCATCGCCAGATAGTGTCCTTGGTTTTGCCGAGCGAAAATGCCATCTTCCGGCAGGATCGTGGCCTGTCGGAAAACATATCTCGAACGACTTCGAGAAACAGGTCATGGCGGTGGATGCCACAAATCGGAGTTCCAGTGAGACCAGTATAGGTTTTCAGACATCCGCTGCATCGGAAGCGCTGGACTCCGGTTCGGGTTTGCCCCCATTTTTGCCGTCGACAGTTCCCACAGTGTGGACATGCGCTGTCTCTCTCAGCTCGCCCCTCTATTTCGGACAAAGATGCACGTGCCCGACGGATATCCATGGTGCTCGAAAGCAAATCTTCGATCTGGTTCGCATTCAAATGCGGCAGTTGATCAAGCAGAGATCGAAACAGGTGCTGATTTACTGGTGCTGGGGTCGCTTTGGCCATTTGTCCTCCGAGGGTTGCTCGAAAGGCCATATTGGCCGACTTTTCTCAGCGGGAAGGGCCCCAACACGATTTAGCGACATGGCTTTTTCTTTTGGGCCGCCTCAAGTATTCGCCCCGATTTTGCGGCGGTTCCGGCCCGTCCTTGCCGCGTCACGCGGATGGACACCCAGATCGCCCTTGACCCCCCTGCGCCAAAGACCCAGTTTGCCGCCCAACCGGTCGCGCCCCCGATGATCACGCGATCCCCCGCCCTTGTCAGGAGCGCCCATGACGTCTTCGCCGCCGCCCTTTGCCCGCTTTGAATGGCTCATTGCGTGGCGCTATCTGCGCGCGCGCCGCGCCGAAGGCGGGGTCAGCACGATGACATGGATTTCGCTGATCGGGATCACGCTGGCGGTGTTTGCGCTGGTGGTCACGCTGGCGGTGCGCGCCGGGCTGCGTGCCGATTTCGTGCAGGCGATGCTGGGCGCCAATGCCCATGTCGAAGTGCTCTATTCGCCTGAATACATCCCCGAACAGACCATCGAAGGCCAGGTCATCCCCGCCCGTCAGGGCGACGCGCTGATCCGCGACTATGACGCGCTGGCCCAACGGCTCGAAGCGGTGCCGGGCGTGCTGGATGCAGCCCCTCTGGTGCGCGCGCAGGTGATGGGATCGCACAAGGGCCGCAACGCGCCGGTGGATGTCTACGGGATCACTCTGACCGACCTGATGGACTATCCGATGGTGGCCGGGGCCGACCGCGCCACGGGTGATCTGGCGCGCTTTGATCAGGGCATCGCCATGGGATCGGCGCTGGCCCGGCAGCTGGGGCTGGGTGTGGGCGACAAGGTCAAGCTGATTTCGCCTGACGGGGTGCGCACGGCCATGGGGCGGTCGCCGCGCGTGTCGGTCTATGAGGTCGTCTATGTGTTCTCGGCCGGTCAGCAGTTTGTCGATCAAAGTCGCGTCTACATGCCGCTGGCCGCCGCACAGGATTTCTTTAACCGCGCCGATGCGGTGGATCAGATCGACCTGCGCCTTGTGGATCCCGAAAACCTGCAGGGCACCGTGCCCGAGATCGCGCAGGTCGCGCGCCCGCGTGGCTATGTCTGGACCTGGGCGGACCGGTTCGGATCCATGCTGAGGGCGCTGCAGATGCAGGACAATGCCATCTTCGTGGTGCTGGGCATCGTGGTGCTGATCGCGGCGCTGAACATCGTGTCGGGGCTGATCATGCTGGTCAAGAACAAGGGCCGCGACATCGGCATCCTGCGGACCATGGGCCTGAGCCAGGGGTCGGTGCTGCGCGTCTTCTTCCTGTGCGGGGCCTGGGTGGGGACGTTCGGCACCCTGTTCGGCATGGGGCTGGGGGTGGTGTTCTGCCTGAATATCGACAGCGTCTATGGGCTCATCAACGCGGTGTCCGGCAATGGGGTGCGCGATCTCGAAGCGTCGGGCTTTCTGTTCCCGTCGGCCCTGCTGCGCCCTCAGGACATGGCCGGGGCCGCCGCGCTCAGCCTGGGGCTGAGCTGGCTTGTCACCCTGTTTCCGGCCCGCCGCGCGGCGCGGCTGAACCCGATCGAGGCGCTGCGCTATGAATGATCCCGTCCTTGACCTGCGCGGTCTGCGCAAAGGCTATAACCCCGGCACGCCCGGCGAGGTGACGGTGCTGCAGGGGCTTGATCTGACCCTGGCACCGGGCGAGGTCGTGGCGCTGGTGGCGCCTTCGGGGGCTGGCAAATCGACACTGCTGCATATCGCGGGGCTGCTGGATGTGGCCGATGCCGGGGCGGTGGTGATCGGTGGGCGCGATGTGACCGGTCTGAACGATCGCGCGCGCACTGCGATCCGGCGTCGCGACATCGGCTTTGTCTATCAGTTTCACCACCTACTGCCCGAATTCAGCGCGCTGGAAAACATTGCCCTGCCGCAGCGCGCCAACGGCGCCAGCGCGTCCCAAGCCGCCCAGCGTGCCCGCGCCCTGCTGGATGACGTTGGGCTGGCCGCGCGCGCCGACCACCGGCCTGCCGCGCTGTCGGGGGGCGAACAGCAGCGGGTGGCCTTTTGCCGGGCGCTGGCCAATGAACCCCGGCTGCTGCTGGCCGATGAACCGACGGGCAATCTCGATCCCGCGACCTCCGATCAGGTGTTCGACGTGCTCATGCGGCTGGTGCGGGCCACCGGCATGGCGGCGCTGATCGCGACTCACAATCTTGATCTGGCCGCGCGCATGGATCGGGTACTCAGGCTGCAGGACGGGCGGATCACGCCAGCTGCGTGACCCAGACGCCAAGCGCCATCAGCGTGATCCCCGCCGCGCGGGTCAGCGACAACTGGCTGACCTGAGCCCCAAAAAGGCCGAAATGGTCGATCAGCGCGGCGCTGATCAACTGCCCGATCAGCACGAAGAACACCGCATTGCCGACCCCGAAATGGGGCGCGATATAGGTGATGCTGAGCACGTAGAACGCGACCAGCACACCCCCGAGCAGCAGATGCAAGGGTGCACCTGCCACCCGCGCCAGCGCGCCGGGTCCGGTGATCAGCATGACGATGACCGCACAGGTGGCGGCCACGCAAAACAGCACGACGGCGGCCGCCGAAGGCGATCCGATCTGCTGGCCAAGCGCCGCATTCAGCGCGGCCAGCATGGGCACACCGATTCCGGCGGCCAGCATGATCAGGGCATATTGGGACATCGGGGCCTCCTTCTTATGGCCGAGTCTTTGACCCTGATCATGTTTTCGTCATCTTTATAGCGCAACTTGGAAGTGTACCCGAGCGGAGGATTCTCACAATGTTGCGCCTCTCCCTTATGGTCATGCCGATCCTGGCGCTTGGCTGGCTGGCCGTTGTCGCGCCGCTGCCGCATTACGCGGGCGCGCTGCGGCTGCACCTGCCATGTCTGTTATGCGGTGGGGCTGATCCTGTGGGTCTGGTGGCCTCGGGGCGCTGACAGGCCCGCTTGACCCGCGCCGCCCGATACGATCTGCTGCGCGTATATGCGGGCACTCACGACCCGCACCCCAGCGGAGCAGCCCTGATGATCCACCGTACCGGTATGGTCTTTGCCACTCTTTGCGTTGTTGCGGCCTGCGTGGCGCCCAACGTGATGCCCACCGCGCAGGATGGCGCGCAGCTTTATGCGCAGAACTGCGCCATCTGCCATGGCGCGGATGCCACCGGCGGCACGGCGCCGGGCGGGCAGGCGGCGCCGGATCTGACCATGATCAGCGCGCGCAACGGCGGCAGCTTTCCACGTGCAGAGGTGCTGTCGACCATTGATGGCTATGGCAAGGGGCGGGCCAGCGATGCGATGCCGGAATTCGGCGCGCTGCTTGAGGATGCAGAGCTGGTCCCGGTGTTGATCGACGGCACGCAGCTGCCCACACCGCGCCCGCTGGCGGCGGTGCTGTTCTACCTCGAATCGATCCAGACGCCCTAGTCGCAGATCCCGTCCAGTTCGACCCCGTCCCAGGGCAGGCCCACCGCGCCTTCGCGCGTGCGGGGCAGATCCGACACCGGAAACGCCCCGGCCAGCATGTCATGCAGGCGCTGCGTGCGCGCGGCCGTTGGCGCAAGGGTGCGGCAGCAGACATATTCTTCGACAATGGTGCCCTGCTGCTCATAGCCGAAGCTCAGGAAATCGGCGTCGGATGACAGGTCGAACAGATAGGGATCACCGCTCTGGCCGTGTTCCTGCACCGCTTTGAACGGGTGATAGCCGGTGGTCTTGCGCTGCTGCCATTGCCAGACATGGGTCAGTTCATGGGCCAGCAGCATCGCCTGCACCAGATCAAGACGCTCCGGGTAGTCGGGGGTGTAGTCCTCAAGATACCATTTCTGCGCAAAGTGGATGCGGTTGAACAGCGCCACTGCGGCGGGGCTGACGGTGATGTAATTCTTGGTCACCGGCGGCAGGATCTTCTGCCGGCAGCTGGTGCGCGGGCGCGGATCGCGGCGCAGGGTGACGCTGCCCACCAGCGCCCCGCGCGCCAGCCGCACCCGGTCGGTATCCAACGCAGCACCGTGGATCTGCCGGGCAAAGCGCACCTCGGTCTCGGTCAGTGGCCGGCCACAGGCGGCCAGGCACATGATCAGCAGCAACGGGACAAGGCGCATGGATCCTCCGGCAGGTCAGACCGCGCCGCGCATCCCTTCGGGCAGGGTCACGCGCAGCGGGGTGGCGTCGTCGATGGCAGGGTCGATCATCACACGTCGCGCCTTGTGGCGATAGGCCTGATTGAGCGTCCGGGCGATCTGCGCCGCCCCATCCGGCAGCGGCACGGTGCGGGCCCGGTCGGCGCGGGCCATCAGCTTGCGGGTGATGCGGTCGGGATCCGACCAGTTGGCCCAGAAATTGCCGGGTCTGGGCCCGTCGCCACAGGCTTCGGCCACGATGTCGCGCCGGGTCTGCATGCGGGCGGTGTAGTCTGGCGTCACGAAATGCAGATGGCACAGGAACAATGCGGGATCGACGCGGAACGCCCCACCCACCAGCCCGTGCCCGCCCAGCGTATAGCGCAGCGGTTCGGCAGCGATGCAGGGCTTGCTGTATTTGGCGGACACCAGCGCATGGGGGTACCGCCCCAGAACCGTCTTGGCCCCGGTGGCATCGGCCAGCGGCAACAGGTTCAGCCCGATCGGTGCCAGCGTACCGGGCCCGGCCTGCGCCAGATGATCGGCCAGCGTGGGGGCCGTCCCGTGATAGAGCAGCAGCTCATCCACATCGCTGACCACCACCCGGTCGAAAAAACCCAGCAGCCCCGACGCCATCTGCCCCAGCAGATCCCAGCGTCGGCGCGTGAGATCGGCAGGCAGCGTGTCGCGCGGGACGTGGACCACGTTGCACCCGCAGGCGATGGCGTCGATCTTCGGGTCGCCACCGTGATTGATCACATAGAGCTGCGAGCGGGGCACAAAACGGCCATGATGCGCCACCCATTTTTCCAGCAGCCAGTGATCGCGCCAGACCATGGTCAGGAACGCGATCTTCATCCCGGATCCGCCCGTTCGAACAGCAGGTTGTCGCCAAAATCGCGCACCCGCTCATAGCCGCGACCGGCCAGCAGATCAAAAAGCGGATAGCGCCAGGTCGCGCGATGCTCGATCTCGAAATAGATGCGTTGGGGCAGGGGGGCACCGGGGGTTTGCAGCAGCGGCGCGATGACCCGATCTTCGAGCCCTTCGACATCGACCTTGAGCAGGTCGATCCGCGTGATCGCGGCATCGGCAAGGCAATCGGGCAGAGGGCGCAGCGTGACGTCGATCCTGCGGCCATCGGCGTGATAGGCGCTGCCCACGCGGCCCTGACCATGGTTGCCGTAGCTTGGAAAATGCAGCTGTTCCAGCCCGTTGCGATCCGACACGGCCATGGGCGACAGCGTGATGCCGGGGATGCGGTTCAGCGCGATGTTGCGTTGCAGCCGGGCGGCCATGTCGGGGTTGGGTTCAAACAGCAGGGCGCGGCTGCCGGGGCCTGCGGCGCGCAGGATCGGCAGCGAAAAGGCCCCTGCATTGGCACCCACATCGACCAGCACCATGGGCCGGCCTGCGTAGAGGTCACACAGATATGCGGTGGCGTCGTGTTCAGGCAACCGCCCATCACGCCAGATGATGTATTCGGTCCAGTTGTCCGACGGGGTCAGCGCAAAGTCGCACCCCAGAACGCGCGCACCGGCCGGGGGCAGGATCCGGCGCAGATCGCGCAGGATCCGGGGCTTGTGCGCCAGATGCGCCCAGATTTCGCGCAGTTTGGCATCGACGGCGGCGGCCGCGTCGGGGCTGGGATCGGTTTGGGTCATGGCCGGTTCATACATCCCGAAAACAGTAAGCAATTGGTTATGATCCACGGAATGGGACCATCAAACCAGCACAAAAACTTTGCTTGTCAGCGCGCAGCCTGCCGCCTAACGTTTCGCCGTGGCGGCGCAAACGCCGTCTTGCAGCGTAAGGGAGCGGGTTATGAAACGCGGTGTTTTTGGTGTGGTGTCAGCGGTTGCTTTGATGGTTGCGGGGGCCTGTCTGGCGCAGCCGATCGAGCTGTCTCCGGCCAATCCGCAGCCCAAGGGGCTCAAGCAGGGGCTTGCGGTGGAGTATGCCAAGGCGCGCGTGCGCTCGATCCGCGAGGCCCGTTCGGCCCTGAAAAAGGCAAAGCCGGGTCAGCCCCTGAGCGGGCTTGACTATCGCGACACCAGCAAGGGCGATCCGACCCTGACGGCGGGCCGTGCCTTTCGTGTGACCGCCAATATCGACGGCTATATCAAATTCCCCAAGGCCGGGATCTATGAGCTGGAATTCTATTCCAATGACGGGATCGAAGCGCGCATCGACGGCAAGGTCGTGGCCGATCACGACGGCATCCACCCGTGTGAACGCACGCGCATTGTCGAAGTGTCGGTGCCGCGCGCGGGCTACTATCCTCTCGACATCACCTATTTCCAGAAGGAAGGCACCTCCTGCCTGATGATGAAATGGGCCGAAAAGGGCAAGGCGCTGACCTGGACGCCGAATTCCGCCTTCGGCTACTGATCCACGTGTCAGGGGGGGGGGGGGGCGCCCTGATTTGATCAACTGAGAAAAGGGAACGCACGCAATGGGTTGCTGCTGGACCGCATGCAGGGCTGCCTGCGCGGCATTGGTGATGTCAGTGTCTGGGAGCGTGGCCGTTGCTTCGCCTCCGCCCGATTTCACCTGTGATCTGACGCCCGATCCCAAGATCACCCTGCGCTTTGGAGAGGTGAGCTATCCGCTGACCGGCAACCTCTACTATACCGATGGCGAGCGGATGGCCTTTACCGCCTATCCCACAAGCGATGCCGAATGGTGGCCGCAGGTGCCAAGTGCGAGCGGTCAGAAATTCGAAAAGGACGGGATCACCGTGTTCCTCAAGGGGGATGAAGGTCTGCTGGAACTGCCCGACGGATCCAGCTTTTCCTGTGTCCGCGCCACCGGGGGCGGCGCCTGAGCCTGGCGGGCCTTGCCCCGGCGCGTATCGCCGGGGATCTGATTGTCAGGGCTGATAGGGCAGCGACGAATGGTGCAGAACGATGCGCAGCGTGCCTGCGGCATCTTTCTTGTAGCCAAAGCTCTTGTCGACCTTGGTCACGGCCCCATCCTTGTCAGTCAGGATGACCCAGCCCATCCACATCGCCACATCGCCGTCGATGAATTCGGCCGCTGTGACGCTGTCCATGGCGCGCCAGCCGCGGATGCCAAAGCCGCCATCCAGCGGAAAATTGGCATCGTGGCCGACAAAGTAGGACAGCGCGCCCTGCCGGGTCGGGCGAAAGGTCTGATCGCCGCTGGCAAGTGTGGGTTTGAACAGGACCGGCCCCATGTCATAGCCATAGGCGGTGTCGATGACGGTTTCGGCACAGGGGCGTGCGGCGTCGATGCCGCCGTCCTCATAGGCTTTGGCGATGGCAATCAGCCCGTCGCCCCAGGCCTGACGCGCCGCACCCAACTCTTGCGAGGTGATGGTCATGTGTGATCCTCTCCTATCGTCTTGGTTGGGAGAGGGTAATGGCGGGTTCCGACATGCAAAACAAGATGTTCCGTTGCGGGTGGCCCGGCATTCCCGGTGGGCCGGGCGGCAGGGGCGGCCCCGCAGTACCTGTGTTCGCATGCGTGTTCGCCGGATCCACGTGACGGATGATGTTGAACAGGGTATGGGGTTCGTGTTTGGTTGCGCATAAGGACGCGCCTGACGCGGCACGTCATCTGCGCGACACCCGATGGTGCATGGATGCGTTCGGGTATGAGTGTTGAACTGGAGGTTGATATGGTTCACAGACGCGAATTCATGCTGGGGGCGGGGCTGCTTGCGGGCCTGTCCGCGCTTGGCTGGCGGGTGGCGCCTGCGGGGGCCGAAGGGCTGGTGGCCGCGCGCCAATACGCGGTTGGCGATGCAACGGTGACAGTGCTGTCGGACGGGTTCATCTCGATCGGGCCGGATATGCTGTTCGGCATCACGCCCGAAGACTTTGCCATGATGCTCGAAGCTGCGCATCTGGATCCGGCCAGCTTTCCGGCCGCCGTCAACGCCTTTCTGATCGACAGCGGCGACCGGCGCATTCTGGTGGATGCGGGCACCGGCACCTCCTTTGGACCCACGCTGGGCAAGCTGCCGTCGGTGATGGCGGCATTGGGCATTGACCCGGCCAGCATCGACACGGTGGTGTTCACTCACCTACACCCCGATCATGTGGGCGGCGTGCTGGCCGAAGGCGGCAATCCCTTTGCCAATGCCACCCTGCGGGTCGCGCAGGCGGATGTGGATTTCTTCACCAATGAAGACATCAAGGCGCAGGCCCCCGACGGGTTCAAACCCTTCTTCGACATGGCCGCCGCATCGCTGGCCGCCTTTGGCGAGCGGGTCGAACCCTTTGACGGTGTGATCGACATCGCACCGGGCCTGACCACGATGCCGATGCCGGGTCATACGGTGGGCCATTCCGGGCTGCTGCTGGAAAACGACGGCGGTGCGCTGCTGATCGCGGCGGATGTGATCCATGTGCCCGCCGTGCAGCTGGCGCGGCCGGATGTAACGATCGGATTTGACACCGATCAGGACGTGGCGCGCGCCACCCGCCAACGGGTGTTCGACATGGCGGCCACCGACAGGCTGATGATCGCGGGTTCGCATATTGCGCTGCCGGGGATCGGGCATCTGGAACGGGCGGGCGATGGCTATCGCTTTTTGCCGGCGCGGCATCAGTACAACTGACGCCAGACCCCCCTCCGCAGGCCGCACAGGTCGCGGACAGAGGCGACAGGTCGCAAACCTGCCCCGATGCTGACAGCTGACGCATCAGCGACGGGGAGGGGTGGTCATGCGCATCGGGTTCATCGGTCTGGGCAATGTGGGCGGCAAGCTGGCAGGCACCCTGATCCGCAACGGGCATGACGTGACGGTTCATGATCTCGACGCGGGGCTTGTGGCCCGTCAGGTGGAAGCCGGGGCGCGGGCGGGCGACAAGCCCCGCGCGCTGATGAATGCCTGCGATGCGGTGGTCACCTGCCTTCCGAGCCCGGCGGCCAGTGCGGCGGTGCTGGACGACATGATGCCCGACATCGGGCCGGGCAAGATCTGGCTTGAAATGTCCACCACCGACGCGGCCGAGGTTCAGCGCCTGGGCGCGCAGGTCATCGCTCGGGGTGGTGAGGCGGTGGATTGCCCGGTGTCGGGGGGCTGTCACCGGGCCGATACGGGCAATATCGCGATCTTTGCGGGCTGTGACCGGGCGACCTTTGACCGGGTGCTGCCCTTGCTGACGACGATGGGGCGGCGGATCCTGCATACAGGGGGCTTGGGCAGTGCGAGCATCCTCAAGGTCATCACCAACTATCTGGCCACCGCCAATCTGGTCAGCTGCGCCGAAGCGCTGAGCGTAGCAGGGGCGGCCGGCATGGATCTGGCCACCACCTTTGAGGCGATCCGCATGTCATCGGGCAATTCCTTTGTGCATGAAACCGAAAGCCAGGTGATCCTGAATGGCAGCCGGGACATTTCCTTTACCATGGATCTGGTGGCCAAGGATATCGGGCTCTTCCAGGAGGTTGCGGATCGCAGCGGCGTGCCGCTTGATCTCAACCCGCTGCTGATCGAGATCTTTCGCGACGGTATCGCCCGCTATGGCGCGCGCGAACTGTCGCCCAACATCATCCGCCGGATCGAAGAGGCCGCAGGTCTTGATATTCGGGCGCCGGGCTTTCCCGCGCAGATGGTCGACGACGAACCCGAAGCCCCCGGCGCCGAGGTGACCCCTCGGGGTCTGGCCTGAGCCTGCCAGATGCGCTAGGCACCCCTGGTGCAGGCAGCAAGGGGCAGCATGATGGACGACCACACCCGCGACGAGATCCTGGCCGAGGTGCGCATCGCCCCCGCACGGCGCTGGCTGGGCGTTGGCATGATCGGTCTGATGGCGGTGATCGTGCTGTATGTCGCCTTTGCCACGCCGCCGGATTTCGGCTGGCAGGTGTTTCTGATCGTGGTGGGGGGCGCGTCAATCTGGTTGGCCGAACGGATGCGGCGGGCCACCGAACTGTCCCTGCAACTGACCCGCGAGGTGCTGCGCGACAGCTCGGGCACGGTGCTGGCACGGGTGGATGAGATCGACACGATTGATCGCGGCATGTTTGCGTTCAAACCGTCGAACGGCGCGCTGCTGACGCTGCGCCGCCCCGCGGTGGCGGTCTGGCGGCCGGGCCTGTGGTGGCGCGTGGGCCGCCGTCTGGGTCTGGGCGGCGTCACGGTGGCGTCGGAAACCAAGGCGATGCTGGAAATCCTGTCGGCGCTGCAGCTTGAGCGTCAGCAATAACGCCCGATCCGGATTGCAATGAATTTCCCGATGGCTGCGACATTTTATCCGATATTTGATTGAGTTTTGCCCAATCCCTGCGCAAGCTGGGGCCGTGATGACCTGACGTTAACGTCTCTGTCACATGTCGTGTTGCTCAATCTCCGCTGATGCGTCAGCGGCCACGAATCGGAGAAACAATATGTCCCCCAGAAACGAACCCACCTTTCGCGAAAGCGTGGATCTGATGTTCAACCGCGCCGTGGCGCTGATGGATCTTGCGCCGGGGCTCGAAGAAAAGATCCGCGTCTGCAATGCCACCTACACGGTGCGCTTCGGGGTGCGGCTGCGGGGGCAGATCCAGACATTCGTAGGCTACCGGTCGGTGCATTCCGAACATATGGAGCCCGTGAAGGGCGGGATCCGCTATGCGCCATCGGTCAATCAGGACGAGGTCGAGGCGCTGGCGGCGCTCATGACCTATAAATGCGCGCTGGTCGAAGCACCGTTTGGCGGCTCCAAAGGGGGGCTGTGCATCGACCCGCGCAATTATGACGAACACGAGCTGGAACAGATCACCCGGCGCTTTGCCTATGAACTGGCCAAGCGCGACCTTATCAACCCCAGCCAGAACGTGCCCGCGCCCGATATGGGCACGGGCGAACGCGAAATGGCCTGGATGGCCGACCAATATGCACGGATGAACACCACCGACATCAATGCGCGCGCCTGTGTGACGGGCAAGCCGTTGAATGCAGGCGGTATTTCCGGCCGGGTCGAAGCAACGGGCCGGGGCGTGCAATATGCGCTGCGCGAATTCTTCCGCGACCCGCGCGACATGGCCAAGGCGGGGCTAACGGGCAGCCTGGATGGCAAGCGGGTGATCGTGCAGGGCCTGGGCAATGTGGGGTATCACGCCGCCAAATTCCTGGCCGAAGAAGATGGCTGCATCATCACCGGCATCATCGAGCGCGACGGGGCGCTGTTCAATCCCGATGGTCTAGATGTTGCGGCGGTGCATAACTGGATGCGCAGCCATGGCGGCATTGCAGGCTTTCCCGACGCGGCCCACACCGCCGAAGGTGGCGCGGTGATGGAAGAAGACTGCGACATCCTTATCCCGGCCGCATTGGAAGGTGTGATCAATCTGGAAAATGCAGCCCGCATCAAGGCGCCGCTGATCATCGAGGCAGCGAACGGGCCCGTGACTGCAGGGGCCGATGATGTGCTGCGCCAGAAGGGGACGGTGATCATCCCCGACATGTATGCCAATGCGGGCGGTGTGACGGTGTCCTATTTCGAATGGGTCAAGAACCTCAGCCACATCCGCTTTGGCCGCATGCAGCGCCGCCAGGAAGAAGCCCAGCACAAGCTGATCATCGACGAGCTTGAGCGTCTGAGCGCCGATAGCGGGGTGGGCTGGCAGCTCAGCCCGGATTTCAAACAGAAATACATGCGCGGCGCGGGTGAGCTGGAGCTGGTGCGCTCGGGGCTCGATGACACGATGCGGATCGCCTATCAGTCGATGCGCGATGTCTGGCACGGGCGCGACGATGTCGAAGACCTGCGCACCGCCGCCTATCTGGTGGCGATTGGCAAGGTGGCGGACAGTTATCGGGCCAAGGGGCTGTGAAATCACGGGAATCGCGCTATCCTTTCGGGGGCGACGCAAGGGATCCGATCCTCGGACCCCGTCACGCCCGAAAGGTCAGAGCAGATGTCCAGACCCGGTCTTGTCCCTGATATGCCCGCGCAGAGCCCCTGCGCCAGGGTTGCGCTGGTGTTGCTCGGGTTGGCTCTGGGTGGCCTTGGATGGGTGGATGCTGCGCGCGCGCAAGGCGGCCCGCCCGCCGGCTGGAGCACGCGGGCTGATGGGCTTTTCAGCTATCAGGGCCAGACCGACCTGTCGGACGGGGGCGCCTTTTCGGTGGGGCGCGGGTTTCTGCGCGGATCGGCGATCTACCGGTCCGATCAGGGCTATTCGGCGGGGCTGTCGATCGGGTTGGGGCGGTATGCCTATGATTTCAGCAACACCGGCGCGGACCCTTGGGATGATGTCATCGACCTGCGCCTGACCGCGCCGATGCGCTTTGACACCGGAGCGCGGTCGAGTGTGTTTCTGGCGCCATCGCTGCGGTATGATTACGAACGCGACGCCAGCGCGTCGGACGGGCAGACCTATGGTCTCTTCGGCGGGATCAGCTGGCGGATCAATGACCGGTTGACCATCGGCCCGGCCTTTGGCGCCTTCAGCGAGATCGGCAATGACGACTGGGATGTGTTTCCGGCCGTTCTGGTCGACTGGCAGATCGCCGAGCGCTGGCGGCTGAGCACCGCACAGGCCCCCGGCGCCACGCAGGGGCCGGGCCTGTCGCTGACCTACAGCCCCAATGACACGTTCCGCTATGGGCTGACCGCGCGGTATGAGCGCAACCGGTTTGCGCTCGATGATGACGGCATTGCGCCGGGCGGCGTTGGTCAGGACAGCAGCCTGCCGGTGGCGCTGTCGGTGCAATATGCGCCGAACCCCGCCACATCGCTGAGCGCGTTTGTGGGGGCAGAATTCAACGGCGAACTGGTGCTTGAAGATCAGGATGGCGCCAAGGTCAGCCGTCAGGATTACGACACCGCGCCCATTGCCGGGATCTCGTTCCGCCTGGCGTTCTGAGCATCGCCCATATCGCCGATGCGGCAGAACGCGCGGCATCCTGCAGGTTCACGGCATTGATACCGCTTGGCAAAGCTGCTTCTATCCTGCCTGAACATCAGGGAGGGGCTCATGCGATTTTCCGCGCTGCGCATTCTGGGCGAAGGTCTGACCGGCAATTCCGGCTGGCGGCCCCATTGGCGCGACCCCGAGCCCAAGTCCGACTATGACATCGTCATCATCGGCGGCGGGGGGCACGGGCTGAGCACGGCCTATTATCTGGCGCGCGAACACGGGCTGCGCAATGTGGCGGTGCTGGAAAAGGGCTATATCGGTGGCGGCAATGTGGGGCGCAACACCACCATCGTGCGGGCCAATTATTTTCTGCCCGGCAACTCGGAATTCTATTCCCATTCGCTCAGGCTGTGGGAAGGGCTCGAGCCCGAGCTGAACTACAACGTCATGCATTCGCAACGCGGCATCATCGGGCTGTTTCATTCCGATGCGCAACGCGATGCGGCGGTGCGGCGGGGCAATGCGATGATCAACCAGGGCGATGACGCGGTGCTGCTGGACCGCGACGGGGTACGCGCCCACGCGCCCTATATCAATTTCGACAATCCGCGGTTTCCGGTTTACGGGGGCCTTTATCACCCGCGCGGGGGCACGGCGCGCCATGATGCGGTGGCCTGGGGCTATGCGCGCGGGGCCGATCAGCGCGGTGTCGATCTGATCCAGAATTGCGAGGTCACGGGCATCGACATCGAAGGCGGGCGCGTGACCGGCGTGCAGACCACACGCGGGGCGATCCGTGCCAGGAAGGTCGGCATCGTGGTCGCGGGCCGGTCGAGCCAGGTCGCCGCGATGGCGGGGATGCGCCTGCCGATTGAAAGCCATGTGCTGCAGGCCTTTGTGTCCGAAGGGCTCAAGCCCTGCATCGACTGCGTGATTAGCTTTGGCATGGGGCATTTCTATATCAGCCAGTCCGACAAGGGTGGGTTGGTCTTTGGCGGCGATCTGGATTTCTATGCCTCATATGCGCAGCGCGGCAACCTGCCCATGGCCGAACATGTGATGGAGGCGGGCATGGCGCTGATGCCGATGATCGGCAAGGCCAAGGTGCTGCGCAGCTGGGGCGGGATCATGGACATGTCGCCTGATGGCTCGCCCATCATCGACCGGACGCCGATCGACGGGCTCTATCTGAATTGCGGGTGGTGTTATGGCGGGTTCAAGGCGGTGCCGGGATCGGGTCACGCCTTTGCCCATCTGATGGCGACGGGGCGGCCGCATCCGGTGGCGGCGCCGTTCCGGCTGGATCGCTTTGCCACGGGCCGGGGGCTCATGGACGAAGAGGGCACCGGCGCGCAGCACAATCTGCACTGAGCGCGGGAGAGAACCGTGGGATCAGGTATTTTCAGCCACAAAGAAGCAGCAGGAGCGTAGGATGCGGATCCCTTGTCCCATTTGCGGCGCGCGCGACCGGCGCGAATTCTATTACCAGGGCGCGGCGTCGATGCTGGCGCGGCCTGATCCGGGCGCTGAGCCCGAGGTCTGGGATGCCTATCTGCATCTGCGCGACAACCCCGCCGGTGAGACGCGCGAGCTGTGGTATCACGCCAGCGGCTGCGGCGCATGGCTGGTGGTGACGCGCGATACGGTGACCCATGACATAGCAGGCGCCGAGCTGGCATCGGAGGGGACGCGATGAGGATTGCGGGCAAGGGGCGCATTGACCGGTCGCGCCCGGTGCGGTTTCGGTTCGATGGCGTCGCTTATGACGGGTTTGCGGGCGATACGGTGGCGTCTGCCCTGCTGGCGCAGGGGGTCAGGCTGTTTGGCCGGTCCTTTAAATATCACCGGCCGCGCGGCGTGCTGACGGCGGGCAGCGAAGAGCCCAACGCCCTGATCACCCTGGGCCAGGGGCCGGGGCAGGAGCCGAATGTGCGCGCCACCATGCAGGAGATCCACGAAGGTCTGGAGGTGTCGAGCCAGAACCGCTGGCCAAGCCTGGCGACGGATCTGCTGTCGGTGAATGATCTGGCGGCGCCTTTTCTGGGGGCGGGGTTTTATTACAAGACCTTCATATGGCCGCGCGCCTTCTGGGAGCGTGTCTATGAGCCGCTGATCCGGCGGGCTGCGGGGCTGGGGGCGCTGTCGCCCGAGGCCGTGGAGGAGCGCCACGAAAAGGCCTATGCCTTTTGCGATCTGCTGGTGATTGGGGCGGGGCCGGCAGGATTGATGGCGGCGCTGACGGCGGCGCGGGCAGGGGCGGATGTGATCCTGGCCGATGAGAGCTTTGAGATGGGCGGGCGGCTTCTGGCCGAGGATGAGCCGGTCGCGAGTTTGCCGGGGCCTGCATGGGTTGCGTCCGTTCTGGCCGAGCTGCGCGCGCTGGACAATGTGCGCCTGATGCCGCGCACCACGGTGACGGGGGTGTATGATCACGGCACCTATGGGGCGCTTGAACGGGTGTCGGGCCATCGCCCACCCGGTGCGGCGGATCTGCCGCGCGAGTGCTTCTGGCGCATCGTGGCGCGCCGCGCGGTGCTGGCGGCGGGCGCGATCGAGCGTCCGGTGGCGTTTCGCAACAATGACCGGCCCGGCATCATGATGGCGGGCGCGATGCGGGCCTATCTGCATCGCTGGGGCGTGGCGCCCGGCGGTGCGGTTGCGGTGTTCGGCAACAGCGACGCGGTGCATCGCACCGCCCGTGATCTGCTGGCGGCGGGCGTGCATGTGGCTGGCGTGATCGACAGCCGCGCCGACGCGCCCGATGCGCAGGATTACCGGGTGTATCGCGGTGCGGTGGTCACCGATACTGTCGGGCGGCGGGGGCTTGAGGCGCTGACGCTGCGCACCGCCGACGGGCGCTATGAAAAGCTGCAGGCCGATGCGCTCGCCATGAGCGGCGGCTGGAACCCGTCGGTGCATCTGACCTGTCATATGTCGGCGCGCCCGATCTGGCGCGATGACATTGCGGGGTTCGTGCCACGCCCCGGCGCGGTTGCGGGGCTGATCCCGGCAGGCGCCTGTGCGGGCAGCTTTTCCACCGCAGCCTGCCTGCGCGACGGGGCGGCGGCGGCGCGCGATGCGCTGGCCGATCTGGGCCTGACCCCGCCCGATGCCGATCTTCCCGCAGCGGACGACACACCCCATGGGATCGAACCGCTCTGGCAGGTGCCGGGGCGGGGGCGGGCCTGGCTCGATTTCCAGAACGACGTGACGGTCAAGGATGTCAAACAGGCCGCGCAGGAAAATTTCCGCTCGGTCGAGCATATGAAGCGCTATACGACCCAAGGGATGGCGGTCGATCAGGGCAAGAATTCCAACGTGGCCGCGCTGGCGGTGCTGGCCGATGCCACCGGGCGTGGGATCCGCGAAACGGGGACAACCACCTTTCGCCCGCCGTTCAGCCCGGTGTCGATTGCCGCGATGGGGGCCGGTGGCGCGGGCAAGGGGTTTGCGCCCGAACGCTTCACCACCAGCCACGCCGAAAGCGTGGCGCGCGGGGCGCCGATGATCGAGGCCGGGCTGTGGTACCGCCCGAGCTATTTCCCGCGCAAGGGCGAAACCCATTGGCGCGAAAGCTGTGATCGCGAAATCGGCCATGTGCGCGACGCGGTGGGTGTGTGCGATGTGTCCACCCTGGGCAAGATCGACATTCAGGGCCCCGATGCGGCGGCGTTTCTGGATCTGCTTTACACCAACCGGTTCAGCACGCTGAAACCGGGGCGGGTGCGCTATGGGTTGATGCTGCGCGAAGACGGGCATGTGATGGATGACGGCACCACCGCCTGTCTGGCCCCGCAGCATTACCTGATGACCACGACCACCGCCGCTGCGGGCGATGTGATGCGCCATCTGGACTGGGTGCGTCAGGGCCTGCGGCCGGATCTGGATGTGGCGGTGTCGTCGGTCACCGAACACTGGGCGCAGTTTGCCGTGGCGGGGCCGCGGTCTCGGGATCTGATCAACGGGCTGCTGGACAGCCCCATCGACGATGACAGCTTTCCCTACATGGCCTGTGGTGACGTCACGGTGCTGGGGGTCCGGGGGCGGTTGTTCCGGATCTCGTTTTCCGGCGAACACGGGTACGAGATCGCAGTGCCCGCGCGCTATGGTGACAGCCTGTTCCGCACGCTGGCCAAACGGGCCGAAGCCCTGGGCGGCGGCCTTTACGGGATGGAGGCGCTGAATGTGCTGCGCATCGAAAAGGGCTTTGTCACCCATGCCGAAATCCACGGTCGCACCACCGCCTTTGACATCGGGATGGAGCGCATGGTGTCGCCGCACAAGGATTGCATCGGCAAGGCCCTGAGCCAGCGCCCCGGCCTGCACGGGCCGGATCGCGAACAGCTTGTGGGGCTCTACCCGGTGGGGGCGGTGCGCGAGCTGGTGGCGGGCGCGCATCTGTTTTGCAGTGATGACGTGCCGGTCAGCGCCAATGATCAGGGCTATGTGACCTCGGCGGGGTATTCGCCCGCGATGGGGCGGATGATCGGCCTTGGATTTCTCAGGAACGGCCGGGCGCGCTATGGAGAGACGCTGCGCATGGTCGATCATCTGCGGGGTATCGAAACCTTCTGTGTGGTCGAACGCCCGGTATTTCTGGACCAGAAAGGGGATCGGACCCGTGGTTGAACTTGCAGCGCTAAGCCCCTGTGCGGGTCTGTTGCCCATCGCCCATGGCGATGTCACGCTAAGCGAGGTGGATCTGGGCCAGATCACCCTGATGCGCCCCTGGGCGGGGCGGCAGGCCGATCTGGCGGCGGCGCTCAAGGACGCGCATGGGCTGGCCTGGCCCGCCCCCGGTCGCGCCACTGGGCGAGCGGGTCAGCGGGCGATCTGGTTCGGGCTGGATCAGGTGGTGCTGGCAGGCCCTTCGCCGGATCCGGCGCTGGCGTCCTTTGGGGCGCTGGTGGATCAGTCCGATGGCTGGGCGGTGGTGCGGCTTGAGGGCGAAGGCGCCATCGCGGTGCTGTCGCGGCTGGTGCCCATCGACCTGCGCCCGTCGGTGTTCAAACGCGGCCACACCGCCCGCACGCAATTGCAGCACATGCCGGTGTCGCTGTCCAAGCTGGGCGACCGGGCCTTTGTGATCATGGGCGCGCGATCCATGGCGCAGACGCTGGTCGAAGATCTGAAAACCGCGATGGCGGGGGTGGCCGCGCGGGGGTAAACTGCCCCCCAACCCCTGATTCCGGAGAGCGCCATGATCCGACCCGCGACCTGCCTTGCCCCGATTGCCCTGATGATCGCAACTGCCATGCCCGCACTGGCCCAGACCCCGTCGCGCGACGAGGTCTGCGGTAACATGTCCAAGGTGGTGTCGGCGATCCAGCAGGCGCGGCTCGACAAGGTCAAGGAACGCGATGTGTCCCAGACCATTCTGGCGTCGAACCCGCCCTGGCCGGAACGCTACAACGCCGCCATCGTCCACATGACGCCTTGGGTTTATGAACAAAAGCGCCGCACGCTGCGCAATCAGGATCTTGGCGCGGCCTGGAACGAGGTCTGCCAGGACAACTGGCAGCAGATGGCGGAGCTGTTCAAGTAGGGCCGCGCGATGTCGCTGCCCCCCGGTTTCCTTGATGAATTGCGCACCCGTCTGAGCCTGAGCGACGTGGTGGGGCGCAAGGTCATCTGGGACATGCGCAAATCCAACCAAGGCAAGGGTGACATGTGGGCGCCTTGCCCCTTTCATCATGAAAAAACGGCGTCTTTTCATGTGGATGACCGTAAGGGATATTATTACTGCTTTGGCTGCCACGCCAAGGGCGACGCCCTGAGCTTTGTTCAGGAAACCGAAAATGTCGGCTTTATGGAGGCGGTCGAGATCCTGGCCGGCGAAGCGGGGATGCCCATGCCTGCCCGCGACCCGCGCGCCCAGCAGAAGGCCGACCGCCGGACGCAGCTGGCGGATGTGATGGAGCAGGCCGTGCAGGCCTTTCGCATGCATCTGCAGACCGGCGCGGGGCAGGCGGCGCGCGACTATCTGGTGCGGCGCGGGTTGGATGCGGATGCGCAGGCGCGGTGGGAAATCGGCTTTGCTCCGGCGGGCTGGCAGGTGCTGTGGGATCACCTGCGCGGCAAGAACGTGCCCGAGGATCTGATCCTGGGGGCGGGTCTGGCCAAGCCGTCGCAGAAGGGTGGCAAGCCCTATGACACGTTCCGCAACCGTATCATGTTCCCGATCCGCGACGCGCGCGGGCGCGCCATCGCCTTTGGCGGGCGCGCGATGGATCCCGATGACAACGCCAAATACCTCAATTCGCCGGAAACCGAGCTTTTTGACAAGGGGCGCAGCCTCTACAACCACGGGCCCGCGCGCAGTGCGGCAGGCAAGGGTCAGCCGCTGATCGTGGCCGAAGGCTACATGGATGTGATCGCGCTGGCCGAAGCCGGGTTCGGCGCGGCGGTGGCGCCGCTTGGCACCGCGATTACCGAACACCAGCTGCGCATGCTCTGGCGGGTGGCGCCCGAACCGATCATCGCGCTTGATGGTGACACGGCCGGGCTGCGCGCGGCGATGCGTGCGATCGACCTGGCGCTGCCGCTGCTTGAAGCGGGCCAAAGCCTGCGCTTTGCCATCATGCCCGAAGGGCAGGACCCCGACGACCTGATCCGCGCCAGCGGGGCCGGGGCGGTGCAAAAGGTGCTGGATGGGGCGATCCCCATGGTGCAGCTGCTGTGGCGCCGCGAAACCGAAGGCCGCAATTTCGACAGCCCCGAACGCAAGGCGGCGCTGGAAAAGGCGCTTGGCGAAAAGGTTGCGCTGATCAAGGATCCGTCGATCCGCAACCACTATGAGCAGGAACTCAAGAACCTGCGCTGGCAGCTTTTTCGCCCGCAGCGCAGCAATTGGAAAGGGCGGGCCAAGCCCGGCATCGCCCCCACATCCGAAACGCGCAATTCGGCCGTCGCACGCGCCGATGAGCAGATGCAGACCCACCTGCGCGAGGCGGTGGTGCTGGCCAGCCTGATCGCCACGCCGCAGGTGATCGCGGAATTCGAAAGCCGCATCGAAACCCTGCATTGCGCCGATCCCGACCATGCCGCGCTGCGCGATCTGATCTGCCGTGTCGGGGTGGACACACCCGATGCCCTGGGCGATGCGATCCTGCACGAATTGGGGCCTGCGCCCCTTGAAACGCTGCAGGGGCTGCGCCATGTCGCCATCAGCCCCTGCCTGCGTCATCCCGGTGATGTGGATCTGGCCCGACAGACCTTGGCCGAAGAACTGGCCAAGCTCGAAGCCCGCCACGGGCTTGATGCGGAACTGTCCGAGGCCGTGACCGACCCCGCGGCGCTGGAAAGCGAGGCCGTGACCTGGCGGCTGGGTCAGGCTGCAGAGGCGCTGACCCAGGCCACCCGCAGCCGCAACGAAGACACGGCAGAATACGAAACAGGCGACAATGGTGCGCTGATCAACCGCGAGGAACGTGATGCGCTGGACACGCTTTTGAACAAGATCTCTTTCGCCAAATCAAAGCGTTGATGCTTTTGGTAAGGCAAAGGTGAAGAAAACCCGCTAAACGAGGTGGCCGAATCAGTTGAAAGCCCTAATGATTCGTTTGTTCCGAATCAGGTCCGGCTCGCAACCGTCCGCCGATACGACGCCCCATGAACCGCCCCCTCTCAGGAGTCCTGAATGGCCGCTAAAGACACTGACGACCGCAAACCCGAAGAGCAGGCACACGAAATCTCGCTGGACATGAGCCAGGCTCAGGTCAAGAAGATGATCGCCGAGGCCCGCGAGAAAGGGTACATCACCTACGATCAGCTCAACCAGGTGCTGCCGCCCGATCAGGTCAGCTCGGAGCAGATCGAAGACGTGATGTCGATGCTGTCGGAAATGGGCATCAACATCATCGAAGATGAAGAGGCCGAAGAGGAAGAGCAGAAAGGCTCGACCGAGATCGTCACGACCGAGGCGCGCGAAGTCACGCTCGCCAATCAGCAGACCGAAAAGCTCGACCGCACCGACGACCCCGTGCGCATGTATCTGCGCGAGATGGGCAGCGTCGAACTGCTCAGCCGCGAAGGCGAAATCGCCATCGCCAAGCGGATCGAGGCGGGGCGCAACACGATGATTGCGGGGCTGTGCGAAAGCCCGCTGACCTTCCAGGCCATCACCATCTGGCACGAGGAACTTCTGAACGAAGAGATCCTGTTGCGCGACGTGATCGACCTTGAGGCGACATTCGGCAACCAGATGGACGAAGACGGCGAGGTTGAAGAACCGGTGGTCGACACGTCGAATGTCAAGACCGAGGCCAAGCAGGACAGCGGCCCCGAACTGGACGCTGATGGCAACCCGATTGCCAAGGACGATGACGACGACGAAGATGATCAGGCCAACATGTCGCTGGCCGCGATGGAGGCTGCGCTCAAGGATCAGGTCCTGGGCATGCTGGAACGCATCGCCGATGATTATTCCCAGCTGTCGGACATGCAGGACAGCCGGATTTCGGCCACCCTGAACGAAGACGGATCGTTCTCGAATGCCGACGAAGCGCTGTATCAAAAGCTGCGCGCCGAAATCGTCGAGCTGGTGAACGAACTGCACCTCAACAACGGCCGGATCGAAGCGCTGATCGACCAGCTTTACGGCATCAACCGTCGGGTGATGTCCATCGACAGCTCGATGGTCAAGCTGGCCGACCAGGCCCGCATCAACCGTCGCGAATTTGTCGAAGCCTATCGCGGGCGCGAACTGGATCCCAACTGGCTGTCCGAGATGGCCGAAAAGCCCGGTCGCGGCTGGCAGATGTTCATCGAACGCTCGACCGAAAAGGTCGAAAACCTGCGCGCTGACATGGCCCAGGTGGGCCAGTATGTCGGGCTTGATATCTCTGAATTCCGCCGCATCGTGCAGCAGGTCCAGAAGGGCGAAAAAGAAGCCCGCCAGGCCAAAAAAGAAATGGTCGAAGCCAACCTGCGCCTGGTGATTTCGATCGCCAAGAAATACACCAACCGTGGCCTGCAATTCCTTGATCTTATTCAGGAAGGCAACATCGGCCTGATGAAGGCGGTGGACAAGTTCGAATACCGTCGCGGCTATAAGTTCTCGACCTATGCGACCTGGTGGATCCGTCAGGCCATCACCCGCTCGATCGCGGATCAGGCGCGCACCATCCGTATCCCGGTGCACATGATCGAAACGATCAACAAGCTGGTGCGCACCGGCCGCCAGATGCTGCACGAGATCGGCCGCGAACCCACGCCCGAAGAGCTGGCCGAAAAGCTGCAGATGCCGCTGGAAAAGGTCCGCAAGGTGATGAAGATCGCCAAGGAACCGATTTCGCTGGAAACACCCATCGGCGACGAAGAAGACAGCCAGCTGGGCGATTTCATCGAAGACAAGAACGCGGTGCTGCCGCTGGATTCGGCGATCCAGGAAAACCTCAAGGAAACCACCACACGGGTTCTGGCCTCGCTCACCCCGCGTGAAGAGCGGGTTCTGCGGATGCGCTTTGGCATCGGCATGAACACCGATCACACGCTGGAAGAGGTCGGCCAGCAGTTCAGCGTGACCCGTGAACGGATCCGCCAGATCGAAGCCAAGGCGCTGCGCAAGCTCAAGCATCCCAGCCGGTCGCGTAAACTGCGCAGTTTCCTCGACCAGTGATGTGATGTCGGCCCGCCACCGCGCGGGCCGTTTCTTTTGAACGACAGGGGGATCGAATGATGCCGCTAAGACAGATCTGCGCAGTGGCGCTGGTGGCTTTGGTGTCGGCGTGCTCGGTGGCTGGCACGGCAACCGGGCCGGGGCTTGCGGGGCAATCGGAGCCGTCGGCGCAGGCCGGGCAGGCCGCGCCAACAGGCGCCTTCCGCGCCCGGTTCGGGTTCACGGTGGTGCCGACCGCGCCCAACACCTTCGACATCATCCCGCGCCGTACCACGATGAAAGAAGCCTACTGGTGTGCGGCCGGCGACTATGCGCGCCGCGCGCTCGGGCTCGACTGGAAAACCCGCCTCTGGGTGGTCGAAGGCTATCACAAGAGCACCACATCGGGGGCCACGTCACTGGCCACGTTCACCACCGATCCGGCGGCCCATGGGCTGAGCGCCCCGCAGGGGGCGGCCGCGCTGGACATGCTGGCGGTGGGCAGCAACGAAAGCGTGACGGGCGCCTTTGGCCGGTGCCGCGATGTCGAGCTTGAGGTGTTCGGGTTCTGACGCCACATCTTACACAGCCGGTCACGCGATGGTGCCCAGCTGTTAAGGGTGTTCGGGCGCCAGAGCGCTAGACTGTCACGCGTCAAACAAACGGAGGACCAGGATGGTTCAGACAGCCAAAGCCGTGGCGGTGGCCCTGATGGGCATGATCGCCGCCGAACAGGCGCTCGCGCAAGAAATCCGCACCCGTGGTGGTGGGCGCGTCACCCAGATCAATGAACAGGTGTTCGAAGTGTCCCGTGCCAGATCGGATACGGCGTTCTGGTGTGCGGCGGGCGACTATGTGCGCCGCAAGCTCGATGTGCCGTGGCAGACCGACATCTTCGTGGTGCGCGGCGAAGGCACCAGCCCCGACACCGGGCGCCGCTTTACCGCGCAGTTCACCGTCAGCCCTGCGGGTCTGAACCTGCCCCAGGGACGCCGGGGCGCGATCAGCCTGAACCCCGGTGACAGCCAGTCGGTGACCCAGGCCTTTGGGTATTGCGAAGACCTGCTGCTGCAGCGCTCGGGCGACTGAGCGATGACGACCCCGCATGTGTTCAAGATCGAAACGCGGGGGCCGGGCCTTTATGAATTCACCCGCGACCTGACCTCTTGGGTCGCGGGGCAGGGCGGCGACGGGGCGCTGACCCTGTTCGTTCGCCACACCTCGTGTTCGCTGCTGATCCAGGAAAACGCGGACCCCGAGGTGCAGGATGATCTGCGCGCCTTTTTCGACCGGCTGGTGCCGCCGTCGGACCACCCCGCCATGTCCTATCTGCGCCACACCTATGAAGGCCCCGATGACATGCCCGCCCATATCAAGGCGGCGATGATGCCGGTAAGCCTGACCATCCCCATGGCGCGCGGGGCGTTGCTGCTTGGCACCTGGCAGGGGGTCTATCTGTTCGAACACCGCCGCCGCCCGCACCGGCGCGAGGTGGTCGCGCAGATTTTACGTTAACGCTCATCTTGCGGTCGCATTTCTGGTCTACCCAAAGGGTTGAGGCTCCCCTATACTTGTGGATAAGTGCAGGATAGAGCACACAATCCTTGGCCCATGGCCATGGCAGGAGATCGGGAAGGGGACCGGCATGCGCTGCCCGTTTTGTGGAAGCATCGACACTCAGGTAAAGGATTCACGCCCGGCCGAAGATCACGTGTCGATCCGGCGCCGCCGATTTTGCCCGGCCTGCGGCGGGCGGTTCACCACCTATGAGCGGGTGCAGCTGCGCGACCTCGTCGTTGTGAAGTCCAGCGGCAAGCGCGAAGATTTCGACCGTGACAAGCTGGAACGCTCGATCCGCATTTCCATGCAGAAACGCCCCATTGATCCCGACCGCATCGACCAGATGATTTCGGGCATCGTGCGGCGGCTGGAAAGCATGGGCGAAACCGACATCCCGTCCAAACGCATCGGCGAGATCGTGATGGAGGCGCTGGCCCGCATCGACACCGTCGCCTATGTGCGCTTTGCCAGCGTGTACAAGAATTTCCAGGCCGCAGATGATTTCGACCGCTTCGTCAGCGAACTGCGCCCGCCCAACCCACCTGCGGAAGACTGACCCCATGTCGCGCGACCGGCGCTATATGGCCATGGCGCTCGGGCTGGGGCGGCGCGGGCAGGGCCGGTGCTGGCCCAACCCTGCGGTGGGCTGCGTGATCGTGGCAGGTGACCGGGTGGTCGGGCGCGGCTGGACCCAGCCGGGCGGACGGCCCCATGCCGAACCCATGGCGCTGGCCCAGGCCGGGGATCAGGCGCGCGGGGCCACCGCCTATGTCACGCTTGAACCCTGCGCGCATCACGGCAAGACCCCGCCCTGCTGCGAAGCGCTTGCCAAGGCCGGGATCGCCCGCGTGGTGGCGGCCATCGAAGACAGCGACCCGCGCGTCGCCGGGCAGGGCTTTGCCTATCTGCGCGACCGGGGCATCGAGGTCGTGACCGGGGTGATGGCCGATGAGGCCGGGTTCGATCACGAAGGGTTTTTCCTGCGCACCGAACAGGGGCGCCCGTTCGTGACGCTGAAACTGGCCAGCAGCTTTGACGGCCGCATCGCCACCGCCACCGGCCAGAGCCAGTGGATCACCGGCGCCCCGGCGCGGCGTCTGACCCATGCCATGCGCGCGCGTCACGACGCGGTGATGGTGGGGGCGGGCACGGCGCGGGCCGATGATCCGTCTCTGACCGTGCGGGACATGGGATACGGGCATCAGCCGGTTCGGGTGGTGGTCTCACGCCGTCTGGATGTGCCGCTGATGGGGCAGCTGGCGCGCAGCGCGCGGCAGGTGCCGGTCTGGATGTGCCATGGCGCGGATGCCGATGCGGACCGCCTGCGCGCCTGGGAGGCTGCGGGCGCCCGCCTGCTGCCCTGTGCCGTGCGCCACGCCCAGCTTGATCCCGAAGACGTGCTGCGCCAGCTTGGGGCTGCAGGTCTGACGCGGGTCTTCTGCGAAGGCGGCAGCGCGCTGGCCGCGTCGCTTCTGGCGGCGGATCTGGTGGACGAGCTGGTCGGCATGACCGCAGGCTTTCCCATCGGGGCCGAAGGTCTGCCGTCGATCGGGGCGCTTGGCCTTGACGATCTGGCTGCGGCCCCGCGCTTTCAGCTGGCCGAGCTTCACCGCGCGGGCGACGACATCGTCCAGCGCTGGCGCCGGCCGGTGGCCTGAGCCGAAAACAGCAGCCCCAGCAGCCGCCACAGCGGGTGCGGCACCGCGTCCGCGCCCTGGGTCAGCCGGTCCACGATCAGTTCGACAGGGCAGGGCTGGCCGCTGACCGGATCCACATAGCGCGGATAGTCGATCAGCGCCGCGTGGGCGAGCCCCAGCAGGCTGGGCCGCGCCGTGCGCCGCGCCGGTGGCGTGCCCAGATCGACGGTCAGCCCCCAGCCCGCGTAGAACGGCGCGCCCAGCACCACCACTTCGCGGCGGCGCAGCAGCGCTTCGAACCCCAGCAGTGACGTCATGGTCCAGACGGTGCCGACCTCATTGATCAGATCGGCGGCGTTGATCCCATGGGCGACATGGGCGCCCAGGCGCGCGATCTCGCCGGGGTCGACAGCACCCGTGCGCAGCCCCGCTTCGACATCGGGGTGAGGTTTATAGATCAGTTGCGCGTCAGGTTCTTCGCGCCGCGCGCTGCGCAACAGCTCGAGGTTGCTGCGCACGGGCCCGGCCCCGGCAAGCACCGATGCGTCATCTTCGACCTGTCCCACCACCAGCACCCGGCGCCCGCGCCCCGCAACCGGCAGGTTCGGGCGTCGGCCGGGCAGGTTGTATTTGCTCAGCCCCGCCGCGATCAGGCGCGCCATGAGGTGTTCCACCCGCTCCGCCTGATCCGGGCGCAGCTGCGCCCGCTGGCTGATCCAGTGTTCCAGATCCGATGGCTGACGCGGATCATAGTGAATGCCCTTACGATCCGCCACAAGGGACATCGGCGGGGTCAGCGTAGCCCCCAGCCCGCGTGATCGCAGAAACCCGTCTTCGACCCGCGTGTGGTTGTCATCGGCGACCGGCGCCTTGCTGGCCCAGACCATCTGCGGGCGGGGGCTGTCGGGATCGGCATGCGGGGCGAAGCGCACCGGCCCGTGCTGGCCAAAGAACCGCTGGATGATCGGGCGTTTCCAAGGGCGCATGCCGCTGGCCTGCCAGCCCTTGCGGTCTTCACGCCAGCTGCGGGCGCGCGCCTCAAGCTGGTTGATGACGGTTTCCAGGTCGCACAGGCGGTCGTGCAATGGATCATACCAGGTGGGGTAGAGGATCATGGCCGCTGCAAAAAGCTGATCGGCCGACAGGTGGCGTCCGCGGCGCGGCATCCGGGCGTGATCCTCGCTCAGGTCCCAGCCTGCATAGAAGGGCTGGCCAAAGACATGCGGGCGATGCCCGGCAAGGATCGCTTCAAACCCGATCTGGGACGATACGGTATAGACGGCAGCGGCCCGATCCAGCAGCGCATAGGGGCTGACCGGGGTGGCCAGGTGGGCATCGGCCTCGGCCGTGCTCAGATAGCCAGACCGCAGCCCTTGCGCGGTTTCGGGGTGGGTCTTGATCACGATGCGCTTGCCCGGATGGTCGGCGCGGGCACGCTCGAGCATCAGCTGAAAGGTGCCGGGGCCAGCGTTCGACGCCAGGATGGACGCATCGTCGCGCGCCTGATCCGCCACCAGAACAAAGCCCGGCGCGGGCAGCGGCAGGTCAGGGTCGACGGCGGCGTATTTGGTCAGATGCGCCTCGCGCAGGCGGGCCATCGCCCCCTGCGCCCGCGCCAGCAGCGTGGCGTCATCCAGGGGATCCGAGCGCAGCAGAAGTTCAAGATCCGACACATGGCGCCCGTCATACTGCACCCCGCGCCGGTCGATCAAAAGGCCCATCGGGCCAGCCCCCTGACGACCGGGAAAGAGCGAGCGCAGAAAGGCATCTTCGACGCGGATCAGAGGCGTGCCCTTGCGCGCCGCGATGCGTTCGCCGCGCCAGGCGCGCGGGCTGTGACCCCAGACCATGACGCTGTCCCGAGGCCCCGGCAGCCCGATCTGCGGCGGCAGCCCCGCCAATGTCAGAATGCGGCGCACCCTTGCCTGGGTGAGAAAGCCGCCGGTATAGGCAAAGGCGCGGGGACGTCTGCTCATGGCTCAGCCCCCCACCAGGGTCTTGGCATTGGCCAGCGGCGTCAGCCCGCCGGTCAGCAACGAGATCGACTTGGTCCATTGCGCATAGGGGGCTTCGGTCACATAGATCGTGTCATCGTCGCGGATCAGGAAATCGCGCGCCACAAACAGGCCGTTGGGCGCGGTCAGGTTGATCACATAGACCATGCGCTGACCGGTGCTGCGGCCGGGTTGGTTCAGCACCGCCGCCGCGATTTGCGGGGTTTCGTTGCGCAGGATGAAAATGCCCTTGGGATCCGAGCTTGTGGGAACCAGCCCGCCCACCTGCGCAAGCGCTTCGAGCGCGGACAGATCCTTGGTTTCAAAGGCGATGCGCGTCTGTGATGCGGTGGCGCCAAGGGCGGTGTAGCTGCGGGTGTCTTCTTCGACAAGGATCCGGTCACCGCCGCGCAGGGCGATGTCGGCCTGCGGGTTTTCGAACAGATCCTGAAACCAGACCTCGCCGCGATGGGGTCCGCGCAGCACGGTGATGCGGGCAATCTCGGGCGTGACGGCGACGCCCCCGGCCTGGGCCAGCATGGTCGACAGGGTGCGCGTCGACCGTTCGATCGGATAGACCCCCTGAGCCCCCACCGCGCCCACCAGCGACACGGTGGCCCCGTCGCCCGCCAGCCGGCGCAGTTCGACCTGCGGATCCGGGGTCTGATCGCGGAGCTTGTCGGTGATGATCTGGCGCAGCGCCTCGGGCGTGTGCCCGGCGGCGCGCAGCCGTCCGGCATAGGGGATGAAGATCGTTCCCTGATCATCCACCTGTACATCTTTTAGTTGCGTCGCGCGCGCACCGGCGCCGGCGAGCAGCCCGTTTTCAACATTTTCCCAAATGGTCAACCCAAGCGTGTCACCCGCACGGATCCGGTCGGGGGTCAGCGTATCGGCGTCCAGAAAGCTTTGGGAAAAGCCGATCGCCACCGGGGTCGAGGTGGCTTTGGCAATGGATTCATCGACCGCAATGATGCTGACACTGTCGGTTTCCGCCAGTCGCGTGATTTCGGACTTGTTCGGGCCGATGCGGGGCAGACCACATCCTGCAACGGCACACATCAAGATGCAGAGGGATGCGCGATAAGTTGTCTTCATCATGGCTTGTATTTTATTGCTACTGATCGACTTAAACGATCTTAGGTAGAAGATCCCGAATGCCGGAAAATTCTTTTTTCTGAATGAATCATTTTTCGCCGGAAACCGCGAAACTGTTGCAGACGTGCCGCTCTTTTTGACGCTACGTCGCTTTTGGTGGCCCGCGCCCGTCGCTGGGCGCCCGTCAGCCGGTTTGCGGCAGGTCATAGGGATCGCCCGTCGCGGTCATCTTTGCCACCAGCCGGGGCAGCGCGCGCGCCCGGCCGCGCGCCGAATAATAGCCGCCGGGCACCTGGCTGGTGGCCAGCAGAAACCGGCGATAGACCCGGTAGGCCTGTGCATCCGGGGCAGGAGGGTCGGCAAAAAAGACGGGCAGCGGCGCCTGTGACACCAGATCGGGTTTGGCATAGACCGCCCGCCCAAAGGCACGCAGGGGCAGCCCGCGCCAAAGCGCCTGCTGCCCGGCGGTCGAGTTCACGGTAACCGCGCTTCGCGCGGTGTCGAGCAGCGGGGCCAGTTTGCCGCCGGGCAGAAAATGCACCCGCCGCGACACCCCCGCATCGCGGGCCAGCTGGCGCACCATGCGGCGCAGCGGCAGCCGCCCATCTTCAAGAGGGTGCGTCTTGATCACCAGATGATGATCGGCGCGCGCGCCTTGTGCAAAGCCGTGGATCAGCGTGTGCAGGAACCCCGCCATGGTGTCGAACGGCCCGTGGCTGCGGAAATTGCTGTCATGTTCAAGCTGCAGCAGGCCCAGGTGAAAGGCCAGCCCGCGCCGGGCCACCCCACGGCGCAGCCTCCAGGTGGCCTGAACCCGATCCAGCGCCAGCAGCGGCATCAGCGCCAGACGCTGCAGATACAGCGCGAATTCGCGCGCCACGGGGATCGACCGGTGGGTGCGAAAGCCCGGATAGCCACGGTTCGCCAGCAGCAGAAGCCCGTGATAGAGCGCGCCGTAAAAGATGTGGTGACGCATGTCGCCCCAGCCCGCCGGGGCGTCGGCGCGGGGGCCGCTGTCTGGCGGTGTGGTGGCGCGGATGCGGTCCATGCCGATCTGCATCAGCGGCGAATGGCCATTGGCGCCGCCGCGCTCATAGGTGATCCAGTAGGGGCGCAGGTATCCTTCTTCGAGCACATGCACGGTCAGCCCATGCACCCGCGCGGCCGCAATCGCGGACGCATGAACAGGGCGCGTGTCGCCGTAAAGCACGACATCGGTGATCTGGTGTTCGGCGAGCAGCGTGGCAAGGCGGTCGGGCCAGTGCTCGGGCGGGTCGCGATAGGGGATATAGCTGTGGGGATCGCGCCAGAATGCCCGGTCCGAGATGTTGAACCCCACCCGCCAGACCCCGTGGCCCGCGCGCCGCAGCGCCTGCCCGAGTGCGGCAAAAAACGGACCATGCGGACCCTGCAACAGCAGGAAAACACGGCGGCTATGGGCGGTCTTGGTCATGTATCCGGTGTAGGCGCGAAATGGTTAACGCCGTCTTACCGGCGGCGATCCGAGGGCTTGTCTGTGGCGGGTCGGGGGGATAGGTCTGGGCGCGTCAGCACCGCAGGAGGGACGCGCATGTTCACGGGCATCATCACGGATATCGGCACGGTGATCGAGCTGGAGCAGAAAGGGGATCTGCGCGCGCGCATCCGCACCGCCTATGACACCTCGCGCATTGATCTGGGCGCGTCGATCGCATCGGATGGCGTGTGCTTGACGGTGGTGGATCTGGGGCCTGACTGGTACGATGTGATGGTCAGTGCAGAAACCGTGTCCAAGACCAACCTCGGGAATTGGGCGCAGGGCCGCCGCGTCAATCTGGAGCGCGCGCTGCGGGTGGGCGACGAGCTGGGCGGCCATATCGTGTCGGGCCATGTGGATGGCGTGGCCGAGGTCGTGGCCATGGCCGATGAAGGCGACAGCACCCGTGTGACGCTGCGCGCGCCGCAGGATCTGGCGCGGTTCATCGCGCCCAAGGGATCGGTGGCGCTGAACGGCACATCCCTGACCGTGAACGAGGTCGACGGCTGCGATTTCGGTATCAACTTCATTCCCCACACCAAGGCGGTGACGACCTGGGGTGATGTGGCGGTGGGCGACCGGATCAATCTCGAGATCGACACGCTGGCGCGCTATGTGGCGCGGCTTGCCGAGGCGGGCTGAACTCGGTTCGGCCCCTGGGGCAGGCGCCTGCGCCCTGGCCCCGCGCGGTGTGATCCAAAGGCGCGCCTGACGGCGCATTCCATGCAGGCGCGCCATGCGGCGCGCGGCCGCCCCCGGGCCGCTGTGTCGCGCAGCCGGATCGCGCCGTTCTGCGTGGCTGCGGATCATCGCCTCTGGTGTTTGTGCGGGGCTTGGTCTATCGCACGGGGATGACATTCCGCGTGAGCCCTGCAAGGACGGATTATCCAGATGAGCTATGAAAATCCCGGCCCGGTCGAGACCAATTGGCGCGATGCGATTTCGTCGATCGAAGAGATCATCAATGATGCCCGCAACGGGCGGATGTTCATTCTGGTCGATCATGAAGATCGCGAGAACGAAGGCGATCTGGTGATCCCCGCCCAGATGGCGACACCGGATGCGATCAATTTCATGGCCACCCATGGGCGCGGGCTGATCTGCCTGGCGCTGCCGGGTGACCGGATCGACGCGCTTGGCCTGCCGCTGATGTCGTCGCACAATTCGTCGCGCCACGAGACCGCCTTTACCGTGTCGATCGAGGCCCGCGAAGGCGTGTCCACCGGCATTTCCGCCCATGACCGCGCCCACACCGTGGCCGTGGCCATTGATGCGTCCAAGACCGAAGCCGACATTGCCAGCCCCGGCCATGTCTTTCCGCTGCGCGCCCGCGAAGGCGGCGTGCTGGTGCGGGCCGGCCATACCGAGGCCGCCGTGGATGTGTCGCGGCTGGCCGGGCTCAATTCTTCGGGCGTGATCTGCGAGATCATGAATGAAGACGGCAGCATGGCGCGCCTGCCCGATCTGGTGGGGTTTGCGCAGAAACACGGGCTCAAGATCGGGACGATCAGCGACCTGATCGCCTATCGCCGGCGCCATGACAATCTGGTCAAGCCGGGCGCGCCGCGCACCATCACCAGCGAATTCGGTGGCGACTGGGAGATGCGCGTCTTTACCGACGAAACCCAGGGGGCCGAGCATATCGCGCTGATCCGGGGCGACATTTCCGGTGACGACCCGGTACTGGTGCGGATGCATGGGCTTGATCCGATGCTGGATGTGATCGGCACCGGTGGTCCGGGCCGCGCGGGCGAATTTGGCGACGCGATGGAGCTGATCGCCGCCGAAGGGCGCGGTGTTCTGGTGCTGCTGCGCGATCTGCACATGCAGATCACCGATGACACCGAAGGATCGCCTCAGACGCTGCGCCAATATGGTCTGGGCGCGCAGATCCTGTCGTCGCTGGGGCTGTCGCAGCTGATCCTGCTAACCAATTCGCCGCAACCGAAACTTGTCGGGCTCGAGGCCTATGGCCTTGAGATCACCGGCACCCGCCGCATTTCCGGAGACTGACCCATGGCCGAAAAAGAATACAGCCTTCCGCGCCCGAGCTTCGAGGCGCCCGTCAAGCTGCTGATCGTGGTGGCGCCGTTCTATCGGGACATCTGCGACGATCTGATCGCAGGCGCCCGCGCCGAGGCCGAAGCCGCCGGGGCCACCTGTGACGTGATCGAGGTGCCCGGCGCGCTTGAGGTGCCCACCGCCATCGCCATGGGCAGCCGCATGGCCGAATATGACGGCTATGTCGCCTTGGGCTGCGTGATCCGGGGCGAGACCACGCATTACGAAACCGTCTGCAACGACAGCAGCCGCGCGATCCAGATGCTGGGCCTGCAGGGCCTGTGCATCGGCAATGGCATCCTGACGGTGGAAAACCGGCCCCAGGCCGAAGTGCGCGCAGATCCCGCGCGCATGAATAAAGGGGCAGGGGCGGCCGCTGCGGCCTTGCATCTGATCGCATTGGCCCGTAAGTGGGGCGCCCAGACCAAGGGGATCGGGTTCAAACCGTCCTGACCCCGGTCAGACCCTTTCCACATGCTTGGGCAACGTGACATGACCACTCCATCGGGCCTTTCGGGCAATCAGAAGCGCAAGATGAAATCCGCCGCGCGTCTTTACGCGGTGCAGGCGCTGTTTCAGATGGAGCATTCAAGCCTGACGCTGGACAAGGTGATCGTGGAATTCCTCGATCACCGGTTTGGCGCCAGCTATGACGGGGTCGAAATGCAGGATGGCGACAGCGATCATTTCCGCGCTCTGGTCACCGAAGCGGTCAGCCATCAGGCGGCCATCGACCAGATGACCGACCGTGCGCTGGTGGCCAAATGGCCCATCGCGCGCATCGACCCGACCCTGCGCGGCCTGTTCCGCGCCGCCGGGGCCGAGCTGACCCAGACCGATACGCCGCCCAAGGTGGCGATCAAGGAATATGTGGACATCGCCGCCGCCTTCTTCCCCGACGGGCGCGAGCCGTCCTTTGTGAACGCGGTGCTCGATCATATGGCACGCGAAGCCCGCCCCGAGGCGTTCTGACGCCCTCTCACGGCCTTTTCAGATATTCTTCACGCTTGCGACCGGATGCCTCTGGACGCGGGCGCGCGGCGTGTTAATTTATTGTCAGACCATCCAAACCGGAGGGTGACATGCCCAAACTCGTCAAGCTTTACATTCAGAACGTTCTGATCGGCTTTGGTATCGCGGCGGCCTTTGTCGCCATGCTGCTGTGGTTCGATGTGATGAACCTGTGGTCCCTGATTTCGGGATCGGATGTGGCCGTGCTGGCGATTTTCATTCTGTGGATGATGAACGGGATCGTGTTTGCGGGCGTGCAATTCGGCTGGGCGGTGATGTCGCTGGCCGAAAAGGATGACCGCCCGCGCGGTGGCACCCCGGTTGCCGATCTTCTGCCCGTGCGCGTCGAGGCCAAGGCGCCCGCCAAGCCGGGCCTGCCCAAACAGCTTCAGCGCTAAGGCGCCGCCCGCAGCGCGGGCCGCAGGGAATGGATCCGAAATCCGGTCGCGGGTTTCGGATTTTTTTATGTTCGCATCTGCGATGTCGGGAAAAGGTGGGGCGCGGCGGGACCACCAGAAACAACCGTGCGGTGTTGATTCCCGAGGACCTGTATATACAGGTGGGCGCCAGGTAAACGGGCCAGGGCCCGAACAGAGCCAGCTCCCTCGGATTTGCTTAAGGCCACCGGAATGCGACCGTCACAAGAAGGGCAGAACCCGCCGCCCCCTAGTTAGGGCGCGGCGGCCGGGGTTGCAAGGGGGCGCGAACGCGCCCCGACCCGATGCCTGTCTTGTGATGTCGGGGCCCGTGGCCCGGCGCAGGGATCAGCCTGCGCGACGCTCTTCAAAGCTGAGCGCGATAAAGCTGGGCAGGTGATCTCCCATGCCCACCACCTTGTTCGATCCCGACCGGTTGCCGCGATCGTTGCTGCGCTCGTTTGCGGGGCTTTCGGACTTGTCCGACGACCGCCGCCCGCGACCGCCGCGGGTGCGTTTGGGGCGGGGGCTGTCTTCGGCGCTGTCGTCGCGCGGGGCGCGTTCGGGTTTCTCGGCCGGTTTCACCGGGTTGTCGATGCGCGGGATTTCCTTTTGCACCAGCGCTTCGATCGCGGCGAGGTTCTTTTCATCGCGCCCCGAACAGATCATCACGGCCTTGCCTTCGCGCCCGGCGCGGCCGGTGCGGCCGATGCGGTGCACATAGTCTTCGGCGTGGCTGGGCACATCGAAATTGAACACATGGCTGACGCTGGGCACATCAAGCCCGCGCGCGGCCACATCCGACGCGACCAAGAGCTTGAGATTGCCATCGCGGAACGCGTCCAGCGTGCGCATGCGCTGGCTCTGATCCAGATCGCCATGGATGGGTGCTGCGTCATAGCCGTATTTCTGCAGCGACTTGGCGCAGATATCCACATCCGTCTTGCGGTTGCAGAAGATGATGGCGTTCTGGCAGGCATCGCCTTCGGCATCAATCAGCGCGCGCAGAACCTTGCGCTTTTCGCTGCTTTCGCGGTCGCGGCGCGAGCCTTTGAACATCACCACGCCCTGCTCGATGGTCTCGGACGTGGTCGCCTGACGGGCGACCTCGATACGCTCGGGCGCCTGCAGGAAGGTGTTGGTGATGCGCTCGATCTCGGGCGCCATGGTGGCCGAGAAAAACAGCGTCTGCCGGGTAAAGGGGGTCAGCGAAAAGATCCGTTCGATATCGGGGATGAACCCCATGTCGAGCATCCGGTCGGCTTCGTCCACCACCATGATCTGCACGCCGGTCAGCAGCAGCTTGCCACGTTCGAAGTGATCCAGCAGACGGCCCGGCGTGGCGATCAGCACATCCACGCCCCGGTCGATCAGCTGGTCCTGTTCCTTGAAGGACACGCCACCGATCAGCAGCGCCTTGGTCAGCTTGAGGTGCTTGGTATAGGTGTCGAAGTTTTCGGCCACCTGTGCGGCCAGTTCCCGCGTGGGGCACAGCACCAGGCTGCGCGGCATCCGCGCGCGCGCCCGGCCGCGGGCCAGCAGCGTGATCATCGGCAGCGTGAAGCTTGCCGTCTTGCCGGTGCCGGTCTGGGCAATGCCCAGCACATCGCGGCCTTCCAGAGCAGGGGGAATCGCGCCCGCCTGGATCGGCGTGGGGGATTCGTACCCTGCCTCCGTGATGGCTTGCAGCACCTTGGAATTCAGGTTCAGGTCCGAGAATTTGGTCATATGTATCCGTTATTCGCGGACACTGACTTGGCCCGCACATCTGAGAGTGCACCGCGCCCGTATGGCCCGCGCACCTGTTGCGCATTGCGGCATTGCGGCCCCCTCTAGCAAATGGCGGGCTCATCGTCAAATCTGCGTGTGTTTGCGGCGGGCTAGGCGATGTGGCCGGGCGCCTCTTTGCCAAAGATGCGCAGGATTCTGGCATCCAGCGCCAGATCTGCCTGCCGCAGCAGCCCATGCCGGTCGAGCGCACATCGCAGATCGGGGGTGTCGGCGCAGACCCGGTCAAAGAAATCGCGCAGCCCCGCGGTGCCGTCGCGTGCCCGGATCGCCTGCAGCATGTCATGCAATGCAACGCCCCTGCCGCCATGGCCGGGCAGGGCGGCGCGATAGCTGCCCCGGTCAAGGCGCCGGTCAAAGGCCTGCTGCCAGCTGGCCCAGTCGGGTGCATGGGCATGTAGCAGTGCAAGCGCGGGCAGATCGGCCTGGCCGGGATTGGTGACGTCGCCGATGCGCGCGGTGTGGATGCGCAGCCGCGCCCGCGCGTGGCCGGTGCGCAGAAACAGCTTGCCCGCCACATGGCTCAGGAACCCCGCGCGCAGCCCGCGTGCATAGGGCCCGTAAAGCGCGCGCGCGACGCGGGCGCGGCCCGGACCGGGCGGCATGTGGCGTTTGAATGCGGTGCCGTCACCGGCCAGCATTTCGTCAGGGCGGATGCGTGCACACAGCGTCTGCGCAGGCAGCGCCGCCAGCGCGCCCGCCACAGTGCTGCCATCAGGATCCTGCGGCCAGAGGAATTCATCGACGTCGATATGAGCAAGCCAGTCCAGCCGGTGCCCGCGCCCATAGGCATGGGTGGCATTCCGGCTTTGCCGCCGCTGATGCGCCAAGGGTCGCCCGCCGCGCCGGTTCCACCAGGCATCGGTGCAGCGGATCAGGCGGATCCGGGGGTGGTGTTCCAGGCAGGCGGCGGCGGCCTCGCCCAGCGTTTCAGGTGCATCCAGATAGAGCACAACCCGATGCGCGCCCAGCCACAGATGATGCGCCGCAAAGCCCAGAATGGCGCGGTCCGGCGCCTTGACGGTCGTGACGGTGCCCCATCGTGCTTGCCTCAGGCCATCATCTCCTTCGTGGCGGTCAGGCGCACATCGGGATAGTCGCGTTCGATCCGGTCGATGTCCCATTGCAGCCGCGTCAGATAGACGATGTCGCCATCGTGATCATGGGCGATATGCTGCTTGTTGGCGTTGACGAATTTTTCCAGCGCGGCCCTGTCGCCGCTGGCCCAGCGTGCGGACGTGAATTGCGACGCCTCAAACCGCACGGGCAGGCCGTATTCCATCTCGATCCGGCTGGCGAGCACCTCGAACTGCAGCTGACCCACGACGCCGACGACAAAGCCCGACCCGATCGACGGCTTGAACACCTTGGCGGCGCCTTCTTCGGCAAACTGCATCAGCGCCTTTTCCAGATGCTTGGCCTTGAGCGGATCACCCGCGCGCACCCCCTGCAGCAGTTCGGGCGCAAAGCTGGGGATGCCGGTGACGCGCAGCGCTTCGCCTTCGGTCAGCGTGTCGCCGATGCGCAGCTGGCCGTGGTTGGGGATGCCGATGATGTCGCCGGCCCAGGCCTCCTCTGCCAGTTCGCGGTCAGAGGCAAGGAACAGCACGGGGTTCGAAATAGCCATCGGTTTCTTGCTGCGCACATGGGTCAGCTTCATTCCGCGTTTGAAATGGCCCGAGGCCATGCGGACAAAGGCGACCCGGTCGCGGTGTTTGGGGTCCATGTTCGCCTGCACCTTGAACACAAAACCTGAAACTTTCCTTTCTTCGGGCGCAATTTTTCGCGGCTCGGCGCTCTGGATCTGCGGTTCGGGCCCGTATTGGCCGATCCCGTCCATCAGCTCCTTGACGCCAAAGGAATTGATGGCAGACCCGAACCAGATCGGGGTCAGCGTGCCATCCAGCACCGCCTGCATATCTAGCGGCGGCAGCAATTCGCGCGCCATTTCAAGCTCTTCGGTGAGCTGTTCAAGCAGATCGGCGGGCACGTGTTCGGCCAGCCTGGGATCGTCAAGCCCGTTGATTTCGATGCTTTCGGCCACCTTGTTGCGGTCGGCCCGGTCCATGATTTCCAGCCGGTCGCGCAGGATGTCATAGCAGCCGACAAAATCACGCCCCTGACCAATGGGCCAGCTTGCCGGGGTGACGTCGATGGCCAGATTTTCCTGGATCTCGTCAATGATGTCGAAGGTATCGCGGCTTTCGCGGTCCATCTTGTTACAGAAGGTCAGGATCGGCAGATCGCGCAGGCGGCAGACCTCGAACAGTTTGCGGGTCTGGCTTTCCACACCCTTGGCGCCGTCGATCACCATCACGGCGGCATCCACGGCCGTCAGCGTGCGATAGGTGTCTTCGGAAAAGTCGCTGTGGCCGGGCGTGTCCACCAGATTGAACCGGAACGTGCCATAGTCGAACGACATGGCCGAGGCGCTGACCGAAATCCCGCGATCCTTTTCCATCTGCATGAAATCCGACCGCGTGCGGCGCGCTTCGCCCTTGGCGCGCACCTGACCGGCCATCTGGATCGCGCCCCCGTAAAGCAGGAACTTTTCCGTCAGCGTGGTTTTGCCCGCATCAGGGTGCGAGATGATCGCAAAGGTGCGGCGCCGCGCGATTTCGGACGGCAGGTCGGGGCGGTTCGAGGCAGTATCCAGCATGACGCGCCCATAGCGCGAATGGGCCTGCGGCACAATGCACGAGGCACCCCGCGATCCCGCAGCGGATGGGCCGGGGCCAGAAATGACAAGCGGCGGCCGATCAGGGCCGCCGCAGGGGTGTCAAAGACAGGGATGTGATCAGGACACGGGCGGCTTGAAGCCGAGCCATTCGATCTCTTTGGCAAAGACCGCGCCGATATGGTCGCTGGTCTCTTTGTTGTAGAGCGCGAGGTAATCCATCTCTTCTGGATTGGCATTGCGGCGCGTCATGACAGGTTCGGGCCAGCCATAGGTCTTGGCCAGATCAATCGTTTCCTGGTCGAGATTGTCGAAATCCAGAACCCGATTCACCAGGCATTCGCCGGTCTCGGGGTCATGGGCATAGTCATAAAGGCTTTCGCGGGCGAAATGATCCCCAAGGATGAATTCGTCAAAGGACATGTCCTTCATCCGGGGGTATTTGGTGGGGTCTTTTTCGTTGTGCCGCTTCGCGTAGAAATAGAACGATGCGGCGCGGCTCCAGGGATCCCGGCTCGAGACGCAGAAGACATCGAGACCCTTGAAATACGCGTCCCCCTTGATCCGCTTGAGATCGCAGGTCATCGAATGCTTCCAAAGACGGTCTTCCTTGGGGATCGTCTTGGAGGCCTGAACCTGTTCCTTCTGGTACCCGAACGCCTGCATGCGGTCTTCGGGCACAGACTCCATCAGGGCGCGACAGACGGTTGTCCCGCCACATTTCTTGATGTGAACAATTGCAACCTTGTCGTCGATAATCAGCATTGAGTGAAATCCCTCATAGTCTCGTCCCGGAGGGCAGGGTGCGTCCTGATCCGCTCCGACTACTTATTGGGTGCCTAGGCAAGGGCAAGTCAACCGCAAACCGTGTCCGGCCCGATGCACATGGCGTCGCGCCCGGCGCGATGCCTGCGGCATTTGCATTTCGCCCTTTGCTATGCACAGTGGTCGCGACATTGCATATGGGGGGTAACATGGATCTTGGGATCGCAGGAAAACGTGCGCTGGTGTCGGCCAGCAGCAAGGGGCTGGGGCTGGGCTGTGCCCGCGCTCTGGCCGAAGCTGGGGTGCATCTGGTGATGAATGCGCGCGGCGCCGATGCGCTGGAGGCCGCCGCCGCCGACATCCGCACCACCTATGATGTCGACGTGACCACCGTGGCCGCCGACGTGACCACCGAAAACGGCCGCGCCGCCGTGCTGGAAGCCGCAGGCCAGCCCGACATCCTGATCACCAATGCCGGGGGGCCGCCGCCGGGCCTGTGGTCCGACTGGGAGCGCGATGATTTCATCGCGGCGCTGGATGCCAATATGCTCACCCCGATTGCACTGATGAAGGCGCTTCTGCCCGGCATGATCGACCGCGGCTGGGGCCGCGTGGTCAACATCACCAGCCAGTCGGTCAAGGCGCCGATTGCCATTCTCGGCCTGTCGAACTCGGCGCGCGCGGGGCTCACGGGCTATGTTGCGGGCACGTCGCGCCAGGTGGCGCCGCACGGGGTGACGATCAACAACATGCTGCCGGGCGTGCATGACACCGACCGGATCGAAGCGCTCGACAGCGCAACCGCCCAGAGCACCGGTCTGCCCATCGACCAGGTCCGCGCCGACCGCAAGGCGACCGTGCCCGCAGGCCGCTATGGCACGGCGGACGAATTCGGGCAGATGTGCGCGTTCCTGTGTTCGCAGCATGCGGGCTTTATCGTGGGCCAGAACATCCTGCTGGATGGCGGCGCCACCAACGCCACGCTCTGACCCAATGGCAGCGGGCTATTCGCTGAAAGACCAGCTCTTCAATGCCGACAAGGTGGCAGGGCTGGGCGCGCGCTTTGCCGCCGTGGCGCCGGGCTTCGATGCCGACCGGTTTCAGGCGACGGTGATGGCACGCCTGCCGGACCTTGAGCTCAAGGCGCGCATCACCTGCATCGCCGACGCCCTGCGGGCCGAACTGCCCGATGATCTGGCGGCGGCGGGCCCGCTTTTGGTGGCCGCGCTGCCCGCACCGCTGGATCCCACGCTCAGCGACAATGATTTCGGCGATTTCATCTATGCGCCCTTGGGCGAAGCGGCCGTGGCGCTGGCCGATGACAGCCCGCAGCCGGTTCTGGACGTGCTGCGCCAGATCACCCAGCGGTTTTCCATGGAATGGGCGCTGCGCCCGGTTCTTGCCCGATGGCCGGACGCGGTGCTTGAAACGCTGACCTCTTGGGCAGACGATCCCAACTATCACGTGCGCCGCCTGGTCAGCGAAGGCACCCGACCGCGCCTGCCCTGGGGGCAGGGCGTGGGGCTTGCGCCCGCGCAGACCCTGCCTCTGCTGGACCGGCTGCATGGGGATGCCACACGCTATGTGACGCGCTCGGTGGCCAATCACCTCAATGACATCGCTAAATCCGACCCCGACGCGGTGCTGGAGCGGCTGTCCACCTGGCAGACCATGACGCGCCAGACACCCCGAGAGCTGGCCTGGATCAGTAGCCACGCCCTGCGCAGCCTGGTCAAATCCGGCCACCCCCAGGCCCTGCAGCATCTCGGCTTTGACCCAAGCGCCCCGATCATGCTGGAACGTCTCAACATCCCTGCGCGTCTCGCCATCGGCGAGGTGCTGCCGATCGAGGTGACCCTGTCGGCCAGTGCCCCCTGCAAAGCGATTGTCGACTACCTGTTCTGGCGCCGCAAGGCGGACGGCACGCTCAGCCCCAAGGTACAGAAGCTCAAACAGATCACCCTGGGCCCCGAGAAACCTCAGGTGCTGACCAAGGCCCACAGGCTCAAAGGCGACGCGACGACCTATCGCCTGCATCCCGGCCGCCACCGGATCGACATTCAGGTGAATGGCCAGGTACTGGGCGGGGCCGATTTCGACCTGACCGCCTGAACAAGCCAGCCGTACCGCATCCGGCCGGTGTTGGGATTTAGGTATTTTTGGCCACAAAGAAGCACGAGGCCCGCCCTTCTTTGTGGCGGCAAATACCTCGGGGGTGAATGGCGCAGCCAGAGGGGGCAGAGCCCCCTGCCTTGGTCGACGCCAAAGGCGGCGAAACCTGACTGGAAAACGGGCAGTCATGTGCCGCGAAACTGACGTCTCTTCACGCTTGCTTGAACATGGCCCGCATCCCATGGCGACCCGGCCCTTGTGGGCTTAGCGATGTAAGCTCAGAAGAGATACGAAAGGCCCGCCATGAAAGACGATGTCACCAAGCATGAAAGCGTGCAGGATTATTACGGCGCCGTCCTGCAAAGCAGCGACGACCTGCAAACCAATGCCTGCTGCACGCCCGATGACATGCCCGACCATGTCAAAGCGGTGCTGTCGAACATTCATGACGATGTGCTCACGCGCTACTATGGCTGCGGGCTCATTGCGCCGCTGGACCTGACCGGCATGCGGATCCTCGATCTGGGCTGCGGCGCGGGGCGCGATGTTTATGCGCTGTCGCAGATGGTGGGCGAAAGCGGCGCGGTGGTGGGGGTCGACATGACCCCGGCCCAGCTGGACGTCGCGCGCCGCCATGTCGATTGGCATGCCGAACGCTTCGGCCATGCCGCGTCGAACGTGTCTTTTCATCAGGGCGTCATCGAACGGCTCGACGATCTGCCACTCGATCCGGGCAGCTTCGACATCATCGTGTCCAACTGTGTGATCAACCTCGCCACCGACAAGGGCGCGGTGCTGCGCGGCGCGCACCGGTTGCTGCGCGACGGCGGCGAGATGTACTTTTCCGATGTCTACGCCGATCGCCGCGTCCCGGCGGCCATGGCTGAAGATGAGGTGCTTTATGGCGAATGCCTGTCAGGGGCGCTCTATTGGAATGATTTCCTCAGCCTCGCGCGTCAAAACGGTTTTGACGATCCCCGCCTTGTCACGCAACGCCCGCTGACCATCGAAAACCCGCTGCTCGAGGCCCGCGTGGCGCCTCTGTCCTTCCTGTCGGCGACCTATCGGCTGTTCAAACTGTCCGGGCTTGAACCCGATTGCGAAGACTACGGCCATGCCGTGCGCTATCGCGGTACGGTCGAGCACGCCCCGCATGCTTTTGCCCTTGATGATCACCATGTCTTTGAAACCGGCAAGATCGTTCCTGTCTGCGGCAACAGCTATCGGATGCTGGCCGACACCCGCTTTGCCCGCCACTTTGACCTCTTCGGGTCGTTTGACACCCATTACGGGATCTTCGAAGGCTGCGGCGCGGCCAGCCCCTTTGGTCAGGACAGCAGCAGCCCGGTGCCGTGCTGCTAGCCCGAGCGGCTTGAGCTTGGCGGCGCGGGTTGCTATCTGCGGCGGAGCCTGAGCAAACTGCTCAGGAAGACGGCAGAGGCAGATCGTGCAGATACAAGGCTCCGGTGACGCGCCCCCGCGGCTCGAGATTCGCAACATCAGGCGCGCCTTCAATGGGCGCGCCGTGGTGGATGATGTGTCGCTGTCGATCCTGCCGGGGCAGGTGACGTGCCTCTTGGGCCCGTCCGGCTGCGGAAAATCGACCACGCTGCGCATGATCGCTGGGGTCGAAATGCAGGACAGCGGCGAAATCTGGGTCGATGGCAAGCTGATCTGCGACACCGTGTTCCGCCTGCCGCCCGAACGGCGCGGCATCGGGCTGATGTTCCAGGATTTTGCGCTGTTCCCGCATCTCAGCGTGGCCGACAATGTGGGGTTTGGCCTGACTGGCAATCGTGACGCCCGCCGCGCCCGCATCGAAGAGATGCTCGACCGGGTGCATCTGCGCCGACATATCGACAGCTTTCCGCATCAGCTTTCGGGGGGCGAGCAGCAGCGCGTGGCGCTCGCGCGCGCAGTGGCTCCGCGCCCACGCGTGATGCTTATGGACGAACCGTTTTCGGGGCTGGACAACCGGCTGCGCGACGGCATTCGGGATGAAACGCTGGATCTGCTCAAGGCCGAAAACACTGCTGTGCTGCTGGTCACCCACGAACCCGAAGAAGCCATGCGCATGGCCGACGAAATTGCGCTGATGCGGGATGGCCGGATCGTGCAGCAGGGGGCGCCCTACAATGTGTATACCCGCCCCACCGATCGCGCGGCGGTCATGTTCTTCAGCGATGCCAATATCCTGCGCGCGCGGGTGACCGGGGCGCTGGCCGACACGCCCTTTGGCCGCTTTCTGGCGCCAGGTGTCCCGGACGGTACGGATGTGGACATCGTGTTCCGGCCTCAGCATGTCCGCATCGATTTCGACCGCAACGGATCGGGTCCACGGCCCACAGCGGGCGAAGGGGTTTCTGCGCGGGGCACGGTCGAGCGTGCGCGCTTCATGGGGCATGAAAGCCTGGTGGAGTTCCGCATGGATCACGACGGCTCCATCCTGAAAGCCACGGTGCCCAACGTGTTTTTGCCCGCGAAGGGCAAAACCATGTGGCTGCGCGTCCCCCGTGACCGCTGTTTCGTGTTCCCGGCCTAAGCCTCAGTCTTCGGTCGGCGCGCGCGCCTGCTCACGGGTTGCGGACCAGCGCAGAGCATCGGCTTCGGTGGCGGCAACAAAACCCGCCTTGCCGTCAATATAGGCCTCCCATGCGCCCGCCCCGCTGGCGATCAGATCGGTCTTGAGACGCCCATAGGCGGCAACCACCTTTGGGTGGGCCCGCAGATAGTCGCGAAAGGCCAGATGGCGCGCCACATGCGGGGACCCGGCGGTAAAGACATGCAGATGGTGGCTGCGCGCTCCGTCCAGATCAAACTTGCGAAAATAACGCCGCCCTTCGATGCCAAGCGCCCCCATGGCTTCGTAGCCGAGCCCGGAAATGGCATCGGATACGGCGTCAAACCGATCAAGATCGCCGACCGTGCCAAGCAGATCAATGATTGGCTTGGCGATGCATCCCGCAACAGAGGTGCTGCCGATGTGATGAAGCCGGATGGGCCAAGGGGCCAGCGCGAGCGCAATGGCGCGGGCTTCGCGATCAAAGGCCAAAACCCAGGCCGGGTCATGAGGGCAAAGACTGACGGTCATCTAAGGTCTCGGTCGTGCGCTCTTTCATTATGCATTTATGCTGGCGGCGCAAGCAGGGATCGGCCCCTATCCGGGGGCGCTGCCCCCGCCGCGCTGCGCGCGCCTCCCCCGAGGTATTTCGGGCCACAAAGAAGGCGCGGGCTCATGCTTCTTTGTGGCGGAAAATACCTCGGAGCGCGAGGCAGAGCCTCGCATGTCGGACGGGATGCAGATCGCGGGGCGGTGGCGTTTGGTCGGGTCAGTCGGGCCGGGCGAGGTAGTCGCTGAGGCGTTTACCGGGCTCATCGGCAAAAAGCTCGGGCAGGGCCTGTGCGGTTTCGATCAGATCGACGCGGAAGACGCGGAAATCGTTGCGCAGCTCGCACCAGGCGGTCAGCGTCCAGACCCGCCCCCAATACTCCATGTGCAGCGGGCGCACCGTTCGCGTGCTCAGCGCCCCGTCGATGCGTCTGTAGTCGAGCTGCAGTTTCTGCCGCGTCTTGATCGCTGCGCGAAGGGCGGCCATATGCGACAACCCGCGCGCGGCATTGGCAAAGGGGTAGACGGCGAATTTCCATGCGTCCGCCTCGGCGATGGTCTGTTCGGGCAGAACGGCATCCACCTTGTCGGCCAGAGATCGGGCGGCGGTGCGCAGCTCGGCATCGGCGGCTTCGGCCACGATTGCCATGCCAAGGTTCAGTGCCTCAAGCTCGGCCGGTGTCAGGTTCAGCGGCGGCAGCGTGATCTGGTCGCGCACCATATAGCCCACGCCGCGTTCGCCTTCGACGGGGATGCCCGAGGCGGCCAGGGTGTCCATGTCGCGATAGATCGTGCGCACCGACACCTCGAGCCGGTCGGCAATGTCCTGCGCGCGGTGCAGCTTGCCGTCGCGCAGGATCTGGATGATGTCGAAAAGGCGGTCACTCCGGCGCATGGGGCGACCCTGCCACGGGCATCACGCGCTCTGCAAGTGCACCGGCGCGTGGCGCAGGCTGACGCTGCTGTCGTCCATCAGCGCAAAGAAGGCGCCGAATTCGGGGCGGGTCATGGCCTCAGCTTCGGTTTCCTTGGCTGCTGCCATCGACCGCCACAGGATGTGATCAGTCCAGAGCCCGTCTTCATCCTGCGACAGGCTGCGCGCCAGCACCGCGCCGCTGGCGGCCAGAAACGCCTGGGTGCCCTGGGCCGCCGTCACCAGCGCGCCCGCATCCGCGCCGGGCCGCAGGCGGAAAGTGACGATTTCAGCCACGGTCTGGTCAGTGCTACCGGGCTCGGCGGGGGACAGCTGCGGCGCGGGCAGGCGGGAGAGGAAGGTGAACATCGGTTTGTCCTTTCTTGCTTAGGATGGGTCTGATCTAGGGGGTATCAACTGACATAAACCTGTCAGTTGAGTTTCGCCACCCCACCGCGACCGGTCGATTTCCCGTGATCGCTGCAAAATGCCCGGCTTCCTGTTTGCGCCCCATGCCCCGGCCGCGCTAGATCGGGGCTGACTAGGGACATCTGCCCTGCAAGATCCAAGAGGAGACGGATATGCTCAACAATATCGGCCTTCCCGGCCTTCTGCTCATCGCTGTCGTGGTGCTGGTGCTGTTCGGTCGCGGCAAGATCAGCTCGCTCATGGGCGAGGTCGGCAAAGGCATCACCGCCTTCAAGAAAGGCGTGAGCGACGGCAGCAAGGAAATCGAAGAGGCCGACGCCGCCGCCGACGCCAAGGACATCACGCCCCAGGCCGAGGTTCAGACCGACAAGGACAAGGCATAACCGCGCATGTTCGATCTGGGCTGGACGGAACTGCTGGTCATCGGCATCGTGGCGCTGATCGTGATCGGCCCCAAGGACCTGCCGGTGCTGTTTCGCAATGTCGGCCAGTGGGTCGGCAGGATGCGTGGCATGGCGCGCGAATTTTCCCGTGCCATGAATGATGCCGCCGATCAAAGCGGGGTCAATGACATCGCCAAGGGGCTCAAGGCCGCGTCGAACCCGGTTGGCACGGCGATGGACAGTGTGAAAAAGGCGACATCGGATCTGACATCGGGGCTCGACCCGTCGAAATTCGACCCCAACAGCGAAACCGGAAAACTTGCTGCCGAACGCGCCGAAAACGCCAAGAAGATCCACGCGGCCACTGCCCGCGCCACCGCCGAGCGCAAGGCCAAGGAAGCCGCCGAGGCGCTGGCCAAGGCCGAAGAATACGAGGCGGCGCTGAAATCCGCACCGCCCGCAGGTGAAGACAAGACATGAGCCATAGCGACGACATCGACGACAGCGCCGCACCGCTGATCGAACATCTGGCCGAACTGCGCACGCGGCTCATTCATTGTGTGGTGGCCTTTCTGGTGGGGATGGTGCTGTGCTTCACCGTTGCCACGCCGATCTTCAACTTTCTGACGGCGCCACTCTGCCAGGTGCTGGGCGAACGCGGGCAGGATTGCGACCTGATCTTCATTTCGCCGCAGGAAGGGTTCTTCGTCGCGATCAAGGTATCGCTGCTGGGCGGGTTCATTCTGGCCTTTCCCTATATCGGGTTGCAGATGTGGCGCTTTGTGGCGCCGGGCCTCTACCGGACGGAAAAGAACGCGTTCCTGCCGTTCCTTGTGGCGTCGCCCTTCATGTTCCTGCTGGGGGCGGCCTTTGCGTTCTACGTGGTGACCCCGCTGGCCTATGATTTCTTTCTGGGCTTTCAGCAGTTTGGTGCAGAAGGACAGGCTGTTGCGGGGGACGAGGCCGCGCCGCTTAGCGTGGTGTTCCAGGGCTCGGCGCAGGAATATCTCAACCTCACGATCAAGTTTATCGTGGCCTTTGGCCTGTGCTTTCAGCTGCCGGTTCTGCTGACGCTGATGGGTAAGGCGGGGCTGGTCTCGGCCGAGGGGCTGGGTTCGGTGCGCAAATACGCGGTTGTGGCCATCCTTGTGCTGGCCGCGCTGGTAACGCCGCCGGATGTGATCACTCAGATCATCCTGTTTGTTGTGGTGTACGGGCTTTATGAGGTCTCGATCTTCCTTGTGGGCCGTGTCGAGAAAAAGCGCGAGGCGCAGCTGCGGGCCGACGGGTATTACGACGACGAAGAGCTGGATGACGAAGCCATGGCCGATCTGGCCGAGGATGACGACCTCCAGAAGTAACTTAGACCCGCCCCAGCCAGCGCTGGGGCGGGTTTTTCAGGGCGCGGGCACCGCAAATGTCAGCGCGGCCCAGAGCGTTTCCCAGACATCTGGCTGATTATAGAGCGGGTTCAGCACAACCGCGTTCAGCAAATAGCGATGTCCCGGTATGACGGGGATCAGGGCCTCTCCGTCGGAATTGGTGCGTATCTGCGATGTGGTCACGGTGCCATCGGGGGCCTGTGCGTAGACCTCGATCTGGGCATCGCCGCGCCGCTTTCCGGCCCAGAGCAGGCGCACGGGCAACCCATCCTCAAGCGTATCGGTATAGGGGTTGGCAAGGGCAACAAACTCGGTGCGCATCCCGGTTTCCTGATCCGCGCCCTGACCAGATCCGACCGCAACCAGTGCCTTGCTATGGCGGGTATAGCGCTCGCCAAA
>JAOXSC010000117.1 GCA_025800215.1 Marinibacterium sp.
AGGGCAGCCGATGATGGCAGCGGGGCGTGGGCAGTCGGGGTCTTCCAGCATGTTCAGCAGGTGAAACAGAGCCGTCGGCGCGTTGCCGATGGCGACCACAGCGCCCTCAAGATGCGGGCGCCACAGCTCAAGCGCTGCGGCCGAGCGTGTGTTGCTCATCTCAGCGGCCAGAGGGCGCACGCGCGCGTCATGCAGGGTGCAGATCACCTCATTCTCGGCGGGCAGGCGGAAACGGGTCACGCCCTCGCTGACCATGCGCGCGTCACACAGGACCGGTGCGCCGTTTTCGAGCGCAGTGCGTGCGGCGCTAACGAAACCGGGCGAGAAATGGACGAACTCTTCCAGCCCGACCATGCCAGCCGCGTGGATCATCCGAACGGCGACCTGCTCTTCATCGGCGTCGAACCGGGCCAGATCGGCCTCGGACCGGATGGTGGCAAAGCTCTCCTTGTAGATTGCCGCGCCGTCGGTTTCGTAAGTGTAGGGCATCAGGTGAAGTCCATCGTCATCAGTGTTTCGGGGCTTAGCCCGCGCAGGATAGGCTCATCCCCCGCGCGGCCCTGTTTGACAAGATCAAATCGTCCGTTCCGGCCGACTAAAGTCACATCCGCGGGGCCCATCCGGGCGCACCCTTTGGAACACCCCGAGACATGAAGAGTGCCGGGTACACGTGGGGCCAAAGCGCGCGCAATATCGCGGGTTTCCATTTGCGCCTGCGGGCAGAACGGAGCGCCGGGGCAGGCGTCGGTGGTCATAAGCGGGTCGGTGCCGTCCGAGACAAAACCTGAGGCGGGTATCGCCGCCCCGCCTTCCAGCAGGATCAGCCGCCACGGGGTGACGCGCAGGGCAGAGGCGCCGCTGTCGCGGATCAGCGCGCGCAGCTCATTTGCGGGCAATTGCCCGAAGGCCGCGCCCAAAAGGCTGCCCAGATCGCAAGCGCCCGGTTTCAACGATGAACCGATGGGGCCGGGGTCGCTGCCCTGCCACTCCTCAGGCAGACCAAACGCTGCCACGGCCCGCGCCATGCGGCGGGTGTCTGGTGTGAAGACCTCCGCAAACCACGTGGCCAGAGCAATCAGGTGATCAATGGCCTCGGCCTCGGAGACTAAACGTCCTGTCTGTGCCCCATCCGCGCGCAGGATCAGCCCATCGGCGGAGCGCTCCACCCGGATATCGGCCGAATCTGCGGCCAGCAGGCGCGTCGGCCCTGTGTCGATGGCAAAGCCGAATTTGGCCGGCAGCGCGGGCAGCTCACTCAGACGGTCGGTCAAGTCCTGTGTCAGCCGTGCGGTCAGGTCACCCGGCTGGTAGAGCGGCGAGACCAGAATGTTGCGACGGACCTCGATACCCGGCTCCGCATCCAGCAGCCCAAGCGCGGACAGTTCCGATAGCAAAGCCCGGTGCTCACTTTCCTGTACGCCGCGCAATTGCAGGTTCGCGCGGTTGGTCAGGTCGATTGTGCCATTTCCAAACTGCTGGGCCAGTTCACACAGACCAAGCGCTTGTGGCGCGGTCAGCCGCGCCAGCCGAGGGCGCACGCGCACCACCAGCCCATCCCCAGACATCATCGGTCGGTG
>JAOXSC010000150.1 GCA_025800215.1 Marinibacterium sp.
CGCCCGTGCGGCTGCGGCAAGGGCCGAATTTCGCCGCCAGCGCCAGGATAAGCCCCGACACCGTGGCGATCATGCCCGCAGCCGATACCGCATCCGCGGCCCCCAACCACAACGGGCCATACCCCGCCAGCACATAACCCAGAATGGCCGAGATCGCGGCGAAGAAAACGCTCCAGGCCACCTGGCCTTCCAGCCGGTTGGTCATCATCCGCGCCGCGGCAGGGGGGCAAATGAACATGGCAATCACGATGATCGACCCCACGGCGTCAAAGGCGGCCACGGCAGCGATGGCCGCGACGATCACCAACGCCATGCCCAGCGCATTCACTCGGATCCCCATGGTGCGGGCAAAGCCTTCGTCGAAGGTCGACAGGACCAGCGGGCGCCAGAACAGGCCAAGCCCAAGGATCACCACCACCAGCGTAAGCGCCATGCGCAGCAGTTCGGGCGGCAGACCGGCCAGCGCCTCGGGGTCGACCAGCGACGCCCAGCCGGTGGCATCAAGCCAGATCAGGCTTTCCAGATTGCCATAAAGCGCGTGTTCTACATCCAGATGCACCGATGACGTGTCGGATTGTTCCAGCAACAGCACGCCTGCGGCAAACATGGCGGTAAAGATCACGCCCATGGCCGCCCCCGGTTCCACCCGGCCCAGGCGGCGCACCGCCTCGATCAGCACCACCGACACCAGCGCGGCCCCCGCCGCCCCCAACATCATCGGCCAGGTGGCCACCACGCCGGTCACCAGAAAGGCGACCACGATCCCCGGCAGCACCACATGGCTGATCGCGTCTCCGATCAGCGCCTGCCTGCGCAGCACCAGAAAATTGCCCGGCAGCGCACAGGCCAGCGCGGCGCAGATGCCGATCAGCAGCGGCGTCAGGGACAGGGGGACAAATTCGGCGCCGCTCATGCCGGGACTCCGGTGGCGGGGGGGATGCGGGCGTCGATCTCGTCGATCTGGTCGGCGGTCAGCACGGTTTCGATGGGGCGCAGCCCGTCATAAAGCTGGGCCGCGGCCTCGTGCGTGAGATCCCTTCGCACGATTTCCCAGCGTTTTTCATCGCGCAGAGCCTTGGCGGCACGGGCCCGCCCGTCATCAGTGGCGACCCCGTCGGGGCGCACCAGCCCCGCGCGGCGCAGCAGCCGCAGGGTGAGCGCTTCGTAGATCGGTTGCCCCTGGGCTAGCGCCAGCAGGCCCTGGCGCATATGCACGCGCATCTGGAACCGGCGGTGGCGCAGCACAGCCGCCAGAACGCCGCGCCCCGGCGCAAAGAACAGTGAACCCAGGAAGATCGCAAAGGCCACCAGCACGATGATCGGGCCCGTGGGCAGGTTGGGCGCAGTGGCCGACAACGCGGCCCCCATATAGCCCGAGAGACCTCCGAAGAGACCCGCGAGCAGGGCCACGCGCCCGGCGCGTTCGGTCCAGAAGCGGGCGGTGACCGGCGGGATGATCAACAGCGCCACGATCAGGATCAGCCCCACGATCTTGAGCCCGACAACCGTCACCGCCAGCACCAGCCCCATCATCGCCAGATCAATCCGGTGCACCGGCAGGCCCCGCGCCGCCGCATATTCGCTGTCAAAGGCCACCTGGATCATCGGGCGGTGCAGCACCAGCACCACCAGCAGCACCAGCGCCCCGCCCCCCGCGATCAGCAGCGCATCGGCGCGCAGCATGCCTGCGGTGGATCCCAGCAGGAACCCGTCAAGCCCCGCCGCCTTGCCCCGGCCCAGCGTCTGGATCACGGTCAGCAGCACGATGCCAAAGCCAAAGAACACCGACAGAACCGCCCCGATGGCGGCATCTTCGGCCAGCCGCGTGCGGCGCGTCAGCCACCCCACAGACAGCAGCCCGATCCAGGCGCTGATCGCCGATCCCACCAGCAGCCAGGGCAGCGACCGTCCGTCTCCGCCAAGGGCCACCAGCACCAGAAAGGCCAGCCCCACACCGGGCAGCGTGGCATGCGAAATCGCATCGCTCACCAGTGCCCGTTTGCGCAGAAACAGGAACGTGCCGGTCACGCCTGCGGCCAGCCCCAGCAGGGCCGCCCCGATGGCAACCAGCGTGGCGTTATAGCCAAGCTGCAGCGTCAGCGCGTCAGTCAACATGTCAGGCGCGGGCGATCTGTTCGATCTGCTGAGTCGCCAACCGCCCGCCATAGGCGGCCTGCAGCGTGTCGGGGGTAAAGGCGTCCGCCACGGGGCCTTGGGCCACCCGGCTGGTGTTGATCAGAAAGACATGATCGAAATAATCGGTCACGGTGGCCAGATCGTGATGCACCACCACCACCGATTTGCCATCGGCCTTGAGCGATTTCAGCACGCTGATGATCGCCTTTTCGGTGGCCGCATCGACCCCTGCAAAGGGCTCATCAAGCAGATAAAGGTCGGCCCCCTGCGCCAGCGCGCGGGCCAGGAACACCCGTTGCTGCTGGCCCCCCGACAGCTGACCGATCTGACGTTCGGCAAAGCCGCGCATGCCCACCCGGTCCAGACACTCCAGCGCGCGCGCGCGATGATGGCCGCGCAGCCGGCGCAACAGCCCCAGTTCGCGATACAGCCCCATCAGCACCACGTCGATCACGCGGGTCGGGAAATCCCAATCGATGCTGGCGCGCTGCGGCACATAGGCAATGCGCGCGCGCGCCTGCGCCAGAGGCTGGCCAAACACCGTCACCTGACCCGAGACCGCGGGCACAATGCCAAGCGCAGCCTTGAGCAGCGTCGACTTCCCCGCCCCGTTGGGCCCGATGATCGCCGTCATGGCGCCGGGCACCACGGTCATGTCCACCGAAAACACCGCCGGTTTCTGGCCATAGGACACGGTCATGCCGCGCACCGCCAGCGGGCTGTGATCAAGATGTTCGGGCGTGGTGGCGCCGTCAACGGCGGCAAGGGTCAGGGTCATGTCACGATCCCGCCGCCAGTTTGCCATTCAGCCCGCCCGGCGGCACATCCGCCCCAAGCGCGCGGGCAATCACCGTCGCATTGTGGTCGATCATGCCGATATAGGTGCCTTCATATGTGCCTGCTTCGCCCATGGCATCGCTGTACAATTCGCCGCCGATGGACACAGTGTGCCCCTTGGCCGCAGCGCCTTCGATCACCGCGCGAATGTTGCGATCGGACACCGAGCTTTCGACAAAGACCGCACCGATCTGACGATCGACCAGCATGTCCACAAGTTCGGCAATCCGGTTCAGACCGGCTTCGCTTTCGGTCGAGATGCCCTGAATGCCCAACACCTCGAACCCGTAGGCGTCGCCGAAATAGCCAAACGCGTCATGGGCGCTCAGCAGCACGCGGGCCGGTTGCGGCACCTGAGCCAGCGTGGCGCTGGCATAGGCGCCCAGGGCGTCCAGCTCGGCCAGATAGGCGGCGGTGTTGGCGGCAAAGATGTCGGCGGCCTCGGGGCGTGCGTCGATCAGCGTGTCCGAAATCCCCTGCACCACAAGCGCCCAGAGCGCGGGGTCCATCCACACATGCGGATCGAACTTGTCGTCATAATCGTCATGGCCACGCAGCGCATCCTGCGGCAGGGTTTCGGCCACAGCGATCACATCGCGTTTGCGGTCCAGATCGTGAAAGAAATCTTCCATCTGCGCTTCGAGGTAGAGACCATGCCACAGCACCAGATCGGCGCGGGTCATGGCCACGATGTCGCTGCGGGTCTGGCGATAGGCATGCGGATCAATACCGGGGCCCATCAGCCCTTTGACCACCACCTGATCGCCACCGATACGCGCAACCGCATCGGCGATCATGCCCGTGGTCGCCACCACATTCAGCGGCGCCGCCGCACGCAGCAAATCGGGCAATGCCAGGGCCCCTGCCCCGGCAACAAAGCCAGACAACACCAGACGTCGTGACAGCATCAAAGTCATCTCCTCATCGCGGTTGACGATAGATATGAGAGTCATTCGCAACTGAGTCAACGCAATTGCGACTTATTCGCAGTCACAAATGTCGCGGATGGCGCGAAACCGGGCGCCACGCCGGTTGCCAAGCCCCGGCCTGCATGCCAGCTTGCGCGGGCAATCAACCGGGGTGAACCGATGCAAGCCGAGACGCTGACAGAAACCCAAATGCTGCCGCAGGTGACCGAGCCGCGCAATCCGGGCATGGATCTGGACATGGACTGGGTGCGCAGCGTGCAGGCCAACACATCCGCCATCGAACGGCGCGCCGCCAGCCTGCCGGGCCGGCGGTCGGTTAAAAAGGATCATCAGGCGGCCTGGCTGCTGCGGGCGATCACGCTGATCGACCTGACCACCCTGTCGGGCGACGACACCGAAGCCCGCGTGCGGCGCCTCTGTGCCAAGGCGATGCAGCCGGTGCGCCCCGATCTGCTGGCCGCGCTTGGCATGAATCCGATCACCACGGGCGCGGTCTGCGTCTATCATGACATGGTGCCTGCCGCCGTTGCCGCGCTCAGGGGATCGGGCGTTCCGGTGGCCGCCGTCAGCACCGGCTTTCCGGGCGGTCTGTCGCCCTTTCACCTGCGGGTGGCCGAAATCGGCGAAAGCGTCGCGGCGGGGGCCGAAGAAATCGACATCGTGATCTCGCGCCGGCATGTGCTCGAAGGCAACTGGCAGGCGCTTTATGATGAAATGCGCGCCTTTCGCGATGCCTGCGGCGACGCCCATGTCAAAGCGATCCTGGCCACCGGAGAGCTGGGCACGCTGCGCAACGTGGCGCGCGCATCACTGATCTGCATGATGGCGGGGGCCGATTTCATCAAGACCTCGACCGGCAAGGAAAGCGTCAATGCCACGCTGCCGGTGTCGCTGGTGATGATCCGCGCGATCCGCGACTATCACGCGCGCACCGGATACCGCGTCGGCTATAAACCGGCAGGCGGCATTTCCAAGGCCAAGGACGCGCTGGTCTATCTCAGCCTGATCAAGGAAGAGCTGGGCAATCGCTGGCTGGAACCCGACCTGTTCCGCTTTGGCGCGTCGTCGCTGCTGGGCGACATCGAGCGCCAGCTTGAACACCATGTCACCGGCGCCTATTCCGCCAGCCACCGTCACGCCATGGGCTAGGCCCACGCCTTTGCAAAGAGAGCAAGAGATGAGCGTCAAAGAGATCTTCGAGACCATGGATTACGGCCCCGCCCCCGAAAGCGCATCCGCCGCCCGCGCGTGGCTGGCCCGCAGCGATGGTGCCTTCGGCCATTTCATCAACGGCGCCTTTACCGCCGCCGCGGACGGGTTCGACAGCCGCAACCCCGCCACGGGCGAAGTGCTGGCCACGCTCAGCCAGGCGCAGGCAGCCGATGTAGATGCCGCCGTGGCCGCCGCCCGCGCTGCCCAGCCGGGCTGGGAAGCCTTGGGCGGGCCGGGCCGGGCGCGTCATCTTTATGCGCTAGCACGGCTGCTGCAGAAACACGCGCGGCTGTTTGCGGTTCTCGAAACGCTGGACAATGGCAAGCCGATCCGCGAATCGCGCGACATCGACGTGCCCCAGGCGCAGCGGCATTTCTACTACCACGCGGGCATGGCCCAGCTGATGGAAGACGAACTGCCCGACCGCCGCGCCATCGGGGTCTGCGGCCAGATCATCCCGTGGAATTTCCCGCTGCTGATGCTGTCGTGGAAAATCGCGCCGGCGCTGGCCATGGGCAACACCGTGGTGCTGAAACCGGCGGAATACACATCGCTGACCGCGCTGCTGTTTGCCGAAATCTGTGCCGAAGCCGGCCTGCCCGACGGGGTCGTGAACATCGTCACCGGTGACGGCGCGGTGGGCGAAATGATCGTGACCCATGATGATGTGGACAAGATCGCCTTTACCGGCTCGACCGAGGTGGGGCGGCGCATCCGCGAAGCCACCGCCGGAAGCGGCAAGGCGCTGACGCTCGAGCTGGGGGGCAAATCGCCCTATATCGTCTTTGACGACGCCGATCTCGACAGCGCGGTCGAAGGGCTGGTGGATGCGATCTGGTTCAACCAGGGTCAGGTCTGCTGCGCGGGATCGCGGCTGCTGGTTCAGGACAGCGTGTCCGATGCGTTCCACGCCAAGCTGCGCGCCCGCATGGACAAGCTGCGCGTGGGCGATCCACTGGACAAGGCCGTGGATGTGGGCGCCGTGGTCGATGACATCCAGCGCGCGCGGGTGGCCGACATGGTCGCGTCCTGCACCATGGGCCAGACCCATGTGGCGGATGTGGACATGCCCGACACGGGCTGCTTCTATCCGCCGACGCTGATCGAAGGGCTGTCGCCCTCTGACCCGCTGATGCAGGATGAAATCTTTGGCCCGGTGCTGGTGTCGACCACGTTCCGCACCCCAGCCGAAGCGGTGTCTCTGGCCAACAACACCCGCTACGGGCTGGCCGCCACGCTGTGGACCGAAAACGTGAACCTGGCGCTGGATATCGCGCCCAAGCTGGTGGCAGGCGTGGTCTGGGTGAACGCCACCAATCTCTTTGACGCGGCCGCCGGGTTTGGCGGCGTGCGCGAAAGCGGCTTTGGCCGCGAAGGCGGATGGGAAGGGCTCGAGGCCTATACCCGCCCCGCATCCCAAAGCCCCGCGCTGACCCCCATTTCGGCCAAGCCGGGCGCCGGGGCGCCTGCGGATGCGATCGACCGCACCGCCAAGATGTATGTGGGCGGCAAGCAGGCGCGCCCCGACAGCGGTTATTCCACCCCCGTGCACGGCGCCGATGGCGCGCTTCTGGGCCATGTGGGTCAGGGATCACGCAAGGATGTGCGCAACGCCGTCGAAGCCGCCCGCGGGGCTGCGGGCTGGGCCAGGACAACGGCGCACCTGCGTGCACAGATCCTGTATTACATCGGCGAAAACCTGGCCGCGCGCGGCACCGAATTTGCCCGTCGCATCGACGCGATGACCGGCGGATCGGACGGCGCTGAAGAGGTCGAGGCAAGCGTTCAGCGTCTCTTTACCTATGCGGCCTGGGCCGACAAGTTCGATGGCGATGTGCGACCCGTCCCACTGCGCGGGGTGGCTCTGGCCATGCGCGAAGCGGTGGGCGTGATCGGCGTTCTGGCCGCTGACGAAGCCCCCCTGCTGGGTCTGGTCTCGGCCATGGCCCCGGCCATTGCCATGGGCAACCGGGTGGTGATCGCGGCCAGCCAGCCTTATCCGCTGGCGGCCACCGATTTCTATCAGGTTCTCGATACGTCTGACGTGCCGGGGGGGGTCGTCAACATCCTGACCGGCGCACATAGCGATCTGGCCCCGGTGCTGGACAGCCATCTGGATGTGGATGCGGTCTGGTCCTTTTCGTCGTCCGACCTGTCGGCGGCGATCGAACGGGCCAGCGCGGGCAACCTCAAGCGGAGCTGGGTCAACAATGGCAGGGCCCGCGACTGGGCGCGGGCCGATGCGCGCACATTCCTGTCGCAGGCGACCGAAGTCAAAACCGTCTGGGTGCCTTACGGCGAATGACGTGCAAACGGCCCCGCTGCCAGCGGCATGCGGGGCCCGAGGCGTCAGTTCGACGCCTCGCCCAGCCCCTGGGGCTGACCCACCACCACAAATTGCAGCTGTTCGGGATCGAGCAATTCGCGGGCCACGCGGTTCACGTCTTCGACGGTGACCGCGTTCACCTGATCGTTGCGCGTGGCGATATAGTCGATGGGCAGGTCATCCATCTGCATGCCGACCATGATCGACGCGATCCGCGCATTGCCGTCAAAGCGCAGCGGGTAGGCCCCGGTCAAATAGGTCTTGGCGGCGGCCACCTCGTCTTCGGTAAAGCCGTCCGTCGCGGCTTGGGCCCATTCATCGCGCACCACCGACACGGTTTCGGCGATCCGGTCATTGGCCGATGCCACCGACCCGAAATAGACCGACGCCAGATCCTTGGGCACCAGATAGGAATAGATGCCATAGGTCAGGCCGCGCTTTTTACGCACCTCGTCCATCAGGCGGCTTTCGAACCCGCCACCGCCCAGCATGTGGTTCATCACATAGGCGGCAAAGAAATCCGGGTCGTCACGGTCGATGCCCGGCTGGGCAAACAGCGCCACCGATTGCGGCGTGTCAAAGGGCACCACGATTTCACCCCCCTGGAACACCGGATCGACCGGATCGGGGATCGGCGCGCCGGTGTCGGGCAGATCGCCCAGCAGGTCATCCAGGATCACACCCAGATCTTCGGCCGTGATGTCGCCCACCGCCCCGACATAAAGCCGGTCGCGCGCGAACACCGCGTCATGCGCGGCCAGCATGTCGTCGCGGGTCAGTGCAGATACGCTGTCGATCGTGCCTTCGCCGCCGCTGCCATAGGGGTGATCGCCATAGATCATCGCCCCCAGCGTTTCGCCCGCAATCGCGTCGGGATCGGTGGCATCGCTGCGCAGGGATGACAGAACCTGCCCGCGCACCCGGTCCAGCGCATCCTGATCATAGCGCGGCGCATGCAGCACATCGCGCAGCAGCGCCATGACCTGATCGCGGTTTTCGGTCAGAAACCGGGCCGAGATCGACACCGCGTCGTCGCTGGCATCAAAGCTGAGACTGGCCGCGAGCGATTCCAATTCACGGGCAAAGGCCTGCGAATCGCGATCGCCTGCGCCTTCTTCCAGAAGGCCGGTCATCAGATGCACCGCCCCGCGCGCGTCCGGGTCATCGAGCGACGTACCGCCCCGGAACCGGATGTCGATCACCGCAAAGGGCAACGTGTGGTCTTCGACGAGCCAGGCGGTCAGCCCGCCTTGGGTTTCGACCTCTTCGATCTCGACCGCCGCGACCACGGGGGTGGCCAGGATCAGGCCAAGGGACAGAACCAGAAACCGGATCATTGGGTGACCTCCTTGTCTTGCATCAGCCAGCCGGTGACGGATGTTTCGGGCACCAGAACCGACCGTGCGGCTTCGACGATGTCTTCGCCGGTGACGGTCTGCAGCAGTTCGGGCCAGGCTTCGATGTCTTCCACCGTCAGACCCGATGTCAGCGCGCGCCCGTAGAGGTTGGCAATTCCGTCCACATTATCAAGCGCATAGATCTGGGACGCACGCAGCTGCATCTTGATCCGGTCAAGCTGTTCGGGATCCACTCCGGTTTCGATAAAGGAGGCGATGGCAGCGTCCAGCGCGGCTTCGGCGTCCTCGAGCGACACGCCTTCGGCCGGGACGATCACCAGATCAAAGCTGGTCTGATCAAGCGACACCCCGCTGTAAAAGGCGCCCACATAGGTGGCGACCTTCTGGTCATATTCCAGCACCTGCTTGAGATAGGCAGTCGGCCCCGACCCCAGCACATCCGACAGCAGGAACAGCGCGGCGGCCTTGTCCTGATCGCCGCTGTTGCGTTCCGGCGCCAGATAGCTGCGCGCCACATAGGGTTGCGCCACCCGTGCATCGCGATAGATCACCCGGCGCTCGGCGTTCTGCGGCGGTTCCTGCGGGCGCACGCGCTCGGTGATGTCGGGGTTGGCCGGGATCGGGCCGTAATGTTCACGCGCGAGCGCCAGCACCTCGTCAGGGGTGACATCGCCCGATACCACCAGCACCGCATTGTTGGGCGCATAGTGGCGGTCGTAAAATTCGATCGCCGCCTCACGGTCGAGCGTCTCCATCTCGTGACGCCAGCCGATGATGGGCACGCCGTAGCGATGGTTAAGGTATTGCGCGGCGTTCAGCTGTTCATTGAACAGCCCGCGGGGGTTGTTGTCGACGCGCTGGTTGCGCTCTTCAAGGATGACATTGCGCTCGGACAGGATCTCATCCTCGGTCATGCGCAGGTTGCGCATGCGGTCGGCTTCCATCTGCATCATCAGGCCCAGACGGTCGGCGGCGACGCGCTGGAAATAAGCGGTGTAGTCATAGCTGGTAAAGGCGTTGTCACGCCCCCCATTGGCCGCCACGGTGGACGACAATTCGCCCGATTCCAGGGTGTCGGTGCCCTTGAACATCAGATGTTCCAGGAAATGCGCGATGCCCGAACTGCCCGCCGGTTCATCCGCCGATCCGGCACGATACCAGACCATATGTTGCACCACGGGCGCGCGATGGTCTTCGACCACAATCACCTGCATCCCGTTGTCGAGTTCGAATTCGGTGACCGCATCGGCCATGGTCTGCGCCAGCACGGGCGGCGCACACAGCATGGCCACCAGGGCGGCAGCACGGCTGATCAGCATAAGAAGCTCTCCGATAACATGACAGAAACCTACGCCCGCCGGGCACAGGTTCAAGTCGCTTGGCAAAATCGTGAGCGCTATTGCTTGGTCGCGGGGGGCGCCGCCGGTGTGGGCACCCCGGCCTGGCGATAGCGGCGTTCCTGTTCGTCGGCGTTCAGGGTCTGGCTGCTATAGACGTCGGCATAGCGGTCCACGTTGAACAGCTTGATATTGGCAAAGCGGCCGCGCCGTTTGCGGAAATCCGCATCTTCCTGGGCCAGAACCGTGCGGATATCAGCGTCACTTCCATAGCGCCGCGCATTGTTGACCAGCGCCCCGTCCGACCCCGGTATCGTGGTCGAATTCAGCGCCGCCGGATTGCCGCCCAGGGCGGCGATGGCGTCGGCTTCGGGGTTCTGGTCGGTGATGTTGGCCCCGCCCGGCGTCGGCGCGGGCAGGAACGTATAGCTTTCGGGTTCGCTCAGCGGTTTGGACGGAATCACCAGGAATTCATCCGGGCCACGGCCATTCTTGACCACGGTCTGCAGGCCCCGGTCCGCGCAGGCGCTGACGGCCAGGGCAAGTGTCAATACTGTCAAACTCCGCGCCACGCGCATGGGACTCTCCCGCCGGTTTCAGGCAGATCTACAGGATTGTGGCACGCCCGTCACGTGCCCTTTTTGGCCGCATCCGACGACGCCCCGTCCCAGAGCACCAGACCGATGGCACCCGCAAAGATGAACACATCCGCCAGGTTGAACACATAGGGGTTGGAGATGCCGCAGCACGACATGTTCAGGAAATCCAGCACATAGCCATAGATCACCCGGTCATAGACATTGCCAAGCGCCCCGCCGATCAACAGCCCCGCAGCCCCCAGCACGCGCCAGTCGCGCGCGCTGCGGCGCAGCCACAGCAGCAGGCCCGCACAGATCACCAGCGACAGGCCCACCAGGATCCAGCGCGCGGCATCGGTATCGCCTGAAAACAGGCCGAAATTGATGCCGGTGTTTTCGCCATAGCGGAACACAAGATAGGGCGGCCAGACCGGGATCTGGCGCAGCGAAATCAGGTCCATGCCATAGACGACCAGCCCTTTGGACAGCTGATCGGCTGCAAAGGCCAGCAGCGCCGAGATCCACAGCACCCGCATGTCAGTGCCGGAAATGGCGCATGCCGGTCAGCACCATGGCAAGCCCGGCTTCGTCGGCGGCCGCGATCACCTCGTCGTCGCGCATCGACCCGCCGGGCTGGATGACACAGACGGCCCCGGCGGCGGCGGCCTCCATCAGGCCATCGGCAAAGGGAAAGAACGCATCCGACGCCACAACCGACCCTTGGGTCAGCGGGGCATCAAGGCCAAGCGCCTCGGCCATGCGTTCGGCTTTCTTGGCCGCGATCAGGGCCGAATCGACGCGGCTCATCTGGCCGGCGCCCACGCCCACGGTGGCGCCGTCACGCACATAGACGATGGCGTTGGATTTGACGTGCTTGGCGACCTTCCAGGCAAACTGCATGTCGGCCATCTGGGCATCGGACGGCTGGGCCTTGGTCACCACGCGCAGATCCTGCGGGGCCACATGACCGGTATCCTTGTCCTGTACCAGCATCCCGCCCGACACCTGCCGGATCGTCAGGCCCGGTTCGCGCGGATCGGCCAGCGCGCCGGTCAGCAGCAGACGCAGGTTGGGCTTGGCCGCAAAGACGGCAATCGCGTCATCATCGGCATCGGGGGCGATCACGACCTCGGTGAAGATGCCGGTGATGGCCTGCGCGGTCTCAAGATCCAGCGTCCGGTTCAGCGCCACGATACCGCCAAAGGCGCTGGTGCGGTCACAGTCGAACGCCTTCTGATAGGCCTCGGCCAGGGTGTCGGCCTGGGCCACACCGCAGGGGTTGGCATGTTTGATGATCGCACAGGCGGCGCTGTCGACCGGGTCGAATTCGCAGACCAGTTCGAACGCGGCATCCGTGTCGTTGATGTTGTTATAGCTCAGCTCCTTGCCCTGCAGCTGGCGCGCGGTGGCAACGCCGGGGCGGCCCGACCCATCGGTATAGAAGCTGGCCGCCTGATGCGGGTTTTCGCCATAGCGCAGGGTTTGCGCCAGCGTGCCCGCCACCGCGCGGCGGCGCGGCGTGGGCTCGTCGATGGCCGTGGCAAACCAGCTCGAAACCGCTGCATCATAGGCGCCGGTGCGGGCATAGGCGGTCTGGGCCAGACGCTTGCGGAACGCCGCGGTGGTCTGGCCGTCATTGGCATCCAGCTCCGCCAGCAGCGCATCGTAATCTTCGGTGTCCACCACCACCGACACAAAGCCGTGATTCTTGGCTGCCGCACGGATCATCGCCGGGCCGCCAATGTCGATGTTTTCGATGCAGGTGTCGAAATCGGCCCCCTGCGCCACGGTGGCTTCGAACGGGTAAAGGTTCACCACCAGCAGGTCGATGGGTTCGATCACGTGTTCTTCGACCGATGCCATATGGGCGGGGTTGTCGCGCAGCGCCAGCAGCGCGCCATGCACCATCGGGTGCAGCGTTTTCACCCGCCCGTCGAGCATTTCGGGAAAGCCTGTCACCTCGGACACATCGCGCACCGGCAGGCCCGCATCGCGCAGCGCCTGCGCCGTGCCCCCGGTGCTGAGCAGATCGACCCCGCGATCCACCAGGGCACGCCCCAGTTCGACAAGACCGGTTTTGTCCGAAACGGACAGCAAGGCGCGGCGGATCGGGGCGAGTGAAGTCATGATGGAATGTCCCAGCTTCGTTATTCGTATGGATCGACGACATCGTTCAGAATGTCGCGGGTCACGTCGGCAGTGGCTTGTGTCTTGGCCAGTGACCACTTTACCCGCGTCGAATACTGCATTGCAGCACCGGTGAGAACGACCTGTTTTGTCGCGCGTGGCCCCAAACGGCCGTTTTCAAGGTAAATACTGTCTTCGACAGTCAGTTCAGCACTGCCATCATGCAGGAATAACCACGCTTCGCCGCTTTTGAGCATCAGCACGAGGCGATTTTCCGTTGCGTCATGGTGCAACGTGACTTCGGGATGCAGGTGAAACCGGATCTCGAACGGCACACCATCGGGCCCTGCGGCATGGCGCACCCGGTCAAACCGTTGGCGATCGCCGTCCTCGACGGCCAGCAGCATGTCTTCTCCGGTCAGGCGCCGGCCATCCAGGCCCAGCATCAGCGTGCGCGCATGGGTCAGCCCGTGGCTGGCCACATATCCGTCATGGCCGGCCTGAAACCGTGTCCCTTTTGATGTGCGACGCAGTTCGATCGGCACCTGGGTCGGACCATCGGCCAGCGGCGCGCTGCCTTCGGCGTCCAGGTCCACCCGCGCGCTGGAATAGCCATCCAGACACAGCACCGATTGCGACGGGGTCGAACGCGCGGCCAGTTTCCAGTCATCGCCAAAGGGCGCACCCGGACCGCAGCTGACCAGAATCGGCCGCCGCCCCGAGGTCACTTCGATGCCCAGGGTCGAGGCATGGGCGCTTTGCGATCCCGCCCCGATGGGCGGCGGCGCGGCGTCGATCAGCACCGAGACCCGCGCGGCCTGCAACCGGGCATAGCCCATCACCCGTTCGCCATCGGCGCTGCGGGTGACGCCGCTGGCCGCCAGCGCGTGATCCAGCCGCCCGGAAACCCCGGACCCGCCGCCATGAAACCGCGGCAGGGATCCGTCGCTGTGGCGCAGCGCACGCAGCACGGGGGCAATCCGCTGGATTGCCGCCACCAGCCCGCCGGGCACGGCATGGCCACGATCAGACACCGCACTGCCCGCCCAGATCAGCAGGGTGAGCATGTCCAGCAAGGCTTCGGGGTTGCGCTCGGGGATGGCGCCGTCGCTGCCGATCTGGGTGTCGCATTCCAGCACCAACGCCTCAAGCGCCGCATCGCCCAGCCCCGACAGACCGTCCAGCGACTGGGCCCCGTGGATCAGCGCGCACAGCGCTTCGATCCGGGGCAGGCCCGGCGTGGTGTCCGGCCAGCGCAGCGCAAGATAGCGGATCTGCGCGCCCAGCAGGTGCAGGATCCGGGCCCGGTCAGCCTCGGGCAGGCCACGCATGACAAAATCGGCATGGTTGATCCATCGGATCACACGGCGGCCCACGAAATCGGGCTGCCAGCCCGGCGCGGCCCCGCTGCCAAAGGTGGCGATCCAGCCCAGCATCCAATCCTGCGCCAATGCGCGCGCCGGTTTGTCGCCCAGGGTGGCGAGGTCTTCGAGCCAGCGAAACCCCTGCCGGTCGGACTCGAACGCGGCATCCGGGGCGGCGGCGGTCCAGATCGCGTCCCGCCCACCTTCGAGCGTATGCCCCGCAAAGGTGACCACCCCGCCTGCCAGCTGCCGGCCGCGCAGAAGCTGGCCCATCATCCAGGGTTCAGGCGCCAGGGCAAAGCCCGTCGGAGCAGGCTGGCGCAGGCAACGGCGCAGCTGCATCCAGGTCCGAAACCGCGCAATGCGGTCGGCGAAACGTGTCTGTCGCGCCATCAGCGCAGCCTTCCTGTTTTGGGGAACGGACGGGTCAACATAGCTTACCTTGTGCCGCGCGCCCTGTCATCCAAGCTGTCATCTGGTTTGATCATCCTGTTTGACAAGAGCGGCCAGATAGAACCCGTCCATGCCGCCACGATCGGCCCAGTGGTCGGGGCGCAGGCGCAGCCCGCCCTCTTCGGTGACCCAGGCCGGGTCGATGCCCGGCAGATCCAGCGCGGCGCGGTCAACGGTCATGTCGGGATGGCGCGACAGCGCCTCTTCGATCTGCACCTCGCCTTCGTCGGGCAACAGCGAGCAGGTGCAGAACACCATCCGCCCGCCCGGCTTCAGAAGACCCCAGGCATGGTCCAGCATCTGTTCCTGCAATTCGAACAGGCCCATGAATTCGGACCCGTCCTTGGCATGCGGCAGATCGGGGTGGCGGCGGATCGTGCCGGTGGCCGAACAGGGCGCATCCAGCAGGATCGCATCATAGCGCCCGGCATGTTCACGCGCGTCGCCCGCAACCACCTGCGCGCGCAGCCCGGTGCGGTCGAGGTTTTCGCGCACACGCGCCAGACGCGTCTGCGACAGGTCCAGCGCAGTGACATCGGCCCCCGCCGCCGCCAGTTGCAGCGTCTTGCCGCCCGGTGCGGCGCACATGTCCAGCACGGCCTCACCCGGCTGCACCGCCAGAACGCGCGCGGGGATCGCGGCGGCGGCATCCTGCACCCACCAGTCGCCCGTGTCATAGCCCGTCAGCGCCGAAATCTGCCCTGCCGCCTCCAGGCGCAGCGATCCGGTGGGCAGAAGCGCGCCCTCGGGCAGCCGCGCGCGGGCATCGCGCGGGGTCAGATCAACGGGGGCACCGGCGAAATGCGCGGCCTCCATCCCCATCACGGCATCCCGGCCCCAGGCCGCAACCAGCGGATCCCGCAGCCAGCGCGGCAGGCGCGGCACCCGCAGGCGCGGCCACAGATCCGGGGCTTCGTCCGCCAGCTTACGCAACACCGCGTTGACCAGCCCCTTGAGCGCACCGTGACGCTTGTGCCGCCCCACGATGCCGACCATTTCGCTGACCACGCCATGGGCCGCGCCCCCCGTGGCCAGTTCAATCGCCCCCACCCGCAGCACGTTGCGCACATGCAGCGGCGGCGGTTTGCGCAGATGGCGCGACAGCAGCTTGTCGGCGCGCTCCAGCCCGCGCAGCGTGTCCATCGCCAGCCGCTGTGCGCGCGCGCGGTCCTGCGGCGGCAGGGGATCCAGCAGGCCTGCGCCCAGCAGTTCCGACATCAGGCGGCCCTCGCCCAGAACCTGATCAAGCAGCCGCACCGCCGCGCTTCGCGCTGTCATCTGAGATGCGCCCATCTGTCCAAGTCCCTTGCCGCCTCTGAGGGCGGGCGTATATCAAGGGCCAAGCCGCAAAGGAACCCGCGATGACCGACCCAGCCGACCGCAGCGATCTTCCGCCCGCCGCGCAACGTGCCCTTGCCGAAGCCGAAGAGCGCCGCCGGAAGGCGCAGGCCGACGCGCCTTTGCCCAAAGAGCTGGGCGGGCGCGACGGGCCCGAGCCCGTGCGCTATGGCGATTGGGAAAAAAAGGGGATCGCGGTCGATTTCTGACCACGACCACCGCATGCCGCCGGATCAGCGCAGGCGGAAATCCGCGTAATCACCCGCCCCCCGGTCCGAGGTAAAGCGGATCTTGTTGCCCGACACGCGGACCTCTTGGCAGTTATAGCCCAGATCGTCGCCGCCCCAGACCAGGTCACGGCAGAAATAGCCGTCGCGCCAGCTCCATGATCCGGTGACGTCCCATTGCATTCCCTTTCCGGAAATCCGGCCTTTGGGATCAACGCGCAGCTTGATCAGGGGGCGGGTCAGTGTCTTGCCCGTGACCACCTGCCGGAACTGCGCGGCGCTGTCGATCTTAAGAAACTCGGCCGCCGCCGGGCCCGCAAACCCCGTCAGAGCCACCGCCACCAAAACCAATCTGAGCATAACAAACCCCGCACCTGTCACGTGATGATGCAGGGGATACGCCAGACCGCGCCGATCGGATCAGTTTTGCCGCCGGATGGGATGCCGGGGTCAGAGCCCCAGCACGTCGATCATGTCATACTGCCCCGGCGCCTTGCCCTGACCCCACAGCGCGGCCTTGAGCGCACCACGGGCAAAAATCGCCCGGTCGGTCGCCAGATGGCGCAGCACGATGCGTTCGCCCGCTGCGGCAAAGATCACGTCATGTTCGCCCACGACATCCCCGCCGCGGATGGCGGTAAAGCCGATATCGCCGCGTTTGCGTGCGCCGGTGATGCCATCGCGGCCCCGGTCGGCCACATCGCTCAGCACCACGCCACGCCCTTCGGCGGCGGCCTCGCCCAGCATCAGGGCTGTGCCGGACGGTGCGTCGACCTTCTGGTTGTGATGGGCTTCGACCACTTCGATGTCGAAATCATCATCCAGCGCGGCGGCCACACGTTTGGTCAGCTGCGTCAGCAGGTTCACCCCCAGCGACATGTTGCCGGCCCGCACGATCACCGCATGGCGCGATGCCGGTTCAAGGGCCGCGATTTCATCATCGGTCATGCCGGTGGTGCCAATCACATGCACCGCCCGCGCCTGTGCGGCCAGCGCGGCAAATTCCAGCGTTGCCGAGGGGGCCGTGAAATCAATCACCGCCTGGGCGCGGGCAAAGGCCGCCAGCGGATCATCAGTGACCGTCACGCCCAGTTCAGCGCCCCCCATGGCGCGGCCCACATCCTGGCCGATCCAGTCATGGCCGGGCCGCTCGACCACGCCCACCAGCCGCGCCTTGTCGCTGGCGGTCACGGTCTGGATCAGCATCTGGCCCATACGGCCCGACGCCCCGGTGATCACAATGCCTGGCAGGTCGGTCATCTGGCGGTCTCCTGTTTCGCTTCGCCCCTTCCTAAGGCAGCGCTCGGCGCTTGGCAAAGGGCGGGCAAAGGCGTAATTGGGGTCCATGGCCAAGAACAAGTTCCATGACGGACCCGGACCGTCGCAACGCCAGCTTCGTGTGGGCGAACTCATCCGCCGCACATTGTCAGATGTGCTGGCGCGTGGCGACGTGCATGATCCCGATCTCAACCGCATGTCCATCACCGTGGGCGAGGTGCGCACATCCCCCGATCTGCGCATCGCCACGGCCTATGTGCTGCCGCTTGGCGGCAAGGGGCAGGAGGACGTGATCGCTCTGCTCGCGCGCAACAAGGCCGAGCTGCGGCGGATGGTGTCGAAAAAGCTGAGCCTCAAGTTCTCGCCCGATCTGCGGTTTCAGCTCGACGAGACATTTGACCGGCTTGATGACACGCGGCGGATGTTCGATCAGGACACCGTGCGCCGGGACATCGACAGCTGATGCGGCATCTGGCGCGGCGGATCGGGGCGGTGCTGGCGTTTGCTGTGCTGCCCATTCTGCCCGCCCTGCCCGCTTGGGCGGTGGACTGCCGCGATGTGGAATTTGACGGGGCCGGGTTTTCCGTCTGCGAGGTCGACGCCACGCGCGAAGACATCCGGCTGTTTCTGGATGACGAGACAGGCCGCCCCTATGGTCAGTTTCCGGCCGTTGCCCGCGCGCTTGAGGCCGATGGCCAGATTCTGGTCTTTGCGATGAATGCCGGCATGTATCACGAAGACCGCAGCCCCGTGGGGCTTTACGTGCAGGGCGACGTGACACGCGGACAGCTGGTGACGCGGGCGGGGCCGGGCAATTTCGGGCTGCTGCCCAATGGCGTCTTTTGCGTGCGCGACGGGCGGGCGGATGTGATCGAAACCCTGCGGTTTCAGGCCGACGCCCCCGATTGCCGGTCGGCATCGCAATCGGGGCCGATGCTGGTGATCGACGGCGCGCTGCATCCACGGTTCCTGCCTGACAGCACGTCGCGCTTTATCCGCAACGGGGTGGGAACATCGGCAGACGGGACGCGGGCGGTCTTTGCCATTTCGCAGCGCCCGGTGACCTTTGACCATTTCGGACGGCTGTTTCGGGACGCACTGGCGCTGCCCAATGCGCTGTATTTCGATGGCAACGTGTCGCGGATCTATGCGCCCGAACTGGGGCGCGAGGATGTGGGGTTCCGGCTGGGTCCGATTGTCGGGGTGGCAGCCCCCCGTTAGCAGGCGTATCGGGCGCCGGGCTGAAGCCCGACCTACCCCCGGTTCCGGTGTCTGCGTCAGGGGCCTTCCTGTGGCCTTGGGAAATTGACAGATCCCATGCGATCGGCTAGGCCGCGCGCCTTGTTCATCATCACAGGCCGGGTGACCGGTCAACGCACGAGGCATTCATGGCACGCAAGCGCAAAGGGCGCGATATTTCCGGCTGGCTGGTGGTCGACAAACCCGCCGGGCTGACCTCGACCGCGGTCGTCAACAAGGTCCGCTGGGCCATGGACGCGCGCAAGGCCGGGCATGCCGGCACGCTGGATCCCGAGGCCACCGGCGTTCTGGCCGTCGCCCTGGGCGAGGCAACCAAGACCGTTCCTTACGTGACCGACGCGCTCAAGGCTTACAGCTTTGTCATCCGCTTTGGTCAGGCCACCAATACCGACGATGCCGAGGGCGAGGTCATCGCCACATCCGACCAGCGCCCCGAGGATGCCGAGATCACCCAAGCCCTGGGCGCGTTCATCGGGGACATCATGCAGGTTCCGCCGCAGTTTTCCGCCGTCAAGATCGACGGCGAACGGGCCTATAAGCGCGCCCGCGATGGCGAGGATCTGGAGCTGGCCGCCCGCCCGCTCTGGGTGGAAGAGCTGCTGCTGGTGGACCGCCCCGATGCTGATCACGCGGTGCTCGAGATGACCTGCGGCAAGGGCGGCTATGTGCGCTCGATCGCGCGCGATCTGGGGGCGGCCCTGGGCTGTCACGCCCATGTGCGCAGCCTGCGCCGCCTGTGGTCCGGCCCGTTCGAGGTCGCCGATGTCCTCACGCTCGACCAGATCGAGGCGGGCGCAAAGACCCCCGATCTTGACGCGTTCCTGCTGCCGCTCGAAGCGGGGCTGCACGACCTGCCCGAGCTGCGTTGCACCCCCGAAGGCGCCACCCGCCTGCGCAACGGCAATCCCGGCATGGTGCTGGCATCGGATGTCGAATATGGCGACGAAGCCTGGGCATCGCTGGACGGCAAACCGGTGGCGGTCGGTGTCTACAAGTCCGGCATGCTGCATCCCAACCGGGTGTTCAATCTGGAATGATCACGCGCGAACATACCAAGGGCGACGCGCCATCGGTGGCCGTCTATTCCGATTGCGAACGCTATCGCTATAGCCTGACACGGGTCTGGGATGCGGGCGGGCGCAAGGCGCTGTTCGTGATGCTGAACCCGTCAACCGCCACCGAGGTCCAGAACGATCCCACGGTCGAACGCTGCGAACGGCGCGCACGCACGCTGGGGTTCGGGGCGTTCTGCGTCACCAACATCTTTGCCTGGCGCGACACCGATCAGCGCAAGATGCGCGCGGCGGCCGATCCCATCGGCCCCGAAAACGACGCGGCGATCCTGCAGGGGGCCGACTGGGCCGACGACATCATCGCCGCCTGGGGCACCCACGGCGCGCATCTGGATCGCGGCGCCCAGGTGGAACAGATCCTGCGGCAGGCCGGGCATGAGCTGTACCATCTGGGGCTGAGCAAGGCCGGGCACCCCAAGCACCCGCTTTACATCAGCTACAGCCAGCAGCCCGAACTCTGGGTGTAGCCGCCGGGCCCGCGGGGGCAATTGCGGTTTTACATTTGGGCCCGGTTTGACTATACGCACCCATCCGCGCGGGGAATCGATGACCTGCGTGGCCTCCATGGGCCTGTGCTGGACGACATCCCGGCCTGCGCCATAACCCTAACTGATTGTTTTCAAAGGAGACCCCGATGTCGATCACTGCGGAAGAAAAAGCACGCGTCATGAAAGAGTACGGCACCAAAGATGGTGACACCGGCTCGCCCGAAGTTCAGGTTGCGATCCTGAGCTCGCGCATTGCAACCCTGACCGAGCACTTCAAGACCCACAAGAAAGACAACCACGGCCGTCGCGGCCTGCTCAAGATGGTCGCACAGCGCCGCAAGCTGCTGGACTATCTGCGTGGCAAGGATGAAGCGCGTTACCAGTCGCTCATCGCACGTCTCGGCCTGCGCCGCTAAGCGGCCACGTCCTGCGCCTGCAGGACAGCTGAATTCAGGAACGCCCGGCGGGATCTGTCCGCCGGGCGTTTTTCTTTGTCAGACCCCCGCGCTACGACGCGTCCTTGTGGTGCCAGGCCGAATGATCGATGTCGAGATCGGGGAAGTTCTCGGGGTTGAAGACCGGCCGCGCGACGCCTGCCTTGCGCTGATCGTCGAAATCCCGAAGCACCCGGCGCAGGATCGGGAACAGCATCATCAGCGCCAGCAGGTTCACGATCGCAAGCAGCCCCATCATCGGATCCGAAAAGAAGAACACCGTGGTCGCACCGGGGGCCACCGCGCCCAGGAACACGATGGCCATCAGCGCCAGTTTGAAGACCAGCAGCGCGGCCGGTGCGGGTGTCATGAAGGACAGCGCGTTTTCGCCCAGATAGTAGTTGTAGATGATCGAGCTGAAGGCAAACAGCAGCACCGCGATGGTCAGGAAATACTGCGTCCAGTTGCCCAGATGTGCGACCAGAGCGTTCTGGGTCAGAACCACGCCGTCCACCTCGGCGCCGGGCTGGTAGACATCGCTCATCAGGATGACAAAGGCCGTGCACGAACAGATCAGGATCGTGTCGATAAAGACCGAAAAGGACTGCGTGATCCCCTGGCTGATGGGGTGTTTCACATCGGCCGCCGCCGCCACATTGGGGGCCGAGCCAAGGCCGGCTTCGTTGGAAAACAGACCCCGGCGCAGACCCTGGGCGATGGCAGCGCCCATGCCGCCTGCGACGGCCTCTTCAAAGCCCAGCGCGTTCTTGACGATCATGACGACGATGCCGGGAATGTCAGTGATGTTGAGCACGATGACAATCAGCGCCATGGCGATATAGCCCAGCGCCATCACCGGCACGATGATATCCGACGCCTTGGCAATCCGCTGGATCCCGCCGAACACGATGAACCCGGTCCCCGCCGTCAGAACGGCCCCGGTGATGAAACGGCTGATCCCGAACGAATTTTCCGCAGCCCCCGCCACGGTGTTGCCCTGAAAGGCGGGAAAACCCACCCCAAAGGCCGCGATCAGGCAGATCGCATAGAGGATCGCCAGCCATTTATAATCCTGCCCCAGCCCGTGCATGATCATGCGCGCGGGCCCGCCACGATAGGATCCGTCATCCTGCTTGCGCTTGAAGACCTGCGCCAGGGTGCATTCCACAAGGCTGGTTGCCATGCCCAGAAGGGCCACCATCCACATCCAGAACACCGCGCCGGGCCCGCCCAGCGTGATGGCCACGGCCACCCCTGCGATGTTGCCGCCGCCCACGCGCCCGCCCACGGACACAAACAGCGCCTCGCGTGCGGAAATCGTGTTGGGGTCCGATGACTGGTTGTCGCCCGACAGCACCCGGAACATCCGCTTGAAATAGCGGAACTGCACGAAGTTCGTGGCGACCGTCAGAAAGACGCCAAAGATCACCAGAAAGGGCACCAGCGCCCAACCCCAGGTCAGGTCGCCCAGCAACCCGAACACGTTTTCAAGAAAGGCCATTTCCATCAATTCCCTTGTTGTTGTTCGCCGCATGTCGCGGACCTAATCGCCCGGCGGTGTCACCACCGCACAGGCTTTCCCGAAACCGGGTTGCGCCGAAAGGGGGGCATTTGCCGACCCGTCACCGGGGCCGCAAGACCGCGTGTCGCCCCGTCTGTCTGATCATCGCATTCCAGATCCCGATGACACAGCATAGCACAACACAGGCCAGACACGGTCGGCCAGGATTTCGTCGGCTGCGCATCGCCGGACCGCCGTGCTGCGCGACAATTCTGCGCGTCATGGTCGTTTTGTGGCCAATGGGATGGGATGATGGGCACTGGATCAACAATGGTGAACGCTCAGATGCGGGCAAGGGGGTCCGCCAGGGTCAGGATTTCCGGCATAGGCGGATGACCTAGGGTCAGCCATACTGGGCGCAGTGTTCCCTTGTTTGCACCCGAGTTTGAGGCCCACCCATGTCCATCCTGCCCTATGGCGTCCAGAAGACCCTGTTTTCCATCGTCGAAGCCATCCCACCGCTGGCACGGCTGGCCAATCGCTGGGCGATCAACCGGGTGGTCAGGCGGGCGCGGTTCCGGCCGCACCCGCTGAGCACCAAACATGGCTACGTATCCTGGGCCGCGCTGACCGACCGCCGCTGGAGCGCGCGGCACCTGCCACCGCAATACCGCCCCAACCTGCCCGCGCCCCAAGATCTCATGCCCTTGTTTGAACGCAAGGCAGGCACCCAGAGGCTGTGTCCGAAATCGACCTGCCTGTTCCCGGCCTTTGCGCAATACCTGACCGACGGCTTCATCCGCACCGAAACCGCCAACCTGACGCCACCGGGCGAAGACCCGGCCAAACGGCTGCGCCGCACCACGTCGAACCACGAAATCGACCTGTGCCCCCTCTATGGGCGCACCCCCGAACAGACCGATCAGCTGCGCCTCAAGAGCACCGATCCCGATCTGCGCGGGCGGCTTAAAAGCCAGATGATCGGGGCCGAAGAATTTGCCCCCTTCCTGTATCAGGCAAACGTCATCGACCCGCAATTCGACACACTGGATCCGCCGATCGGGGCCGAGCGGCTGACCCCGGAGCTGCGCGCAAAGCTATTTGCCTTTGGTGGGGACCGGGCCAATTCGGTGCCCCAGACGGCGATGATGAACACGCTGTTTCTGCGTGAACACAACCGGCTGGCAGGGCTGATCGCGCGGGCGCATCCCCATTGGGACGACGACCGGGTGTTCGAAACCGCGCGCAACACGGTGATCGTGATCTTCATCAAGATCGTGGTCGAAGACTACATCAACCACATCTCGCCCTTGCCATTTACCCTGCGCGCCGATCCCAAGGTGGCCTGGCGGGCGCCCTGGAACAAACCCAACTGGATCACCACCGAATTCAGCCTGCTCTATCGCTGGCACGCGCTGATCCCCGACGTGATGCGCTGGAACGGCACCGATTATCCGCTGGCCCAGACCTTCATGAACAACGCGCCCCTGTTGGATGGCGGCCTGCTTCAGGCCTTCGCCGATGTCAGCGCCATGCGCGCCGGCGAATTGGGGCCACGCAACACCGCACCGGCCCTTTTGGGGGTCGAGCTGGCGTCGATCCTGCAGGACCGCGATACGCAGCTCGCCAGCTTTTCCGATTACTGCTGGTATATGGGCCAGACACGGCCCGAACGGTTCGAAGACATCTCATCCGATCCCGAGGTCGCCGCCAAACTGGCCGGTCTTTATGCCCGCCCTCAGGATGTCGATTTCCATGTGGGGCTGTTCTGCGAAGACCGCGTGGCCAACAGCCCGCTGCCCAATCTGGTCCTGCTCTTTGTGGCACTTGATGCGTTCAGCCAGGCCATGCCGAACCCGCTGCTGTCGGAACATGTGTTCAACCGCACCACGTTTTCGGATCCCGGCTGGGCGGCAATTGGTACCACCGAACGGCTGCGCGACGTGATCGACCGTAATGTTGCGGGCGGTGCCGGTGACACCCATATCGCCATGACCCGCGCAGACTGGAACCCGGAATAGCGCCCCTCGCCGTTGCCAAAGCGCAACAGATTGCCATGATGCACCACCCCCCACATGCGGAGAATGGGCGATGGGGCTTTATCGGGCGCGCATCCGGCCTATATCGCGTCAACCGCGCATCGCCGCCGGCCCCGCAAGGGCGGGCGGCGCGGCGACATGTCGGGCGGGATTGGATCTTGGCGATGGAGCACAGCCACCAAACCGGCTAGTCTGGGCCGAACGGACAACCGCCCCCGGCGCAGGCCAGCAACAGACAAGACGACCAAATGACAGGGCCACGGCGCCCGACCACCCGCAACAACCCCGACAGGGTCAACTGCGGAGCAAGGACAAGACAGTTCATGATCCTGAGCAACCTGAAAAGCAGATACAACGCATGGCGTGAGACCCATATGGGCCGCCTTGTTACCGAAAGCTTCCGCAATCAGGGGCATCTTTACGGCGTTGCCATTGCCGCCATGGTGATCGTGGCGCTGACCTCGGCCGGGACGGCCTGGATCATGGAGAGCATCATCAACACGCTCACCGATCCGGAAAAGCGCAGCCAGATCATTCTGGTGGCGGGCGGGGTGCTTCTGCTGTTCACGCTCAAGGCGGTGGCGACCTATATCCAGTCCTACATGCTGTCGCGGGCGGGCAACCGTATCGTGGCCGTGCAGCAGGACAAGGTGTTCCGCCGCATGGTCTATCGCGGGGTGGACTACTTTGCCGCCAATGAATCGTCGGATCTTCTGATCCGCGTCACACAGGGCGCACAGGCTGCACGGGCGCTGGTTGATACGCTGGTCACCGGGTTTGTGCGCGACGCGCTGACGCTGGTCGGGCTGGTCGCGGTCATGTTCTACCAGCAGCCTTTCATGTCCATGGTAATCTTCGTGATCGGGCCGGTGGCGCTGATCGGGATCCGGGCCCTGCTCAAGCAGGTGCGCTCGATCATGGAACAGCAGATGACCTCTCTGGCCGAGATCATCAAGGTGATCCAGGAGACATCGACCGGCATCAAGGTGGTCAAGATCTTTGCGCTGGAAAACCACATGATCAAGCGCATGGACGGCGCCATCCGCAGCGTCGAACAGCGTGCGAACGACATCGCGCGTCTTCAGGCCATCGCCAGCCCGATGATGGAATTCCTGGCCGGGGCAGCCGTGGCGATCGTTCTGGCCATCTCGGCCCTGGATTTCCTGAGCACCACCCCCCCCACCGCCGGTCAGCTGGTGTCGTTCCTGACCGCGATGATGATGGCCTATGAGCCGGCCAAACGCCTGTCGCGCATGCGCGTGACGATCGAAGCCCAGATGGTCATGGTGCGCATGATGTTCGAACTGCTCGATCAGCAGGAGCGCATGGTCGAGGCCGAAAACCCCGTGCCCATGCCCAAGGACCGCGCCGACATCATGCTGGACGGTGTGTCGTTCAAATATTCCGACGAAGCCCCGGTGATCCGTGACATGACCCTGGCCTTTGACGAGGGCAAGACAACTGCGCTGGTTGGCCCTTCGGGGGGCGGGAAATCGACGATCCTGGGTCTGATCATGCGCTTTTACGATCCCAATGACGGGGCCGTGCGGCTGGCAGGCGAAGATGTGCGCGATGTCAGCTTTGCCGATCTGCGCCACAAGATTTCCTATGTGGGGCAGGATCCGTTCCTGTTTGCCACAACCGTGATGGAAAACCTGCGCATTGCCGCACCCGACGCCAGCGACGACGACATTTTCGACGCCGCCCGCGCCGCCCATGCGCATGACTTCATCCTGGCGCTGCCCGAAGGGTATGAAACCCAGGTGGGCGAAAACGGAACCTTCCTGTCCGGCGGCCAGCGCCAGCGTATCGCGATTGCCCGCGCCCTGCTGCGCAAGGCCGAGATCCTGCTGCTGGACGAAGCCACCAGCGCGCTTGACGCCAATTCCGAAGCCCTGGTGAAAGAAGCACTGGATCGGCTGACCGACGGCATCACCACGATCGTGATCGCGCACCGCCTGTCCACGGTGCTGAGCGCCGACAAGATCGTCGTGATCGAAGCAGGCGAGGTCGCCCAGCAGGGCACGCTCGACCAGCTTTTGCAGGATGGCGGCACCTTCAAGGATCTGTTCGACAAGCAGTTCGGCGGCCACAGCGCCATCAATGCGCAGACCGACAACCCCGAAGAACCCGACACCCCGATCGCCCAGGCCACCTGAGGGTCGCAAGATCCCAACCATAAGGAAAATGGCGACCCCGGCAGAATACTCAAAGTCGCCGGAAATCTCAACGAAATCAACATTGCCACCGGGACACAAACAGGTTTTTCGGTGCTTTAGAGAACAATGGGTTAGTACAGGGTCCGGGACACTACTTCCTGTCATCCCTAAAGAAAAATCCCGGCTCGGC
>JAOXSC010000182.1 GCA_025800215.1 Marinibacterium sp.
GGTCTCGCCCGTCAGTTCCGCCGTGGTCAGCGTGGCAAACCCGTCAAGCGCCGCAAGGCTCTGCGCGCGCAGGCCCTGTTCGACCTCCTTGCCCGCATCAAACGGCACGATCACCGCCGGGCAGCCGGTTTGCAGCAGATCCATCGCGGTGTTGTAGCCGCACATGCTGACCGACGCGCGCGCACCACAGAGCATCTGCCGGAAATCCGGGCGCACTGGTTCGACGATGGCGGCGTCTCCGGCGTGATCACGCACGCGCGCCACCCGTGCCTCACCGCCGCCCACCAGCAGCCGGAACCGCAGATCGGGGCGCAGGCGTGCAGCGGCAATGGCGGCGTCAAAGATCGGATCACCCACCGCGCCGCCTCCGGTGCTGACCAGAATTTCGCCGTTGCCGATACCATCGGGATGCGGCGTGGGGGCCGGGCCGGTCACATAGCCGGTATAGATCAGCCGGTCGGCAATGCGCGGCGGCACGGGCCAGCTCTGGTCGAGCTGCGTCACCGACGGATCGGAATGTACCAGCACGCCGTCATAATGCGCGGCGATCACATCGGCGGCGGCTTCGGCCCGCGCGGGTTTTGACGGCGGGGCGAGGATATCGCGCACCGAGCTGAGGATCAGCGGGCGATCTGCCCGCGCCCCCGCGGCCTCCAGCAGATCGAGGAATTCATGGCGCAGGATGCGACGGCCAAAGGGGTAAAGCTCGGTGATCAGAACATCGGGGGCCGTGTCGCCAAGGCTCTGGCGCAGGGCAGATCGGCGGGCCGCGAACAGATCGTCACTGGCCTCGGCACCGTCCGCGTCCAGAAGCAGGGCAAAGTTCGTCCCGTCGGATGCGAGCGATGGCAGCTGGACCAGCCTCACCCCCGTTGCATCCAGATGCGGCGCAGGCCGCCCGCCCGAGATCACTGTGACCTCGTGCCCGGCCTGTGCAAATCGCCGCCCCAATGTCAGCGCCCGCCCCAGATGCCCGGTGCCGAGCAGATGGGTCACCACGATCATCATCCGCATCATGTGCTCTCCGTGTCGCGGGGGATCAGGCGCACCGGCTCGGGCCAGGCGCTCAGCCCGGCGCCGGAGATTTCCAGCACGAACAGCCGGTTGCGTTTGATCTGAAACGGCGCGGGGCCGTCAAAGTTCCAGCCGGTCGCCTGCGCCATCAGAATGCGCATGATCCCGATATGGCACACCGCCACCGCATCGCGGGTCAGCCCCGACAGCCACGGGGCAAGACGCGCGCGCAGCTCGGCGGGGCTTTCACCGCCGGGCGGGCG
>JAOXSC010000186.1 GCA_025800215.1 Marinibacterium sp.
GGGGATCTTGCCGCCCAGACGGCTGAATTTCTGCGGGTTGCGCAGGAATTCCACGATCTCTTCCAGCTCTTCCTTGGCCTCGTCGATGCCTGCCACATCGTCAAAGGTGACGCGGCCATGTTTTTCGGTCAGCATCTTGGCCTTGGATTTGCCAAAGCCCATGGCCCCGCCCCGGCCCCCGCCCTGCATGCGGTTCATGAAATAGATCCAGACCCCGATCAGCAGCAGGAATGGCAGAAGCGACAGCAAAAACGCCTGAAAGCCCGATTGCTGCTGCTGTTCGGCCTTCACGGGGATGTTGCGGTCGATCAGCAGATTGGTGATCTCGGCATCTTCGGGCTTGATGGTGACATAGTCCTGACCATCAGCGCCGATAAACCGCACCTGTTCGCCATCCAGGGTCACCTGGCTGACATCGCCGTCCTCAACGGCGGCGACAAAATCTGAATAGCTCATCTCGCGGCTTTGCAGCGTGCTGCCCGAGCCGCTGAAAAGATTGAACAGAGCGAGGATCAAAAGAAACAGAACGACCCAGAAGGCGATGTTTCGTGCGTTGCCCAAGGAAACTCTCCTATCTACCGGCCACGCACGCCGTGGCCGACCTTCCCGCTTAAAATAGAGATCGGTCGCGCGGGTTCAATGCGATAATATACCGGTATAGAAGCTCTCACCATCTTCGAGCAGCCCGATCCGCCACGGACCGGTGATCCCAGCCGCCGGAGCCGCCAGCAGCTGATCGCCGTTCCAGATCGCCGGGGCCGAAATCAGCGCCGGGCGCGGGGCGCCGGTCTGGCGCCAGTCGGGGCATTGCTGCAGGCCTTCGGGGCCAAGCGCACGCAGCTCGGCGCGCGCGCCATCGGGGCCCTGCGCCTGCCAGCGCGAATCCCAGACTTCGTGGCTGGACACCCGCAATTCGCGCACCGCCTCATATTCGCGCGCCAGCCAGATCATACCCTGATGGTGGGTGGCGATGACGCCGCCCACGGTGGTGCGCTCGCCCAGTCTGAGGGCGTGGATCACGCGCTCCATCTTGGCGCTGCGCAGCGGATGATGGGCGCCGGTGATCCAGTTGACGGCGTTCTGGATCAGCCCACGTGCGGTTTCGGCTGGCAGGGTGCGAAACCCGCGCCGTTCGATCAGCACGCTGCCCTGATGCACCGTCACAAGTTCGCGCGCAGCCAGAAAGGTGTACCAGTCCAGCGCGTCACTGGCGCTTTGCATATGGCGCGCCACATCCGCCAGCATACCTGCCGTCAGCCCGACATCGGCCAATGCATCCAGCGCCTGGCGCATGCGCACGCGGTCAAAGCGCGTGTCGTCATTGCTGGGATCGTCGATCCAGCGCACATCAAGCTCGCGCAGATAGGCCCGCAGGGTGGCCCGCGTGACCCCCAGCAACGGGCGCGCGAATTCCACGCCATGGACCAGTCGTCGCGGGCGCATGGCCGACAGACCCCGCACGCCGGAACGTCGCGTCAGCCGCATCAGAACCGTTTCGCCCTGATCATCCTGGGTGTGACCAAGCGCCACCGCCCCCAGCTGGTTGTCCCGCGCCCAGCCCGCCAGCAGCCGATAGCGCGCCTGACGCGCCTGATCCTGCACGTTGCCGCGCCCGTCCCAGTCGCTCCAGCGCAGGATGGTATGGGCCAGCCCCAGATCGCGGGCCTGTTCGGCCACGCGCAGCGCTTCATCCGCGCTGCCCGGACGCAGCCCGTGATCCACGGTGGCGGTTTCGATCTGCACGGGTTGATCGCGATAGGCCAAAGCCAGCGCATGCATCAACGCCACCGAATCACCACCGCCCGACACCGCAACCCCCAGCCGCGCGGGCGGGGCGTCACCAAAATGTGCCAGAATGGCCGATCCGATATGCTCCGATGCGCTCATCCGGTCTCCGTCACGAACATCCAAGCGTCTGGCGCGCGGCCTCGGCGCGGCTCACCTCGGGGCTTGTCGGGAACCGCACCGGCACCTCACCCAGCGTGATGCAGGCCTGATCCACCTGACCAAGCGCGCCCAGCATTGTGCCCAGACCGACCAGAGCCGCAGGTGCGGTGGCGCCCCCCGAATCGGCGGAAAAACTGTCCAGATAGGCCCGCGCCGCAGGCCGCGTCTGGCCCAGAGCCTGCAAGGCCTGCCCTTGCCCCAGCATCGCACGCGGCATCAGCGGGGATGCCGGATATGCCTCGCGGAAGGCGGCATAGCCATCGGCGGCCGCCTGCATGTCGCCCGACTGGCGCGCGGCGTCGGCCGTGTCGAAATCGGCCTGCTCGCCCACGGCCAATTCCACATCCGGTGCTGCCGGCGCCACGGGCACGGTGGGCGTGGCCGGTGCGGGCGCGGACGGATCCCCTCCAAGGGTCGAGGTTTCGCCAAGCGTGCTGACGTCGCCGCCTTCCAGCTCGACCAGACGGAATTCCAGATCACCGATGCGATTGGTGCCATCGCGCACGATCTCGCGCACCCGGTGGTCCAGCTGTTCGGTCTGCGCGGTCAGGCGCTGCAATTCGGCTTCGATCGCGTTCACCCGATCCAGAACCGAGCTGCCCCCGACCGTCGTCTGCGGCGCACCGGAGGTGGACAGATCACGCTTCAGACGCTGGATTTCCACATAAAGCACCGACAATTCCTGACGGATGTCGGCCAGGGTCTGATCATGCCCGGCCTGCTGGGCCATGGCCGCACCACCGCACAGCCCCGGCAGCACCGCGACCATCCCCACAAAAAAAGCAACCTGCAATCGCATCACACGCTACCCCGTCAAACCGCCGGCCAGAATGGTGACCGCACGACGGTTCTGAGCATAGCAGCTTTCGGCGCTGCAGATTTCGATCGGTCGTTCTTTGCCGAAAGACACGACCTGCAGGCGGTTTGCCGCCACCCCTTTTGCAATCAGGTATTCCCGCACCGCGTTGGCGCGGCGCGCGCCAAGCGCAAGGTTGTATTCGCGCGTGCCCTGTTCGTCGGCGTGGCCTTCGATGGTGGCGTTGTAGTCGGGATTGGCCGTCAGCCAGCGCGCCTGCCCGTCCAGCACAGCCTGCGCCTGACTGCTCAGCACCGCCTGATCCACCGTGAACAGCACCCGATCGCCCACCGCCTGCTGGAAATACGCCGGTGACGCAGGATCCGCCGCTGTGCCCGCAGCGCCCGCAGTCGCCCCACCGGCCCCCACGCCGGATGTGCCTGCTGCATTGTTGCACGCAGCCAGAGCCAATACGGACAGAAAAACAACCGGACGGAGAAATCGGGTCATGCGAAAATCCAATTGAGTCGTTAGTATCCCTACATATTTCGACATGTTTTGCATCTACTTTCCTAAACGGATGACAGATAATTTCACAACTTAACGGAGAAGCGGCGACCAGGCCGGATCCGACCCCCCATCCGGTGTCGGCACCGGCTTGAGGTTGCGCCCCGTGATGTCCACCGAATAGAGCGTCGACCGCCCCCCGGCCCCGCGGCTTTCGCGCGCAAACATGATCACGCGGCCATTGGGCGACCAGGTCGGGCCTTCGTCCAGAAAGGACGCGGTCAGCAGCCGTTCTTCGCTGCCATCGGTGCGCATCACGCCGATATGGAACCGCCCCTTGTTCTGTTTGGTAAAGGCGATCAGGTCTCCGCGCGGGCTCCAGACCGGCGTGCCATAGCGGCCCTGCCCAAAGCTGATGCGCCGGGCCTCGCCGCCCGACGCGGGCATGATGTAAAGCTGCTGCGTGCCCGACCGGTCGCTTTCGAACACGATCTGGCGGCCATCGGGCGAAAAGCTGGGGGCGGTTTCGATCGACGGCGCATTGGTCAGCCGCGTGCGTTTGCCGGAGCCAAGATCAAGCGTATAAAGATCGGTATTGCCGCCTTGGGTCAGCGAATAGACCACGCTGCGCCCATCCGGGGCAAAGCGGGGCGCAAAGCTCATGGTGGCGTCGCTCTGATCCAGTACCCGGCGCTGCAGGCGCCCGACATCAATCACATAGATCTTGGGAAAGCCGGTTTCGTAGCTGGTATAGATCAGCTGGCTGCCATCGGGCGAAAAGCGCGGCGCCAGAACCAGATCGGTGCTGTCGGTCAGGTACTGCACATTGGCGCCGTCATAATCCATCACCGCCAACCGCTTGCGCCGGTCATTCTTGGGCCCGCTTTCCGAGACAAACGCCACGCGGCTGTCGAAATAGGGATCTTCGCCGGTGATGCGCGCATAGGCGGTATCGGCCACCTTGTGCGCGATGCGCCGCCAGCCATCCACCGTGCCGTTGAACTGCAGCCCGTTGCCCATCTCTGCACCCGAAAACACGTCATAAAGACGGAACTGCACGGTCAGCTGCTGCCCCGACAGCTGCACCGCCCCGACAATCAGCGCCTGCGCGTTGATCGCGCGCCAGTCGGCGAACTGAACGGGGGCGGCGAAATTGGTGATCTGGCTGATATAGGCCGAAGACGGGATTTCCCGGAAAAGGCCCGTGCCGCTCAGATCATCGGCCACGACCCGCGCGATGCGCGCGCCATAGGATGCCGCGGCATCGTCCGAGGCCACAAAATAGGGCACCGCAAATGGCAGGGGTTCGATCACCCCTTCGGTGATTTCGATGCGCAGCGGCGTTTGCGCTGCCCCCATCACCGGGGCCAGGGCCGCCATCATCAGCAGCATCAGGCGAAGCACAATGGCCATACACACGCGTATCATTTGATCCGCATCCTCTCAGGATTGAATGTCATCTCGATACTCTGCCAGCTGTCGTATTTTTCGCGTGGCAGGTCAAACCCGCTGGACCCGCAGCGGATGATCGCCCGGCGGGCGGCTTCAAACGCCTGTCGGGCGGCGGCATCCGTGCCTCCGCTGGACGACAGCATCCGGATGGATCCGGCCACGGGGCGGGCGTTGGGTTCCATGTCCACGGCCACCACAACGGTGGTGGCCAGCGCATCGGTGGACAACGACCCCACATTCCAGCAGCGCGACACCGACACCCGCAGCGCATCCTTTTCGCCCTGCGTCAAAGGAGGCCCTGCAGGTGCAGCCGGGCTGCCCAACGCATCGGCAAGTGCTGCGGCCACGGCCGCATCCGTGCCGGGTGCGGGGCTGGGCTCGGGCGCCGGATCTGGGGCCGGGGTCGGAGCGGGATCAGGCGCGGGCTCTGGCCGCGCCGCAGCGGGGCGCGGGATCGGCCGCAGCGACCGGCCCAGCGGGACCGGATCGGGATCGGGCTGATTGGCTTCGGTCGCCAGTTCTGTGCCCGCCTCTTCGGGGGCAGTGGCATCCTGTTCTTCGACCGGCACCGGGCGCGGAGGTGCTTCGGGGGCGCGGGTGACCTCTTCTCGCAGCACCTCGTCGGGGGTGCTGTCGGGCGGCGCGGGCGGCACCGGCAGCGGTGCGACCCGCTCGGCAGGGCGCGGGCGCGCCACCGGCACGGGGGGCTGGGGGTCAGGTTCGGGCAGATCAGGGGCCAGATCCGGGATCCGGGCCACCGGCGCGGGACGGTCGGGCGCCTGCGGCACGGGCTCCAGCGGTGCGGGCACGGGGGCCTCGGGCGGAGCACCATCCGCCAGCGGCGCATCGGCCCCGTCGCCCAGATCGGGCGCCTGCGGCACCGGCGCGGGCGGGGTCAGGCCCGTCGGCGCAGGCGCAATATCCGGGGGCTGTGCAGCTTCGACCAGGGCATCGAATTCGGCCGAACTGATCACCGATACAGGCTGAACTGCCACCGGCGGCTCAGACGGCCAGAGAAACCCGTCAAACACCACCCAGGCCACAAACGCCACATGCGCCGCGCCCGACAGGGTGGTGCCCGAGATATGCGAAGCTGCCCGCACGCCGCGCCCTCAGCCGTCTTGGCGACCGTCGAATGTCGGCCCGCCCGTGTCCGTCACCAGCCCGATATTGGAGAACCCGCCCGCATTGAGCGCGCCCATCACCTGCATCACCTGCGCATAGGGCACCGCCCCGTCCGCACGCAGGAAAATCGCGTCACTGTCACGTTCGGCCGCGATGGCCCGCAGGCGGGGCACCAGGTCAGAGGGCGCGATGTCCGAGGTCTGGATCTGGATCCGCCCATCCGCCGTCAGCGTCACGGTGAGCGGTTCTTCCTGATCGCTGGGCAGCGCATTGGCCGCCGTCTTGGGCAGATCCACCGGCACCCCCACCGTCAGCAGCGGCGCGGCCACCATGAAGATGATCAGCAGCACCATCATGACATCCACAAAGGGCGTCACGTTGATTTCGGCCATGGGCTGCGACCGCCGACGCTGGCGCCGCCGACGCCCGCCACCGCGCCCGGAAGATGGGGTGACACCGGCACCCATGGCTCAGCTGTCCAGCTGACGCGACAGGATGGTCGCAAATTCGTCGGCAAAGGCCTCGTACCCGCCCAGGATGCGGTCACTGTCGGCGCTGAGCTTGTTGTAGTAGATCACCGCCGGGATCGCGGCCAGCAGCCCAAGTGCGGTGGCCAGCAACGCTTCGGCGATGCCAGGGGCGACGACCACAAGGCTGGTATTCTGCTGCTCGGCAATTTCGGTAAAGGCGTTCATGATGCCCCAGACCGTCCCGAAAAGCCCCACAAACGGCGCGGTCGAGCCCACCGTGGCCAGCACCGGCAGACCCTTTTGCAGCGCGTCGGCCTCTTTGGCGATGGCCACATCCATGGACCGGTCGATGCGCGACTGCGCGCCGGGGATCAGCCCGCCATCGCTGCGATGGGACCGGCGCCATTCGCTCATCCCTGCGGCAAAGACCCGTTCGGATCGCCCCTTGGGGTCAGGGCCCAGCGTATCGAACAGCTCGTCCAGCGGCTCGCCCGACCAGAACGCCCGGTCAAAGCGCCGCGCCTCGGCCCGCGCCGCACGATAGGTCATGAGTTTCTGAAAGATGATGGACCACGCCCAAAAGGACGCCAGAACAAGCATCACCATCACCAGTTGGACAATGAAACTGGCCTGAACAAACAGATCCCACATCAGGAAATGCCCCCATGTGCGGTCATGCGGGTGTTGAATGTCATGTGACTGCCCATCTCTGCCTGCGCCCGTTTGGCCGGGCTTTGTTGCCACCAATCTAGGCAGGGCGGGGCCGAAATACCATCAAAACCGGGGTGTCGGGCGATCACGTTTTTCGCAATGCGCGAATCTCCGCTGGCAGGCGCAGGGGTTTTCCGTCGCGCGACATGCACACGGCCGTCACGCGGGCACGAAACAGCGCATCGCTGCCGCGCCGGACAAGCTGGTCCATCACCAGCCGCACGCCCGAGACCTCGTGCACCCAGGTCTCGACGGTCAGCTCGTCTTCGAAAATCGCGGGCGCGAGGTAGTCGGCCTCGATCCGGCGCACCACCCAGACAACGCCGTCAGCACGCATGGCGTTCTGATCCTGGCCCAGTTTGCGGACAAAATCGCTGCGCGCGCGTTCGATATAGCGCAGATAATTGGCGTGATAGACAATGCCCGCCATGTCGGTGTCTTCGTAGTAGACACGCACGTCATACTGATGTGGCTCTGCGCTCAACGGTTCTGGCCCCTTCTGCCCTGTGGCGCCACTATGGGGCGCAGGCCGCGGGAATGCAAAGCGAAGCCTGCGATCAGGTGGTGATCAGCTCCGAAAACCCCGCCACCCCAAGCGGCGCGAAATCCTGCAAGCTGCGGCGGATCACTGGGAGCGGATCACTGAGGGCGGGCCCGTGCGTAAAGTCTCAGGGCGTGGGACGGGTCCTGGGCGGCGCCGGGCAGGACCGGGTCATAGGCGGCGCGGATCAGGGCTGCGATGTCGGGGCGCAGGATCGTGGTGTCACCGGCCACCGCCAGTGGCGAACGGTCGCGAAAGGCCGTGTCGGACCACAGCAGCATCGTCTGCACCACCTGGCTCAGCGCCAGGGTTTCGGCCGGGACCGCCGACAGGTGTTCATCCATCCGCAGGAACACAAAGGCCGCGCGGATCGCGCCTGCATCGTCAAAGCGGAAGATCCGGTACTGGTTGGCCTCTGCCGCCCTGAGCCGGTCCAGCAGCGGCCCCAGATCCGGCACCAGCCGGTCAAGATCGGGCACCTGCGCCAGTTCATCCCAGTCGCGGAAGAAGAACACCATGCAGTTGACGCCCAGCTCGGGATCGGTTTCGGCCATCTGGTGCCCGGCGGCCGCACAGAGCGCTTCGAACGCGCCCTTGACCACCGACAATGTGTCGTCTTCGACGCCAAAGACCACCGGCACGATGGGCCGCCCCCAGCGGGCAAAGACAAAGTCACCGCTGTCGCGGGTAAAGAGGGCTTCGATGTCTTGGGGGGTCACGTCGCGGGCTCCAGATAAGCGCCCCATTTGGCATGCAGGGCATCGGCGGGATCTATGCCCTGCCACTGGGCGAACAGCAACACAAAGGCCAGCAGATCCGCGACCTCGTGTTCAAGCGCCTGCGGTGTGCCGTCGCGGCGCCCCTGCCCTGCCCGGTTGAGATAGGCCGCCGTCAGCTCGCCCAGCTCTTCGGTCAGCTTGGCCAGATACCAGGTGGCATCGCGGTCGATGTCAAAGCGATCTGCATAGATGTCGGACACCGCGCGCACCATGCGGGTCAGATCGTCGATGTCGCGTGTTTTGATGTCAGCCATGGCGGGTCATCCAAAAAGATCGCTCTGCCCTTTGGGCGGGGCAAGGCCAAGATGAGTCCAGGCCTTTTGCGCCAGCATCCGCCCACGCGGGGTCCGCTGGATCAGCCCCTGTTGCAGCAGGTAGGGTTCGATCACCTCTTCCAGCGCATCACGGCTTTCGCTGAGGGCGGCGCTCATGGTTTCGATCCCCACCGGCCCGCCGCCATAGTTTTCCGCGATCAGCCGCAGATAGCGCCGGTCGGCCCCGTCCAGCCCCAGATGATCCACCCCAAGCCGGGTCAGCGCATTGTCGGCCAGCGCGCGGGTGATGTGCCCGTCGCCTTCGACCACGGCAAAATCCACCACCCGCCGCAACAGCCGCCCGGCGATGCGGGGCGTGCCACGGGCGCGGCGGGCGATCTCGCGCGCGCCGTCGGCATCCGCAGGGGCGCCCAGCTTGCGGGCGTTGCGGGTGACGATTTCATGCAACTCGTCCACGGTATAGAATTGCAGCCGCGTGGGGATGCCAAAGCGGTCGCGCAGCGGCGTGGTCAGCAGCCCCATGCGGGTGGTCGCCCCCACCAGCGTAAAGGGCTGCAATTCGATGCGCACGGTGCGCGCGGCAGGCCCTTCGCCGATCACCAGATCAAGCTCGAAGTCTTCAAGCGCGGGGTACAGCACCTCTTCGACGGCAGGGTTGAGACGGTGGATTTCGTCGATGAACAGCACATCGCGTGCTTCCAGATTGGTCAGGATCGCCGCCAGATCGCCCGCGCGCGCCAGCACCGGGCCGCTGGTCATGCGGAAATTCACGCCCAGTTCGCGCGCCATGATCTGCGCCAGCGTGGTCTTGCCCAGACCGGGAGGGCCGTGAAACAGCGTGTGGTCCATCGCCTCGCCGCGCTGTCGGGCCGACTGGATGAAGACGCGCAGATTGGCGCGCGCTTCGGCCTGGCCGATGAAATCGCCCAGCATCTGCGGGCGCAGGGCGCGGTCATTGTCTTCGGGCTGGGGATCGGGGCGCAGATCGGGGTTGGGCATGTCGATCATCGGGGGCGCCTCAGCTTGGGGCCAGTAGCTTGAGTGCGGCGCGGATCAGCGCGCCGGTGTCGGCCTTGGGGTCCGCGCCCGACGCTTCGGCGACGGCGGCGGCGGCTTCTGAGGGGCCATAGCCCAGATTGCCAAGCGCCGACAGCGCTTCGGCCTGGGCCGAGGCATTGTCAGGCTCGGCCAGGGTCGGCGAGGCGGGTTCCGTCACCTCATCGGGCAGGTCGGGATCACCCGGCAGGCTGGCGGCCTTGCCGCTCATGGCCATGACCGACGGGGCCTTGTCCTTGAGGTCGAGCACCACGCGCTGCGCCGTCTTGGGGCCCACCCCCTTGGCGCGCTTAACCGACGCCCAGTCGCCAAGCGCGATGGCCCGGCTCAGCCCATCGGCACCCAGCGTGCCAAGGATGGCCAGCGACACCTTGGCGCCGACCCCCTGCACCCCGGTGAGCAGCCGGTGCCATTCCTTTTCGGCCAGCGTGGGAAAGCCGAAGAGCTGCATGAGATCTTCGCGCACCACCAGGTCGGTATAAAGCGACACCGCCTCGCCCGGGCCGGGCAGGCGTGCCAGCGTGCGGTCCGAACAATATACGATGTAGCCCACGCCGCGCACATCAATCAGAACGTGATCCTCGGCGCGGTAATCCAGCCGCCCGCTGATCCGCCCGATCATGCCAGCGCCTTTGCGATGGCGCCGTGAAAACCCGTCGTGCCGCTGCCGTAAAAGGCGTGGCAGATGGCGATGGCCAGCGCATCCGCCGCATCGGCCCCGGCAAAATCGACACCGGGAAGCTGCATCCTGACCATGTGCTGCACCTGTTCCTTGGCCGCGTGGCCCACGCCCACCACGGTTTTCTTGACCTGATTGGGGGCATATTCCCCGATGCCAAGCCCGGCCTGCGCCGGCACCAGCAGCGCAATGGCGCGCGCCTGCCCCAGTTTCAGCGTGCCCGCCCCATCCTTGTTGACAAAGGTCTGTTCGACAGCCGCCGTTTCGGGGGCGTGGCGGGCCACCACATCCGTCAGCTGTTCATGCAGCGACAAAAGACGCGATGCCAGATCCCCCGACCCGGTGGTGCACAGCCCGTTCGCGATGTGCCGCATCTTGCCACCATGCGATTCGATGACGCCCCACCCAAGGGTCCGAAGACCCGGATCAATGCCGATGATGCGCATGTCCCACCTGCCCGGGCCGCCCGCGCCCATATTTGTGTTGCTTTTTCGATGCAGTAGCACGAAACGCGAACATTTTACAAATTCTTTCCCGCGCGCCATCCGCGACATGCAGGTGTCGCATTTGGGACCAGCAGGCGGATCAGGGTCTGAATCCGACATGTTCAGCATCCAAAACCGACATGAATTGACACGGGATTTTCACAAGTATTACAATCCGGTAACCGGCATCAAACACATGCAGGCCGCGCATATCTCATATGCGATTTTTCCGCCTTGTCCGGTTTCCAAGACGCTCCTAAGTGGCGCTTCATAAGAACACACCCAAGACTGCAAACCTCAAGGAAAGGACACGGATATGGCCTCTTTCGACTCCATCCGCCCCGCCTATGGCTCCAACGGCCTCTTTGGCCGTATCACCGCTCTTTTCACCTCGGCCTTCGGGGCCGTGGCAGCCTGGAATGACGCGCGCGTCACCCGCAATGCGCTGTCGCAGCTGACCGATCGCGAACTGGACGATATCGGCCTTGGCCGCGGTGACATCGACCTGGTCGCTGACCGCCAGTCGCTGCGCTGAAGATAAAACACACCTCGGGACAGACGAACACCGCCGATCGCAGGATCGGCGGTGTTTTTGTTTGTCGTGCCTGAATTCTGTGCACCGCGCGCGGCCCGGCCCTTAGGCAGGGCGCTGCAGGACCAGGGTCACCCAGTCGCCGATCTGATCGCGGCGCAGCAGGCTGTTGCCAAGATCGGTGTAGGCCGCGCTGACCGCATCCGCCTGTTCGGCCAGAATGCCCGACAGGATCGCATGCCCGCCCGGCGCCAGCGCGTCGGTCAGATCGGGGGCCAGCGCAATCAGCGGCCCCTTGAGGATATTGGCAAAGATCAGATCAAACGGCGCGCGTGCCGCGATCTGAGGCGCGTCGAACCCGGCCGCTTCGACGCAGAGCACCGCCCCGGCCATGTCATTGGCCGCCAGGTTGGCTTCGGCCACCTCGACCGCGACAGGGTCGATGTCGCTGGCCAGCACCTGCGCATCATCAAAGACCCGCGCCGCAGCCATGGCCAGAACCGCCGTACCACAGCCGATATCGGCCACCCGATCGGGCACGAGCCCGTCGGTGATCAGCATGTCCAGCGCCCGCAGGCAGCCCAGTGTGGTGCCGTGATGCCCGGTGCCAAAGGCCATGGCCGCTTCGATCAGCAGGGGCACGGCATCGGCAGGCACCTTGTCGGCGTCATGGCTGCCATAGACGAAAAAGCGTCCCGCCTCGACCGGGGCCAGTTCGCGGCGCACATGGGCAACCCAGTCGGTTTCGGGCACCTCGGAGACCACGAAATCCCCCGCCCCGAAGGCGGCGGCCAGCACGGCAAGCGCGGTGTCGTCGGGGGCGTCCAGGAAATAGCCGCCGACCTCCCACAGGCCAGAGCCGTCTTCGATCTCGAACACGCCGACGCCGGTGGGCTCGGGGTCCAGCCGCTCCATCGCAGCACCCAGGGCTTCGGCCTGGGCTCTGCCCGGCAAGGTGGTCAATGCGGTATAGGTGGTCATCAGCGTCTCCTGCAGCGGTGGCATGGGCCTAGGGCTGCAGCGGCGGCGCGTCAAGCGCTGCGGGTCATTCGGCAGGCGCCCGGCGCCAACGGGCAAAGATGGTTTCATGGCCCCGCTCGGGGTGGCGCGGGATGCACAGGGCCAGCATCAGCGACACAAAAGCCATGGCAGCCGCCAGCCCGAACACCGCCCCCGGAGAGATCAGCCAGAGATAGCCCAGCCCCACCGGCAGGAACACCGCGGCGATATGGTTGATGGTAAAGGCCACCGCAGCGGTCGGGGCGATATCAGCAGGATCGGCGATTTTCTGGAAATAGGTCTTGAGCGCAAGGGCCAGCGCAAAGAACAGGTGGTCCAGCACGTAGAGCGTCGCCGCCAGCACCAGCCCCCAGCCGAAATAGTAGATCCCGCCATAGGCCAGAAACACGATGATCAGACCGACATATTCGACCCCCAGCGTGTTGCGTTCGCCAAAATAGGCCACCGCGCGCCCCATGAGCGGGGCAAAGACCATGTTGGCCAGCAGCGTCACCATATAAAGCCCGGCCATTTCATGCACATCAAAGCCGAATTTCTCGACCATCATGAAGCCGGCAAAGACCACAAAAATCTGCCGCCGCGCCCCCGACATGAACTGCAGCGCGTAGTACAGCCAGTAGCGGCGGCGCAGCACCATCTGCTTGCGCTGCGGCGTCGGTGACTGGAATTGCGGATAGGCGACCATGGCAAAGATCGCGATCAGCAGGGTGGCGCCTCCGCCCATCATGTAAACGATGTTGTAGGACAGGTTCAGCGGCTCCCACAGCACCACGATCAACGTATAGGCAATGAGCGTGGCCCCCGACGCCACCGCCACCATCCGGCCCAGAACCAGCGGGGCGCGGTCCTTGGGCAGCCATTGCAGCTGCAGCGACTGGTTGACCGTTTCATAGTAGTGAAAGCCGATGGAGCTGAGCAGGGTGATGGTCAGGATCCCGCCCATGGACGGGAACCACGCCGTCACCGCCGTGGCCGCCCCCAGCATCATCAGCGACACCAGCCCAAGCACCTGTTCGCGTACAAAGATGATGATGGCGATCACGCCAATCGCCAGAAAGCCCGGAATTTCACGCACCGTGTGCAGCAGGCCGATATCGGCCCCGTCGAAATCGGCCATTTCGATGACGAAGTTGTTGAGCAGCGCCGACCATGTCGAAAAGGCCAGCGGCATGGCAAAGGCCATCACGAAAAGCAGCGTGACAGGGCGGCGCCAGAGCGGCAGCTGCGCGGCATCATCAAGGGACACGGGCTGAGTCATGGCCATGGCTTTAGGCCCCGGGCGGCGATTTGGCGAGACGGAATTTTCCGGGGCGCGGCCTGGCCGCTGTCGTAAGGCGGGCTTAAGCCCGCCCTACCCCCGGTGTCTAAAGAAAGCTTTGCGGATCGATATCCACCGCCAGACGCAGATCACCCTTAAGCTTGACCGGCGCCAGCCAGCGGCTGATCGCATCCTGCAGGGGCGCGGCCTTGGGCGCCCGGATCAGCAGGCGCACCCGGTGGCGCCCGCGCACCCGCGCGATGGGCGCAGGTGCCGGGCCGAAGATCTGTGCGCCGATCTGCAGCAGAGGTCCGGCATTGCGCGCCAGCACCGTGCCCAGATCAAAGACTTGCGCCACGTCCGATCCGCTCAGGATCAGCCCCGCCATGCGCCCATAGGGCGGCACGCTGGCCGCTTCGCGGGCGGCGGCTTCGGCCTGCCAGAACCCGTCCTCATCGCCCGACAGGATGGCGCGGATCACCGGGTGATCGGGCTGGTGGGTCTGCAACAGCGCCAGCCCCGGCTTTTCGGCGCGCCCGGCGCGGCCCGCGACCTGACGCATCAGCTGGAATGTGCGTTCGGCGGCTCTCAGATCCGATCCCTGCAGCCCCAGATCGGCATCAATCACCCCCACGAGCGTCAGGTTGGGAAAATTGTGCCCCTTGGCCACCAGCTGGGTGCCGATCACCAGATCGGCATCGCCTGCGGCGATTTCTTCGATGCGGGCCTTGAGCGCGCGCGCGCTGGCAAACAGATCCGAACTGAGCGTCGCGATGCGTGCATCGGGAAAGCGTTCGGCGGCCTCTTCGGCGAGCCGTTCGACCCCCGGCCCCACCGGGGCCAGCCGGTCTTCGGCACCGCAATGGGGGCATTCGGTGGGGATCGGCGTGGTTTCACCGCATTGGTGGCACATCAGACGCTTGAGAAACCGATGTTCGACCATGCGCGCATCGCAATGCGCGCAGCCGATCTGCTGCCCACAGGCCCGGCACAGGGTCACCGGCGCATAGCCGCGCCGGTTGAGGAACAATAGCACCTGTTCGCCCGCCGCGATCCGACCCGCCGCGGCCTCGACCAGCGCCGGTGAAATCCAGCGGTTGCTGTCAAGCTTTTCGCGGCGCATGTCCACCGCGCGCATCTGCGGCAGCACCGACGCCCCAAAGCGCGAAGTCAGATCGAGCCGCCGGTATTTGCCCGCATCCGCATTGGCCCAGCTTTCCAGCGATGGCGTGGCCGAGGCCAGCACCACCTGTGCCCCCGTGATCGCCGCGCGCAGCACGGCCATGTCGCGGGCATTGTAAAGCACCCCGTCTTCCTGCTTGTAGGATCCGTCATGTTCTTCGTCGACGATGATCAGCCCCAGCGACCGGAACGGCAGAAACAGCGCCGAACGCGCGCCCACCACAAGCTGCGCATCGCCCTGCCCCACCATTTTCCAGATGCGGCGGCGTTCGGTCATGGTCACGCCCGAATGCCATTCCGCCGGGCGCACGCCAAAGCGGGCTTCGACCCGTGTGAGAAATTCGGCCGTCAGTGCAATCTCGGGCAGCAGCACCAGCGCCTGCTGACCCAGCCTGAGCGCTTCGGCCACCGCTTCGAGATACACTTCGGTCTTGCCCGAGCCGGTCACCCCCTTGAGCAGCGTGGTGCCATACCCGCCCTGCCGCAACGCGTCGCGCAGGGCGTCCGCCGCGCGGGCCTGATCATCCGATAGCGTCTTGCCCGGCAGGTCGGGATCAAGCCGGGGATAGGGCAGGTCGCGGGGGCTGTCCTGTTCGATCAGCGCGCCCTGCTTGACCAGCCCCTTGATCACCGATGACGTCACCCCGGCCTGTTCGGCCAGTTCGCGCAAGGTGAAGGCCAGCCCGCCATAATCGCGCAGCACATCCAGCACCCGGCTGCGCGCATCGGTCATCCGCTCGGGGGTCTTGTCGCCCAGCCGGTAGATCTTGCGCATCGACGGCGGATCACCCAGCCCCGGTGCGCGGGTCGCCAGGCGCAGCATCGCCGGCAGCGGGGTCAGCGTGTAGCTGGCCGCGCGGGACAGAAAGCTTTGCAGCTCGGCCCGCATCGGGGCCACGTCCAGCACCCGGATGACCGAGCGCACGCGGGCGCTGTCGAAATCACCCGAACCGGCGCCCCAGACCACACCCAGCACCTTGCGCGGGCCAAGCGGCACTTCGACAAAGGCCCCGCGCCAGCAGCCGCCCTGGGGTGCCTTGTAATCAAGCACGCGATCCAGCGGCTGCGTGGTGAGCACACCGATCAGGCATCCTTCGTCAAAGAAATCGGCGGAATGCGACTGGTCCATGAAAAGCGCTGTGGCCCGCTAAGATCGGGCTTCCCGGTTGACCTTCCATCCGTTAAACGCTTGGACGCAATTAGCCAACCGTCGCTTAGGAGCGTTCGATGAAATTTTTTGTAGACACCGCAGAGATTGACGCAATTGCCGAGCTCAATGCTCTGGGCATGGTCGACGGGGTGACCACCAACCCGTCGCTGATCCTCAAATCGGGCCGCGACATTCTGGAAGTCACCAAAGAGATCTGCGATCTGGTCGACGGTCCGGTTTCGGCCGAGGTGGTCGCCACCGAAGCCGACGCGATGATTGCCGAAGGCCGCAAGCTGGCCGAGATTGCCGAGAACATCACCGTCAAGCTGCCGCTGACCTGGGACGGTCTGAAAGCCTGCAAGACGCTGTCGGGCGAAGGCAAGATGGTGAACGTGACCCTGTGCTTTTCGGCCAACCAGGCGCTGCTGGCGGCCAAGGCGGGTGCGACGTTCATTTCGCCCTTTATCGGTCGGCTGGATGACATCAACCTGGATGGGATGGATCTGATCGCGGATATCCGCACGATCTATGACAATTACGGCTTCGACACGCAGATCCTGGCCGCGTCGATCCGCACCGTGAACCACGCGTTCGAAAGCGCGCGCATTGGTGCCGATGTGATGACCGCGCCGCCGTCGGTGATCAAGGCTATGGTCAAGCATCCGCTGACCGACAAGGGGCTGGAACAGTTCATGTCCGACTGGGCCAAGACCGGCCAGTCGATCCTGTAAGCGCCATCCCCGCAGGGGCATCGCAGCGGGTGGCGGGCTGAAGCCCGCCCTACCGCAGATCCCAAAAAGGCGCGGCATCCGGGATGGATGCCGCGCCTTTTGCGTGTGGGTCCGTGGCAGGGGCGAATCAGAAAACCGTCGCAAATCCCTGCGGTCATGATAGAGTGCCCGAAAAAACCCGAGGCATTCATGAGCACCAACAGCCCCACCCTGGCCGAGGATTTGCGCAGCGCAATCCTGCGGGCCCCCGATATCGTTCTGGATGACAGCGACGTGATGCGCGCGCTGATCGCGGCCGACGACAAGGCGCGCGGCGACAATGTGGTCGACCTGCGCGGCATTGCCATGGACCGGCTGTCGAGCCGGCTGGATCAGCTGGAAGACACCCATCGCAGCGTCATCGCCGCCGCCTATGACAACCTGTCGGGGATGCAGCTGATCCACCGCGCCGCCCTGCGGCTGATGGATCCCACCGATTTCGAAAGCTTCCTGCACAATCTGGACGGCGATGTCGCCGCCATCCTGCGGGTGGATGCGGTGCGGCTGGTGCTTGAGACGCGCCAGGACGACACCAGCCCCACCCTCGCCCAGTTCAGCGAGATCCTCAAAGTCGCCGATTGCGGGTTCACCAATGCCTATCTCGGCGTGGACGAGGCCGCCCTGCCCAATTCCGTCACCCTGCGCCAGATCGACGGCGGATCGTCCGAGATCTATGGATCGGTCGGGCCTGCATTGCGGTCCGAAGCCTGCCTGAGGCTGGATCTCGGCGCCGGGTGCCTGCCCGCCCTGCTGCTGCTTGGGTCGGGCGAGCCGCAGCAGTTCAACCCGCAGCAGGCCACGGATCTGCTGGAATTCTTTACCGGCATCGCCGAACGGTCGCTGCGCCACTGGCTGTCATGAGCCTGATTTCGCCCGCGGCCCGTGACGCGCTCGAGCATTGGCTTGCGGCGCAGCGCGGGTTGCACAATGCCGCCGACAACACGATCACCGCCTATCAGGCGGATGTGGCGGGGTTTCTGAGCTTCATGACCCTGCATCACGGCGACAGCCAGGGGCTGGGCCCGCTGGCCCGCATCACGGTGTCGGACATGCGCGCGTGGATGGCGTCGGAACGCGACACCGGCATTGCACCGCGATCGCTCGCCCGGCGCCTGTCGGCGGTCAAGAGCTTCTACCGCTGGCTGGCCGAGCGCGAAGGGTTCGACCCCACCGCCGTGCTGTCCACACGCGCGCCCAAATTCCAGCGCAAGCTGCCGCGCCCGCTGGCGCAGGACGCCGCGCGCGCGATGCTCGAGGTCGCGCCACAGCAATCCGAGACACCTTGGGTGGCGGCGCGCGATACCGCCGTGCTGACGCTGCTTTATGGCTGCGGCATGCGGATTTCCGAAGCGCTTGGCCTGGATGCCGGGACGGCGTTCGACCAGTCGGTGCGCCTGATCGGGAAAGGCGGCAAGGAGCGTGTGGTGCCGGTGCTGCCGGTGGCGCGCGCGGCGGTCGATGCGTATCGCGATCTGTGCCCCTTTGACCTTGTGCCCGGCACCGCGCTGTTCCGGGCGCTCAAGGGCGGCGCGCTGTATCCCGGGCAGATCCAGAAGATCATGCGCCAGGCCCGCATGCAGCTTGGCCTGCCGTCGTCGGCCACGCCGCACGCGCTGCGCCACAGTTTTGCCACCCATCTGCTGGAAGCCGGCGGTGATCTGCGCGCGATCCAGGATCTGCTGGGCCATGCATCGCTGTCGACGACCCAGGCCTATACCGCCGTCGATACCGCGCATCTGATGGATGTCTATGACCGCGCCCATCCCAAGGCGGGCGGGCGCCGCTGATCACGCTGTTGAACGGGATGCTGGTGGAAAAGCTGTAGAACTCCGCCCGAAAATCGGTCATGACAATCCGATGACACTTCGTATGCGCGCGCTTTCTGTTCACCTGCTGACGGCCACCGGGGCCGTGTTTGCCATGCTGGCCCTGCTGGCGGCGGTTCAGGAAAACTGGGATCTGATGTTTCTGTGGCTGGTGGTGGCCTTTGTGGTCGACGGGATCGACGGGCCGCTGGCGCGCAAATATGACGTGCGCACCAATGCACCACAGTTCGATGGGGTGCTGCTGGATCTGATCATAGACTATCTGACCTATGTGTTCATCCCTGCCTTCGCGCTGTTCCAATCAGGGCTGATGGCGGGCTGGACCGGGTGGCTTGCCCTGCTGATCATCACCTTTTCCAGTGCGATGTATTTTGCCGACACACGCATGAAAACCAAGGACAATTCCTTTTCTGGCTTTCCCGGATGCTGGAACATGGTGGTGCTGGTGATCTTCGCGCTCGAGCCGAATTTCTGGGTCAGCCTGGCCCTGGTCAGCGCGCTGGCCGTGGCGATGTTCCTGCCGCTGAAATTCATCCACCCCGTGCGCACGGCACGGTGGCGCACGCTCAGCCTGCCGATGGCCATTGCCTGGACCATCTTTGCAGGATGGGCCGCATGGGTCGGGTTTCACCCCGAAAGCTGGGCCCATTGGGGGCTGGTCGTGACCAGCCTTTATCTGCTGTCGGCCGGCATCGCGCAACAGCTGATCCCGGCCCGAACCTGACCCGAGCCTGACCCTGTGGCTGATCCCGAACCGGGATCAGAACACCATCTCGAGCGTCAGCGTCTTGCCGTTGAAGGTGAATTCATCGCCTTCGCCCAGGCCCTTGATCGCCTTGTAGATCGGGCTTTGCTGGGAAATCCCCATATAGGTCTTGCCGTCGCAGTCAAACCGCGCGGTCGACACCAGCACCACGAAGCGGCGCCCGCCGAATTTGACCACCGCACCGGGACCCACCGCGTCAGACAGGGCAAAATCGGCGTGTTCGATCGCTTCGACCTTGGCGCCATGTTCCAGCACCGGGTGCTCAAAGGCCACCGCCAGATCCGCCTGCTCGCGCGCTTCCGAGATCTCTCCCAGATCGTGCTGTTCGCGCTCATCGAGCTTGGCATCATTGAGAAACGCCTCGTAATGCTCTTGCGCGGTGGCAAGTTCAGCCTCTTCCAGGGCCAGCATACGGTCCCGGATGGCCTGTTTGAGTGACGCGCGATCCGACATCGACAGATCTCCTTTTCTTTGGCTGGACGCAGCATGCGGCGTCGGGGATGGGGTGCGCCTTGATCTGGGTCAGATCAGCAGGCCCGCGGCCCCTTCGTGGCGCAGCAGGGCCACCTTGGTCTCCACCCCGCCTGCACCGGAAAACCCGGTCAGCCGCCCACCTGCCCCCATGACGCGGTGGCAGGGAATGATGACCGGGATGGGATTGGCCCCGCAGGCCTGCCCCACCGCCTGCGCCGAGCGCCCCACACGGCGGGCAATATCGCCATAGGTCAGCGTATCGCCCAGCGGAATCGCCGCCATTTCGGCGCAGACCGCGCGCTGGAAATCCGAACCGTCAACCTGCAGCGGCAGATCGAACTGCGCCAGATCCCCCGCCGCATAGGCCTCAAGCTGGTCAAGGGCCGCCGCCAGCACCGGGGTTGTCGCCGGCTGTTCCAAGATCTCATCCGGATCGCCCCAGGTCAGACGGACAATCGCCCCGTCACGTTCAGTGACGATCAGGCGGCCAAACTGGGTGTCGATGCTTGCGTGTTGCATGGACCAAGCCTGCCGTGCGGCGCGAGCACGGACAACCCGATTTCTGCACAATAGCGCAGATCCGGGCTCTGTGGCAAACTGGCCCGACCTGCCACAAGCCCGGATCCAAGCCATGACCTCTCTGACCAAAGCCACCGACTATGCCGCCGCCTGGAGCTCGCGCGTGCCCGAAGCCGTCGCCGCCCATTTCGCCGCCGACGGCACAATCCGCATCAATGGCGGCGAATTGCTGCGCGGCACTGCGGCCCTGATCGACATGGCGGCCGGCTTTTATGCCGATTTTCCGGATCTGACAGTGCGGTGCGACAGCTACCGGCGTTCAGGCAGCCATGCGCTATTTGCCTGGACACTCGACGGGCATCACGCCCAGACCCGCAACCATGTGACCGTGTCGGGCTGGGAAGAATGGGATCTCAATGGCGCGGGCCTGGTGATCCGATCGCTCGGCTGGTTCGATGCCGATGACTATCAGCGCCAGATCGACGGCACCTGATCCGGCACCCCGCATCTGCGCGCATCCCCCCGCTTGCCCCCGTGATCGCAGAAGGGGGAGCGCGAGGGGGCAAAGCCCCCTCGCCCCCGTCGCCGCCACAGGCGGCGAAACCGCTTAGCCCAGGGCGTCGTTGCAGCGCCCGCAGACCCCGGCATGGGCATGTCGGCCCACATCCGGCAGGATCTTCCAGCAGCACTGGCATTTGTCGCCTTCGGCCTTTTCGAACACCACGCCGACGCCGTCGATCTCGGGCAGGCGGAACGCCTCGTCCGGGGCGGGGTCGCTGCTGGTGGTCAGACCCGAGGTGATGCACAGATCATCCATGTTCACCAGCGCCATCAGGCGGCGGGTTTCTGCGTCATCCACATGCACCACCGGCGCGGCCTCGAGGCTCGACCCGATGACCTTTTCGCGCCGCTGGATTTCCAGCGCCGATGTCACCACGCGGCGCACCCGGCGCATCCGGGCCACGTTTTCTTCGTTCTGAAGATTGCGCCAGCCGGCCGGAGTTTCGGGGAAATCGACCAGATGAACCGAGCTCGCGTCGCCCGGATAGCGTTCCAGCCAGACCTCTTCCATGGTGAAGACCAGGATCGGCGCCAGCCAGGTGGTCAGCCGGTGGAACAGCAGATCCAGCACCGTGCGCGTGGCGCGCCGCCGGTCGCTGTCGCCATCGCAATACAGCACGTCCTTGCGGATGTCGAAATAGAAGCTCGACAGATCCACGGTGGCAAAGTTGAACACCGCGCTGAATACGCCCTGGAAATCGAACCGCGCATAGCCGTCGCGCACCTGCGCATCCAGATCCGCCATGCGGCTCAGCACCCAGCGTTCCAGCGGCAGCATGTCTTCGACATTTTCGACCCGGTCGCTTTCGGTGAAGTCCGACAGCGCGCCCAGCATGAACCGCATGGTGTTGCGCAGGCGGCGATAGCTGTCGGCCACACCTTTGAGGATCTCGGGCCCGATGCGCTGGTCGGCGGTATAGTCGGTCTGCGCCACCCAAAGCCGCAGGATGTCGGCGCCGTATTGCTTGATCACCTGTTCAGGCAGGATCGTGTTGCCGAGCGATTTGGACATCTTGTTGCCCTTTTCGTCCAGCGTGAACCCATGGGTGACCACGTTGCGATAGGGCGCGCGCCCCTTGGTGCCACAGGCCTGCAGCAGCGACGAATGGAACCAGCCGCGATGCTGGTCGGTGCCTTCCATATAGACATCCGCAATCCCGTCGGCGGTGCCGTCTTCGCGATCACGCAGCACAAAGGCATGCGTGGACCCGGAATCGAACCACACGTCCAGCACGTCAAAGACCTGATCCCAGTCATCGGCGTTGTAGTCAGGCCCCAGGAACCGCGCCTTGGCCCCATCGGCATACCAGGCATCGGCGCCTTCGGCCTCGAACGCCTCGAGGATCCGGGCATTGACCGCCGGATCGCGCAGCAGGAAATCGGGATCGCTGGGCAGCGCGTCTTTCCTGGTGAAACAGGTCAGCGGCACCCCCCAGGCACGCTGACGGCTCAGCACCCAGTCGGGACGGGTTTCGATCATCGAATAAAGCCGGTTGCGCCCGGTCTGCGGCCACCATTTGACCAGCTCGTCAATGGAGGTCAGGGCGCGTTTTCGGATGCTCGTGCCCATCTCGTCCTGCCCGTCACCCACCGTCTTGTCGACGGCGGCAAACCATTGCGGCGTGTTGCGGAAGATCAGCGGCGCCTTCGAGCGCCACGAATGCGGATAGCTGTGCTTGATCCGCCCGCGCGCGATCAGCGCGCCAACCTCGACCAGCATGTCGATCACGCGCTTGTTGGCATCGCCTTCCTTGCCCTTGTGGGTCATGATCTTGGCCCCACCCAGCAGCGGCAGGCTGGCGCGGAACGATCCGTCCTCGATCACGTTATGGGTCATCTCAAGCCCATGCTTGACGCCCAGCACAAAGTCGTCGGCCCCGTGGCTGGGGGCGGTGTGCACAAAGCCGGTTCCGGCGTCATCGGTGACGTGATCACCGGGCAGCAGGGGCACGTTGTAATCCCATTCGCCATTGCCGCCTTCGATCCCGTTGAACGGGTGGGCACAGATCAGCAGATCAAGCTGCTCGGCTGTGACATCCTGCAGGCGGGTGTACATGCCCGGCTCCAGCCGGGCCTTGCCCAGAACCTCATCGGCGAGCTTGTCCGACAGCAGATAGCGGTCGCCCACCTTGGCCCAGCATTCGTCGGGCGTGGCGGTGATCTCATAAAGCCCATAGGGCAAATCGGGGTTGAACGCGATGGCGCGGTTGGACGGGATGGTCCAGGGCGTGGTGGTCCAGATCACCACTTCGCAGCCCAGAAGATCGGACCGCGCGCCGGTCTTTTCGACGGCACGGATGACCGGGAATTTCACCCAGATCGTGTGGCTTTGGTGATCGTGATATTCCACCTCGGCCTCGGCCAGGGCGGTCTTTTCGACAGGCGACCACATCACCGGTTTCGATCCCTGATAGAGGGTGCCGTTCATCAGGAAGGTCATGAATTCTTCGGCAATCACGCGTTCGGCGTGAAAATCCATGGTCAGATAGGGATCCGCCCAGTTGCCGGTGATGCCCAGACGCTTGAATTCCTCGC
>JAOXSC010000192.1 GCA_025800215.1 Marinibacterium sp.
GGAAGGTCGCAGGTTCGAGTCCTGCTAGCCCGACCAAAACACTACCGACGTTACATTCGCGGGGCATAGGTCAACCCCGACCCCCTGCCTAGGGGGGACCATGGGCGTTCTGGCAAGCCAACATATTCAACAGCTTATCGCAGATGATCTGATCCGCACCGGGGGCTCACTGGCCGATGGGCAGATCCAGCCTGCCAGTCTTGATCTGCGGCTGGGGACTGTCGCCTATCGCGTGCGCGCGTCATTCCTGCCCGGCGACGGGATCAGCGTCGCCGACCGGCTGCGCGATTTCGAGATGCACCGGATCGACCTGCGCGATGGTGCGGTTCTGGAAAAGGGCTGCGTCTATCTGGTGCCGCTGATGGAATCGCTGGCGCTGCCTGCCGATCTGTCGGCCGTGGCCAATGCCAAAAGCTCGACCGGGCGTCTGGATCTGCTGACCCGCACGATCACCGATTCGGGGCAGGAATTCGACCGCATCGCGCCGGGCTATCACGGCCCGCTTTACGCCGAAATCTGCCCGCGGTCCTTTTCGGTGCTGGTGCGTCAGGGGATGCGGTTGAACCAGATCCGGTTCCGTCAGGGACAGTCGGTGCTCGACGACACCGAACTGCGCGCGCTGCACGAGAGCGCACCGCTGGTCAATGTGGACCCGGTCATTCAGGATGGCCTGGGCTTTTCGGTGGACCTGAAACTGCCCGACAGCACGCTGGTGGGTTATCGGGCCAAGCCGCATACGGGCGTGATTGATCTGGACCGCATCGGCCATTACGACCCGCGCGAATTCTGGGAAGAGCTGCACAGCTCGACCGGGCAGATCATTCTGGATCCGGGCGCTTTCTATATCCTTGTCAGCCGCGAAGCGGTGCATATCCCGCCGCAATATGCCGCCGAAATGGCCCCCTATCTGGCGATGGTGGGCGAATTCCGGGTGCATTATGCGGGGTTCTTCGATCCAGGTTTCGGACATGCCGCCGCCGGGGGGACCGGATCACGCGGCGTGCTTGAAGTGCGCTGCCACGAAGCCCCGTTTGTGCTGGAGCATGGGCAGATCGTCGGGCGGCTGGTCTATGAGCGCATGCAGGACGTCCCCGATCAGCTTTACGGCGCGGGGATCGCGTCGAACTATCAGGGTCAGGGGCTGAAACTGTCCAAGCATTTCCGCTAAGGGCGGGGGCTCAGAACCGCCCCATCTTGCGGGCGATGCGGGCTGCCTGCCGGGCGCGTTTCTGCGCCTCGCGCTGCTGTTTGCGGGCTGCGCGCTCTTGCGGGCTGAGCTTGGGTTTGGGCTGATCAGCCCCCTGATCGCCACCCTGACGGCGGGCGATGTCGCGCATGCCCTTGTTGACCCCCTTGCGCAACCCGCGACGCAGCAGCATGCGGGCCAGTTGGTTGATCATCCGTTCCATGCTCATTGCGCGGCCCCCTGCCCCTGCTGGTTATTCTTCGAACAGTTCGCTCTGGTCGTCGTCTTCGGATCCGTCTTCGGGGCCATCCTCCTGCGACGGCACCGACATGCCCGGCGGCGGCCGGTTTTCCAGAAGCCCGGCGGCGCGCAGCTCCTTCAGCCCCGGCAGATCGCGGGCGTTTTCCAGCCCGAAGTGATCCAGAAACGCCCCCGTCACCACAAAGGTCACCGGACGCCCCGGCGTCATGCGACGGCGGCCCAGACGGACCCATTCCAGTTCCAGCAGCTGATCAATCGTGCCGCGTGACACCGACACGCCACGGATCTCTTCGATCTCGGCGCGGGTCACGGGCTGATGATAGGCGATGATGGCCAGCGTTTCTATGGCCGCGCGGCTCAGCTTGCGGGTTTCGACGGTTTCCTTCTGCATCAGGAACCCAAGATCGGGCGCGGTGCGGATCGCCCAGGCATCGCCCACGCGCACCACCCGCACGCCGCGCCCATCATAGCGTTTGCGCAGATGTTCCAGCGCCTGTGCCGCGTCACTGCCATGGGGCATGCGCGCGGTCAGATCCGCCAGCGTCACCGGTTCGGCGCTGGCAAACAGCATCGCTTCGACCATGCGTTCCTGCTCGGCAATGGGCGGCGCTTCGAACAGCGTGCCGCTTTGCTCATCCGCGGCGGCATCGCCTGCGGGATCTGCCTGTGTCATTCCCGTTCGTCCTTTTTGCGGATCTCGATAGGGGCAAACGTGTCGTCCTGCCGGATCTCGAGCCGCCCTTCCTTGACCAGCTCAAGCGAGGCCGCAAATGTCGCCGCCGTGGCCGAGCGCCGCCGCTTGGGGTCGTTGTCCCAGCCATCGGGCAGATAGCTGACAATGTCGGTCCAGGATTTGGTAAAGCCGATCAGCCCCCGCATCCGGTCCAGCGCCTGTTCCATGGTGAACACCGAATCGCGATCCAGCACAAAGGGCCTGAATTCGTCCTTGGTGCGGATACGCGCATAGGCCTGCATCAGGTCCAGCAGCGTCGCGGTATAGGTCACGGTGCGGATGCGGGTGACGTCTTCGGCCTGACCACGGGCAAAGAAATCGCGCCCAAGCCGGTCACGCCCCATGAGCCGCGCGGCGGCGTCACGCATCGCCTGCAGCCGTTCAAGCTGGAACGCCAGATGCGCGGCCAGCTCTTCGCCGCTGGGGCCCTCTTCGGTGGGATCGGGCGGCAGCAGCAGCCGCGATTTGAGAAAGGCCAGCCAGGCCGCCATCACCAGATAGTCGGCGGCCAGTTCGATGCGCAGCGCCTTGGCCCGTTCCACAAAGGCTAGGTATTGCCGCGACAATTGCAGGATCGAGATCTTGCGCAGATCCACCTTCTGCGTGCGCGACAGCATCAGCAGCACATCCAGCGGGCCTTCGAACCCGTCGACATCCACGATCAACGCCTCGGCCGCCAGACGATCGGCCACCGAGAGCGTGTTGTCTTCGAATGGAAGTTCCGCGTCAGCCATACACCTGCCCGCCCATCAGGCAGGCAAGGTCGGCCTCGGCGGCCGCGATGTCAAGGGGCGCAGGGGGCTGGCGCAGGGCCAGCGCGCGCGCCGCACGGGTCTGAGCGGCGTCAGACATGCGGCCTGCGGCCTCGGCCACCGCCGCGCGATCGGCCAGCGACGCATTGCACAGCAGCGCCACATCGCAACCCGCCGCCAGCGACGCGCGTGCCAGATCCGGCAGGCTGCCGCTCAGCGCCTTCATCGTCAGGTCATCGGTCATGATCAGCCCGTCAAAGCCGATCTCGTCCCGGATGATCCCCATCACCTTGGGCGACAGGGTGGCCGGGGCGCTGTCGATGGCGTCATAGACCAGATGCGCGGTCATCCCCATGGGCAGATCATTGAGCGCCCGGAAGGCGGCAAAATCGCTGTCAGACAGACTGGCATGATCGGCAGAGACACGCGGCAGATCGAAATGGCTGTCCAGCGTGGCGCGCCCATGTCCGGGAATATGTTTCACAACCGGGAGAACCCCGCCATCCAGATGCCCCTGCGCCGCCGCCCGGCCCAGGGCCGCCACCTGCGCGGCATCGCCGCCATAGCAGCGGTTGCGCAGGAACGCATGGGTGTCGTCCCGTGCCAGATCAACCATCGGCGCGCAATTGCTGTCGATGCCAAGGGCGCGCAGCTCATGCGCGATCAGGCGATAGCGCAGATACATCGCCCGCTCGGCCCCGTCGCCGGCACGGGCCACATGATCCAGCGGCGGCAGCCAGTCGCGGGCCAGCGGCGCGCGCAGGCGCTGTACCCGCCCGCCTTCCTGGTCGATGGTGATGGGGGCGTCGCGCCCCACCGCGTTGCGCATGTCATCACACAGCGCCCGCACCTGATCGGCATTGTCGATATTGCGGGCAAACAGGATAAAGCCGAACGGGTCGGCATCGCGAAAGAGCGCGGTTTCATCGGCACTCAGCCGCAACCCTTCGGCGTCCAGGATCGTGGCGCCAAAATTCATCGTGCGGTCACCGGGATGCAATCGGCGCCTTCGGCCAGAAGGGCCGAACAGAACTGGCGCGCATCGGCCAGATCGTCAAACCCCGCCGCCCGCAGGCGATAGAAGGTGCGGCCGCCGCTGCTGGCTTCCTGCACGACACGGTCCTTGTCATGCATGTAGTCGGCAAAGCGCGCGGCCAGCGCGTCCCAGCCGGCCAGCGCGTCTTCGGGCGAGGCAAAGGCGCCAAGCTGCGCCAGACGCGCGCCCATGGGAATGCTGGCGGGATCCAGCGTGCGCCCCGCCGGTTTCGGCGGTGCCACCGGTGCGGCCCGGCCAAGCGCGCCGCCCACCGGGCGTGCGATCGGGCGCAGCGTGGTTTGCAGCCCCTCGCCCGACAGCGCCACGCTGAGCGGTTTGAGATCGGCGGGGTCGATGACCTCATCCTCGATCCCGTCTTCGGCGGTCAGGCTGGTGCCGGTGAGCTCGGCCAGAAGCGCATCAATGGCGCCCTGCTGGCGGGCCTGTTCGGTCGCCTCGCTGTCGGTTTCGGACGTGGCCGCATCGGGCGTCGGGGCCGGTTCGGGGTTCAGCTCGGCGCGGGTGCCGTCTTCGGCGGCAAGATCCACGGGCTTGGGCGCCAGCACCAGCTGGTCGGGCGTGGGTGCCGCCCCGCCCGAGGCCGCAACCTCGTTGACCGCAAGCCCCTGATTGGTGGCCTGCCAGCCGCCGGGATCATCCGGCGTCATCCGCATGGGCCCGTCAAGCGCCTGCACCACCGGCAGGCCGGTCACATCGCGCTGCACCAGCTCATAGCTCCACCAGGCCACCCCTGCGAGCAGCGACAATGACGTCACCGCGCCCAGCACGCGCACCATCCGGCTGACCGATCCGGGCCGCGCGGCCCCCGTCAGATCGGACACCTGAAACGCAGCCGGACCGCCGCCCGGATATTCGGAAAGAGTGCTCATGACCGCCTCGAACTAGCAAGTCGCGCCCATCACGGGGCGCGCCGGTTTCTTGTTAACTGCCTCGTCCAGCGGTTCGGGCGGTGGTTGGGTTACCGCATCTCCTGCGCCGGAGTGACCCCAAGGATACCAAGACCTGCTGAAATCACAACGGAAACGGCACGGGCCAGTGCAATTTTTGATTGACTTGTGGCGGCATCGCCGTCCTGCAGGAAGCGCAGCGCCACAATATCGTTGCCCCGGTTCCACAGCCCGTGGAATTCGGCGGCCAGTTCATTGAGGTAGAACGCCACCCGATGCGGTTCATTGGTGCGCGCCGCAATCTCGACCAGGCGCGGCCATTCCGACAGTTTCTTGATCACCTGCAATTCGGCCTCGTGATCCAGTTTCGACAGATCGGCCCCGGCCAGCACCGTGTCATCGGCAGCGATCCCTGCCTCGGCGGCACGGCGCAGCACGCTCATGACGCGGGCATGGGCGTATTGCACATAAAAGACCGGGTTTTCGCGCGACTGTTCCAGCACCTTGTCGAAATCGAAATCCAGCGACGCGTCATTCTTGCGCGTGAGCATGACAAAGCGGGTCACGTCCGGGCCCACCTGATCGACCACATCGCGCAGGGTGACAAAGTTGCCCGCGCGTTTGGACATCTTGAACGGCTCGCCATTCTTGTAGAGCTTGACCAGCTGGGTCAGCTTGATGTCCAGCGGAACCGACCCGCCCGACAGCGCCGACACCGCCGCCTTCATGCGTTTGACGTAACCGCCGTGATCGGCACCAAAGACGTCGATCAGCAGATCAAAGCCGCGTTTGACCTTGTCATAGTGATAAGCGATGTCCGGCGCGAAATAGGTCCAGCTGCCATCGGATTTCTTGACGGGGCGGTCCACGTCGTCGCCATGTTCGGTCGATTTGAACAGGGTCTGTTCGCGCGGTTCCCAGTCTTCGGGGGTCTTGCCCTTGGGCGGCTCAAGCACGCCTTCATAGATCAGGCCGCGGCTTTCAAGCTCGGTCAGGGCCGCTTCGATCAGCCCGGTGCCATAGAGCGACTTTTCGGAAAAGAACACGTCCATCTTGACGCCAAGCTGGGCCAGATCCGCCCGGATCAGATCCATCATCGCATCCGTGGCAAAGCTGCGCACATCGCTCAGCCAGACCTCTTCGCCCTGGCCCACATAGGCATCCCCCACCTTGGCCTTGAGCGCCTCGCCCACGGGCACAAGGTAGTCACCGGGATAGGTCCCATCGGGGAATTCGACGCTTTGGCCATGCGCTTCGAGATACCGTAGATACACCGACCGCGCGAGCACATCGACCTGCGCACCGCCATCGTTGATGTAATATTCGCGCGTCACGTCAAAGCCCGCATATTCCAGCAGACCGGCCAGCGCGTCGCCAAAGACGGCCCCGCGCGTGTGGCCCACATGCAGCGGCCCGGTGGGGTTGGCGGACACATATTCCACGTTCACCCGTTGCCCCGCCCCCATGGCCGAGCGCCCGAAATGGGTTCCATCCTGCAGGATCGCTGCCGGGATCGACTGCCACAGCGCAGGCGACAGCCGAAGGTTCAGGAACCCCGGCCCCGCCACATCGGCGCTGTTGATCCGCGCATCCGCCACCAGGCGGGCGGCCAGATCTTCGGCAATGTCGCGCGGTTTGCGGCCTGCGGGTTTGGCCAGCACCATCGCGGCATTGGTGGCCATGTCACCATGGGCGGCATCACGCGGGGGTTCCACCGCGACATTGTCAAAGCTCAGCCCCTGCGGCAGCGCACCATCCGCCTGCATCTGCTCAAGCGCGGCAAGCACGGTTGTCCGGATTTCGGCGAAAAGGTTCATCATCTTGTTCCCATTGTTTCGCGGCACCGTGTATCATCACGCGTCACGACGTCAACGCGTGATGCCACGGGGGCCGTGCGCGCGACCAGCCTAGCCGATCAGGCGCGCGTGTTCCTGCAGGGCAAACCGGTCGGTCATGCCTGCGATATAGTCCGACACCATCCGCGCAATCGCGACCTTGTCATTGTCGGCCCGCGCCAGATCCGCATGCCAGCGCTGCGGCAGCAGCCTGGGGTCATCCAGAAACAGCGGAAAGAGGTCATTGACCACCTCGGTCACCTCGGCGCGGATCTTCATCACGGATGGAGCGCGATACATGCGCTTGAACAGAAACGCCCGGATCTGATCCAGATCGGCCACCAGCGCATCCGAGAACATCACCACCGGGCGACCCAGGGCGCGGATATCTTCGACACGTTCGGCGCCGCTGTCGGCCAGCGCGCGCCGCGAGATGTCGATCAGATCGCCCACCATCACGCCAAAGACCCGGCGCAGCGCCTCGTGCCGGCGGCGGATCGGGTCGAGACCGGGGAACAGGCGGTCCACCTCGGCGTAGCAGTCGCTCAGGATCGGCAGTTCGGCGATTTCGTCATCGGTGAACAGATCCGCGCGCAGCCCGTCGTGGAAATCGTGGTTGTTATAGGCAATGTCATCCGACAGCGCCGCCACCTGCGCTTCGGCGCTGGCATGGGTGTGCAGCTCCAGATCGTGCTCGGCATCATATTCGGCCAGCGCCCAGGGCAGATCCCCGGTCACCGGGCCGTTGTGCTTGGCGATCCCTTCAAGGGTTTCCCAGGTCAGGTTGCAGCCGTCAAATTCGGCGTAATACCGTTCAAGCGAGGTGACGATTCGGATCGCCTGGGCATTGTGATCAAACCCGCCATAGGGGACCATCAGCGCGTGCAGGGCGTCTTCTCCGGTGTGGCCAAAGGGGGTGTGGCCCAGATCATGGGCCAGCGCCACCGCTTCGGTCAGCTCTCCGTTCAGCCCAAGCGCGCCCGAGATCGTGCGCGCCACCTGCCCCACTTCGATCGTGTGGGTCAGCCGGGTGCGGAAATTGTCGCCCTCATGTTCGACAAAGACCTGCGTCTTGTGCTTGAGCCGGCGAAACGCGCCTGCGTGAATAATTCTGTCCCGGTCACGCTGAAAGCATGAGCGGAAGCTGCTTTCCTCTTCCGCGACGCGCCGTCCCCTGCTGCGTTGCGGATCCGAGGCAAAGGGTGCGGTCATCGCGGCACCATCCTTGTCGCCTGTTCCTCGGGTCTCTATATTTCACGGGATCCGCAATGAAAACCACCCGGAGACCCCGCAATGAACCTGCCGCCGAAAGTGACCGAACGGGCCTTTGCCCGCCTGGCCGAGATTGGCGCCGCCGATCAGGGACAGGCCCTGCGCGTGGCTGTCGAAGGGGGCGGATGTTCGGGGTTTCAATATGAAATCGCGCTGGACACGCCCAAGGATGACGACCTTGTGCTGGAAGGTCAGGGGCAGAAGGTGCTGGTCGACAGCGTCTCGCTGCCGTTTCTGGAAAACGCGGTGATCGACTTTTCGGATGAACTGATCGGTGCGCGCTTTGTCATCGAAAACCCCAATGCCACATCCAGCTGTGGCTGCGGCACATCCTTTTCGATGTAAAATGGGCTTTTCGATGCAAGGCGGGGGTGTCAGGGGCTGGCGCGAAGACCGCTCAGGGATCCGTGCGGAACCCTGACAGCAGACGCGCCACCCAATCGGCATTCACCAGCGGCCCGCGTTCGGGCGCAAACTGGTCCCAGACCAGATAGAGCCCCGATCCGATGACAATCGCCACACCCAGCAGGGTCGCACCTGTGGGCAGCTCACCGAAGGCCAGCGCGCCAAGCGCCACCATCCAGACAAATTGCAGATTCATCAGCGGTGTCACCGTATAGGCAGGCAGCATCCGCAGCGCCATCACCAGCACCCAGCGGGCCAGAAACAGCAGCCCCGCATAGCCCAGCACCCAGACCAGATCCGCCAGCGGCATCGGCACCCAGACAAAGGGCAAGGCCACGGCCATGGTCACAAAGATCGCAAGATTGGGATAGAGCACCTGCGCCAGCGTGTTGTCTTCGTGCCGCCCGATATAGCGCGCCAGCACCATCGACAGCGTCCCGAAGAAGGACGCGCCAATCGCCGAAACATGGCCGATCCCCAGCCCATGCACGCCTTCGGGAAACAGGCACAGGATCCCCACGAACCCCGCCCCAAGCGCGACCCAGGCCGCCGGGCGCACATGTTCGCGCAGGATCAGACCCGACATCATCCCCGCCATCAGCGGCATCAGACCGATAAAGATGAACACATCGGCAAAGGGCAGATAGCGGAACGCGTAGAAAAAGCAGATCGCAGCGATCACCGTGGCCAGCGACCGCAGCGCCATCGCCACGGGCTGTGTGGTGCCCAGCCCGCGCCGCTGCGATGGCAGCCGGTTCATCAAAAGACACAGCAGCGCCACGACAAACCCCGACATCGCATATAGCTGCGGGGCGGCATAGCCGCCGCCCGCGATCAGTTTGGTAATGGCATCAGCACCCGAAATCAGGCCCGTGTAGATCACGACCAGCCCGGCGCCCAATGCGGCGGCACATGTGACGCGCGGCGTCACTGGGCCACCTGCCCTGGGGCGGTACTGACCCCGGCGCGGGCGAAGCCTGCAAAAAACGCATCGAACTGATCGGTGCTGGCCTCGGCCGCATGAAGGACGTGAAGCGCATCATCGCTCAGCGCGGCTTCGATCTCGGGGCGCATCAGATGCCAGTCATCGCTGCGCCGGTCCTCCAGATCGAACATGTGCTGCGACATCTGCCGCAGCGGCGCGGGCGCGGCCTCTGCCCGGAAAAAGGCCATGCGGTCATGGGTGGCGGGTTTGCGGAACATGTCCTGCCCGGACGTGCCCATCAGCCAGTTGCAGACGAAATATTCATGATAGTCGTCCTGGGCGCTCACATGCGGCCCGGTATCGACCGAGAACAGACAGGTTTCGCGTTGCAACCAGGCCTCCCAAGCATTCGGCGGCGTTTCGCCCGCATAGCGCAGGGACACGCAGATTTCGGCCAGAAGATCGGCATTCTGGTCCAGATACGCGAGAAGACCGGCATAGATCAGGCTGGTCACGGCCTGCTGCGATAGCTGAGGATCGCGACGGCCGTACTCGCTTAGGTAGAATACAATATGAGTCAGCTCGTAGGAAGCCTTCTTATTCGGCATCGCAAATGTTTTTGATCTATTGATAAAATTATGTAGCCTTTCTGTAAGTCCTGCATCATTATTTGCACCTTTCACATCCCGCCGCGCCAGCAGGCGGCGCGCTTCGGCGCGTTGCAGGTCCGACAGCTCGGCTTCGGCCAAACCTTCGCGGGCGACCCAGGCGGCCAGTGCTTCGCCCTTGTTGCCCGTCATGCCCAGATCTTCGAGATCCAGACAGATCGACAGTAGAAAGCGGTAATATTGCGGGAAGAACCCCAACCGCTTTTCGATGCCGTCATAGAACCCCTGATGCGGGGCCAGCGCATCGGGTGCCAATGTGGCACCCGTGCATTCAAGGATGTTCAGCAGCTCTGCGTTCTCCTTGAGCCAGAACACATCGTCACCAAAGCGACGGTGCCGGGCAAAGCAGCTGATCAGGGCCGACAACCGGTCCTCGGCTGCCTGGCGCGGGGACGGGACGTTGAGCTGAATGACATTGGACATGATCTTGATCCTTTTCTCATATGGGCCCGAACGCCCCGTTTCCCTGCCTGGTCTTAGCTGCCCGACGAGAACATCTCGGTGCGGTCACCACCCTGGGCGCTGACGCCGCTCACCGGTGCCGAACCCGAAGAGAACATCTGGGTGCCTTCGCCATCGGTCGCATCAGCCTGGGCAACGGGGGCCGAGCCGGACGAGAACATCTCAACCGCGTCGCCGGTGGTGGCGTCGCTGGTCACCGGGGCGGAACCCGACGAGAACATCTCAACCGCGTCGCCGGTGGTGGCGTCGCTGGTCACGGGGGCGGAACCGGACGAGAACATCTGGACAAGCTCACCCGTCAGGGCGGCGGTCGACGTGGCCGGGGCCGAGCCGGACGAGAACATGTGGATGGCATCCCCTGCCAGCGCATCGCCGGACATCACAGGCGCCGAGCCGGACGAAAACAGAGCCGTCGCATCGCCATCCAGCATGCAGGTCGCATCCTGCGGGGCGGAACCCGACGAGAACATCTGCGTCGCGTCACCGTCGAAGATACTATCAGCGGACGACTGGTTTTTGTTTTCGATTTCGTAAATCTTTTGAAGAACAGTCATTTCCATCTTTCCCTGTTTTGTCGTGGTCGTTGATGCAATAACGCTTGCATCTTTGGCGCTTTTGTAAAGCTATTTTTTCTATTTTAGGTCGTCAATTGCTTGTTTTTCCACATTAATTTCGCCCTCCAAATTGCTGACACACAATCCGAACGCGCTGACGCGGTTTCGCGAAAAAAAGTTATCCACAGGCGCGGATTTGCGGCAGTTTCGGCACGGTCCTGTGGCGAATCGGACCGAATCAAACCCGGTGTCGCGGCCGATCCGAACAGCTCTGAGACAGGGTGATGCTCATCCGCTTGCCCAGATCGGCGCGATGCGCGATAGCTGGATCCCGAAGATCCCGCACATCGAGGGCAATGTGATGAAAATTGTGACGTTCAATATCAACGGCATCAAGGCCCGCATCCAGGCCCTGACAGATTGGATCGACCGCACCCAGCCGGATGTGGTTCTTCTTCAGGAAATCAAATCCGTGGACGAAGGCTTTCCGTCCGAGCTGTTCGAGGATCGCGGCTACAATGTGGAAACCCACGGCCAGAAGGGCTTTAACGGCGTGGCGATCCTGTCGAAACTGCCGCTTGAAGATGTCCGGCGCGGTCTGCCCGGTGACGATAGCGACGAACAGGCCCGCTGGATCGAAGCGACGGTTGTCGGCAAACAGCCGCTGCGGCTCTGCGGGCTCTATCTGCCCAATGGCAACCCCGCACCGGGACCGAAATTCGACTACAAGCTGGCCTGGATGGAGCGTCTGCACGCCCGTGCCGCCGACCTGATGGCCGACGAGATGCCCGCGCTGATGGGGGGCGATTACAACATCATCCCCCAGGCCGAAGACGCCGCCCGCCCCGAGGTCTGGCAGGACGATGCCCTGCACCGCCCCGAAAGCCGCGCCGCGTTTCGCCGGATCGTCAATCTGGGCTTTACCGAAGCCATTCGCGCGCGCAAACCGGGGCCCGGTGTCTATACGTTCTGGGATTATCAGGCCGGCGCCTGGAACCGCAATGACGGCATCCGCATCGACCATTTCCTGCTGACCCCGCAATGCGCGGATCTGCTGGTTGACTGCGGCATCGACAGTGATGAACGCGGGCGCGACAAGCCGTCGGACCATGTGCCGGTCTGGATCGACCTGGACCTGTGAACCCGACAGCACTTGCCGGTGGTGGAGGCGCTCCCTGCATCACGCTGCGCGCCTGATCCGCAAAGGCGTGCTTCCATGCCGACCGGAGACGCCTTAATCGCCGCGCGTCACGTCGTGGCGATAGACCCAGTCGAACTGCCGCACCATCCGCCCCGGCGCCACCTGCCCCAGCACCGACAGCGCGCTGTGGCCGATCCAGCGTGCTGGGCCAAAGCCCACATGGTATTTCCAGGCGTTGCGATTGGCCGCTGAAATGACCCGCTGCGCCCGGTCCCTGCGCCGCGCCTGATAGCGCGCCAGGGCATCGGGGCCATTCCCATTGCCCAGACAGTCGGCCAGCACCCACGCATCTTCCAGCGCCAGATTGCCCCCCTGCGCCAGAAAGGGCAGCGTCGGATGTGCCGCATCCCCCAGGATCGCCACGCCCGGCCCGTGCCAGCACAGCGCCACCGGATGGCGGAACAGCCCCCAAAGGTAAACGTCGTCCACCGCGTCGATCAGCGCGCGCGCCTCACCGGTGAAATCGTCAAAGGCCCGGCGCAGATTGGCCGGGTCGTCGCGATGGGCCCAGCCTTCGGCCACCCAGTCGGCGCGCTCTTGCACCGCCACGATATTACGCAGCGCCCCCCCGCGCAGCGGATAGGTCACCAGATGCCGGTGCGGCGCCATTAAGATCTGCGCTTCGGGCGGGACAGAGGCATCCCCCGGCACCGTCGCGCGCCAGGCCACCTGACC
>JAOXSC010000214.1 GCA_025800215.1 Marinibacterium sp.
CATGACCGGCTCAAGGTCTATCTGCGCGATCAGGGCATCCGCCACGACATCATCGACGCCTGCCTGACCGGCGACGGGGCCGATGATCTGGCGCGTCTGGTCAAGCGCGCGCAGGCGCTGCAGGCGGTGCTGGGCACCGATGATGGCGAAAACCTGCTGCAGGGGTTCAAGCGCGCCAACAACATCCTCAGCCAGGCCGAAGACAAGGACGGGGTCGAATATTCCTTTGGCGCCGATCCCAAATTTGCCGAAGACGACACCGAAACCGCGCTGTTTGCCGCGCTTGATCAGGCCGAAGGCCAGATCACCCGGGCGCTTGAACAGCAGGATTATCCGGCGGCCATGGGCGCGATGGCGGGGCTGCGCGCGCCGATTGATGCGTTCTTTACCGCCGTTCAGGTCAACAGCGACAACGAGATCGTGCGCCGCAACCGCCTGAACCTGCTCAGCCGGATCCGCACGACCTGCGGTCAGGTGGCCGATCTGGCCCGTATCGAAGGCTGACCCGCCCCGCGACCCCGCGACAGATGTGCGATCTGTCACAGTATCAAACCGCTCAGGCCCCCTTGCCTGAGCGGTGCGTCTTTCTATGCTGATTGCGCAAACAAGGACGACGCCGGTGCATACCAATCCCCAGACCACCCTGATCACCCCCACCGCACCCGTGCACAACGCCACCCATGGCGGGCGTGCGAAATGCCTGCAGCGGCTGGTGCGGCTGGATCTGCCGGTGCCGCCCACGGTGGCGCTGTCCTTTGACGCGGTGCACCGGCTGGCAGCGGGCGAGCCGCTGGATCTGGACGCGATTCTGGGCTGTTTCGATGAAGGCGTGCTTTTGTGTGCGCGGCCTTCGTCCGAAGATCCCGACTGGGGCGGGCCCAAGGCGATCCTGAACATCGGCATGAACGATGCCCGTCAGGCGCAGCTGCGCCAGGATCTGGGCGCCGATGCCGCCGCCGCGCTCTATCGTCGCTTTATCGAAAGCTACGCGATCTATGTGGCGCGGCTTGACCCCGATGTGTTCGACGAAATCGAAAGCGACGGCGAAGCCGGGGTGACCGAGGCCCTGCAACAGTTCGAGGCCGAAAACGAAGCGCCGTTTCCGCAGGATCCTGCGGTGCAGCTCGAAGGGGTGCTGCGTTCGATGGCGCGTGCCTGGGAAGGCACCACCGCGCGGCTGCTGCGCCAGGCCAAGGGTGCGCCTGCGGATGCGGGGCTGGGCCTTGTGGTGCAGGAAATGATCCCCGGCGTGGGGCGCGGCGAATGCGGGTCAGGCGTGCTGCAGCTTGTCGATCCCACCACCGGGCTGCCGCAGGTCACGGGCCGCTATCTGAGCCAGAGCCAGGGGCGGGACGCGCTCGGGCCGGGATCGGGGGCGATCTATCTGGGCCGCGATCCGCGCGGCCCGTCGCTGGAAGACGTCGTGCCTGCCGCCTTTGCCGACCTCAAGGCGCATGCCGCCGTGATGCGCGAACGGCTGCGCGAAGAAATGCAGGTGGAATTTGTCATCGGCAACGATGCGGTGCACATTCTGGATGGGGTGCGGGTGCCGCGCTCGTCACGGGCGGCGCTGCGCATTGCGGTGCGGCTGGCGCAGGATGACATCATCCCGCGCGCCGAGGCACTGCGCCGGATCGAACCCAACATGCTCAATGAATTGCTGCACCGGCAGGTGGATCCCAATGCCGAGCGCGATGTGCTGTGTCAGGGCATCGCCGCCAGTCCGGGGGCGGCCAGCGGGCGCATCGTGTTCAGCTCGGCCGAGGCGCAGGCATCGGCCGCGCGCGGGGAACCCTGCGTTCTGGTGCGGCGCGAAACCAGCCCCGAAGACGTGCGCGGCATGCATGCCGCCGCCGCCGTACTGACTGAAAAGGGCGGCATGACCAGCCACGCGGCGGTGATCGGCCGGGGGTTGGGGCTGCCCTGTATCGTGGGCGCGTCGAGCCTGCGCTTTCACATGCACCGCAAGGAACTGCGCACCCCCGATGGCCGGACCCTGCGCGCCGGCGATGTGATCACCATCGACGGCAGCTCGGGCGAGGTTCTGATGGGCGAGGCCAAGATGTTCGAGGCGGCCCTTGATGATGCGTTCCAGACCCTGCTGGGCTGGGCGGACGAGGTGCGCGACATCGGCATCCGTGCCAATGCCGACACCCCCGAAGACGCCCGCACCGCCCGCAATTTCAACGCCGGCGGCATCGGCCTGTGCCGGACCGAGCACATGTTCTTCGAGCCCGGCCGCCTGACCGTCATGCGCGAAATGATCTTTGCCGAGACCAGCGAAGACCGCGCATCGGTGCTGGAACGGCTGCTGCCGATGCAGCGGGCCGATTTTCTGGAGCTGTTTTCGATCATGCAGGGCCAGCCGGTCTGCATCCGCCTGTTCGACCCGCCGCTGCACGAATTCCTGCCGACCACGCGCTCGGGCCTTCTGGAACTGGCCGAAGCGCTGGATCTGCCCTTGTCGGATGTGACGCGGCGGGTGGAATCCATGGGTGAATACAATCCCATGCTGGGTCTGCGTGGGGTGCGCCTTGGGATCACCGTGCCTGAAATCTACGACATGCAGGCGCGCGCTATTTTCGAAGCAACCATCGAAGCGGGGGCAGGGGGGGCGCTGGTCGTGCCCGAAATCATGCTGCCGCTGGTCAGCGCCCGGCGCGAGGTCGAGATGATCAAGTCGCGCATCGACGCGGTGGCCGCATCGGTGCGCGCCCAGGCCCGGCAGGAGTTCGACTACCGGCTGGGCGTCATGGTGGAAACGCCGCGCGCGGCCCTGCGCGCCGACGAGATCGCACCGCATGTCGAATTCCTGAGCTTCGGGACCAATGACCTGACGCAGATGACCTATGGGCTGTCGCGCGACGATGCGGGACGGTTCATGTCGGATTATGTCCGCCAAGAGGTCTATCCCGAAGACCCGTTCCATGTGCTCGATCAGGATGGCGTGGGCGAGCTGCTGAAGCTGGGGGCCGAGCGTGGCCGCGCCAAACGCCCGGATCTTGTGCTGTCGATCTGCGGCGAACATGGCGGATCACCCGAATCAATTGCCTTCTGCCGCAGCCTCGGGTTGGACTATGTGTCGGTGTCGCCGTTCCGCGTGCCGGTGGCGCGGCTGGCGGCAGCCCAGATCGCGCTGGCCGATCATGGCTGGCGGAAATGGCCAGATTCCCCTTGAGTCACTGGTGTTTGCCATGCAAGGTGAGCACCGCGTCCTGTTGCCAATTGGCCATTCCTTGCCGAGGTTTTGGCGCAAAGCTAGAAATTTTTAATCTAATGGATTAATTCCCCTGCTGGTGCGGGCCCTGAAAGGGGTCGTGCCGCTCATTACTATGGGGTTTGATTATGTCTTTCGTGAAGGTTTGCGCGGTGATTGCTGCGGTGGTGACGCTTTGTGCACCGGGTTCCGTGAGCGCATCCGAAAAGGCCGGATCGGGTGATCTGCTGGGGCCGGACGTGGCCGCCGAGCGGACCAAGAATTCACCATGGCGGATGCTGTTCAGCCCGCGCCCGAAGGCCAAGCCGAAAGCGGTGTCTGTGTCCTACACCAAAGGATGGCTGGACGCGCAGCCCAAAGCCACCGGTGGGGACGATCTGCGCTGCCTGTCCGAAGCGCTTTATTTCGAAGCGCGCGGAGAATCCGTGCGCGGCCAGTTTGCCGTGGCCGAGGTCATCATGAACCGCGTCAAAAGCGGTCGCTTTCCCGACACTGTCTGCGGTGTGATCAATCAGGGCACCGGTCGTAAATACCAGTGCCAGTTCACCTATACCTGCGATGGCATCGCCGAGGTGATCCGCGAACCCAAGGCCTATGAACGCGTGTCCAAGGTGGCCCGCGCCGTGCTGGACGGATCGGGCGCGCCGCTGACCAGCGGGGCCACCCACTACCACACCACGGCCGTTCGCCCGTCCTGGTCGCGGGTCTATCGTCACACCGCTTCGATCGGGGTGCACCGGTTCTACCGCCACAACTATCGCACCGCGAGCAACTGATCCCTGCCGCCCCGGACCTGCCGGGGCGCGCACATGATCGACCGGTCAGCCCAAAGGACGCCGCTTTTGCGCACCGGGCTGTCCGAAACGGACCGGCCCGGCTTGACGCCGGGCCTTATGTTTGGGCAGCACCGGGGCGCGCTGCGGCGCCCGCTGTCCTTAGCGATGAAAGCCTGTCCATGAGCTCTGAAATCCGCCTTGCCTTTGCGCACCCGTCCGAACGTGCCAGCGCCACGGCCCGACCCGGCCCGCTGGACCGGATCAGCCTGCGCGACCATATCGTCGAGGTCGAAATCGGCGCCTTTCAGGCCGAACGTGGCCACACCCAGCGGGTGTGCTTCAATGTCGTGGTCGAAGTCGAACCGCTGAGCGCCCCCATCGACGATGACGTGGACCGGATCCTGTCCTATGACCGCGTGACCGAAGCCATCGCGTTCGAGCTGGCCGAAGAACGTCTGAACCTGCTTGAAACGCTGGCCGCGCGTGTGGCCGAACGGATCCTGGCCGAACCGCAGGCGGTGCGCGCCTTTGTGCGCATCGAAAAGCTGGATCGCGGCCCCGGTGCGCTTGGGGTGGAAATCGTGCGCTCGCGCGATAGCGTCGATGATCACGGCGTCGCCGAAGAGCGTCCGCATCCGCGCCTTGTTTTTCTGTCCAACGATGCGATCGCGGCGCCCCATCTGGGCGGATGGATTGATCAGATGCAGGCCGATGGGCGGCCGCTGATTCTGTGCGTGGGGGCGCCGGATGCGGTGGCACCGCGCTCGGGTCACGCGATGACGCAGCGCCGGATTGATCTTCTGGCCATCGAACAGAACGCCTGGATGCTGGCGGCGCGCGATGCGCGCTGCGTCGTGGTTTCGACCCGGACCGAGCTGGACTGGGCGATGAAGAATGGTCAGATCTGTGTCTGGGCGCCGTCCAAGATCGTCATCGACGCCGTCGACGGCCCCGAGGTCGGCCCGAGCGATCCCGTGGGCCTTGCCGCATGGTTCGCCGCGACCTTCGAGGCCGAAGAGATGCTGGTCATCGGTGCGGCCTGCCCCGATGACGCCGGCGTGCCGCTGCGCGCCGTGCCAAGCACGCAGGAGACCCTATGATCTACGCCCGGCCGCTGGTGCAATCGGGCGCTGCACGCCCCGATGGGGCGCTGGCGCTGACGGGCGGGCCGCTGTGGTTCACCCATGCCGAGCTGCTTGGCCGGGGTGAAGCACCGCGCGTGGTGCCCGCGGATGCGCTGCCGCAGGATCTGCGCCAGCGCCTGACCAGCGCGCGCGCGCCGGTGGCGGGCATGGATATGGGCCAGCCGCAGATCATGGGCATTCTCAACACCACGCCCGACAGCTTTTCCGATGGCGGCCAGCATGATGCGCCCGACACAGCACTGGCCGCAGCGCGCGCGATGGTCGCGCAGGGGGCTTCGATTGTGGATGTGGGGGGCGAATCCACCCGGCCCGGCGCCGATTACATCGCCATAGACGATGAGATTGCCCGCACCGCGCCGGTGATCGCGGCCCTGCGCGGGCTCAGCGACATCCCGGTGTCCATCGACACGCGCAAGGCGCCGGTGGCCCGTGCGGCGCTGGATGCGGGCGCGACGCTGATCAATGACGTGTCGGGCTTTACCCATGACGCCGATCTGGCCCGCGTGGCCGCCGACAGTGGCGCGCCGGTCTGCATCATGCATGCGCAGGGCGATCCGGCGACGATGCAGCAGAACCCACACTATGATGATGTCTGCCTTGATGTGTATGACTTTCTGGCCGATCGCATCGCCGCGCTGGAGGCTATGGGCATCGCCCGCGCGCGGATCATCGCCGATCCTGGCATCGGCTTTGGCAAGACGCTGGATCACAACCTGACGCTGCTGCGCAATCTGTCGCTGTTTCACGGGCTTGGAGTGCCGATCCTGCTGGGGGTATCGCGCAAGCGCTTTATCGGACAGCTGGGCGGTGCCAGCGATCCCGCCGCCCGCGCGCCGGGATCCATTGCAGTAGGGCTTGCAGCGCTGGCGCAAGGCGTGCACATCCTTCGGGTACATGATGTGGCCGACACCGTGCAGGCGCTGAAACTGTGGCAGGTGACGGCCCGATAACAGATCGGGGCAGTGCAGATGCGCAAACTCTTTGGAACCGACGGTGTCCGTGGCCGGGCAAATACGGCACCGATGACCGCCGACATGGCGCTGCGCATGGGGGCCGCCGTGGGGCGGTATTTCCGGCGCGAAGCAGGCGGCGTGCACCGGGTGGTGATCGGCAAGGACACGCGGCTGTCGGGCTATATGTTCGAAAATGCTCTGACGGCGGGGCTGACATCGACCGGCATGAATGTGCTGCTCATGGGGCCGGTGCCGACCCCTGCGGTGGGGCTCATGACGCGCTCGATGCGTGCGGATCTGGGTGTGATGATTTCGGCCAGCCACAACCCGGCCAGCGACAATGGCATCAAGTTCTTCGGCCCCGACGGGTTCAAGCTGTCCGACCAGGCCGAGGCCGAGATCGAAGCCCTGATCGACGCCGGTGTCGAGCCCGCGCAGGCGCAGAATATCGGGCGCGCGAAACGGATCGACGATGCCCGGTTCCGCTATGGCGAGCGGGTGAAATCATCGCTGCCGCGCGGGCTGCGGCTTGATGGCCTCAAGGTGGTGGTGGATTGCGCCAATGGCGCGGCCTACCGCACCGCGCCGGATGTGCTGTGGGAACTGGGCGCCGATGTGATCCCGGTGGGCGTCGCGCCTGATGGGCACAACATCAACCGCGGTTGCGGGTCCACCCATCCCACGCTGGCGGCCGAAACGGTCGTGGCCCATGGCGCGCATGTGGGGATCTGTCTGGATGGCGATGCCGACCGGGTGATCCTGGTGGATGAAACCGGCGTGGTGGCCGATGGCGACCAGCTGATGGCGCTGCTGGCCACGCGCTGGTCTGACGAAGACCGGCTGGCCGGTGGGGCGCTGGTGTCGACGGTGATGTCCAACCTTGGCCTTGAACGCTATCTGCAGGGGCGTGGGCTGCGGCTGGAACGCACCCAGGTGGGCGACCGCTATGTGGTGGAACGCATGCGTGCGGGGGGCTTCAACCTGGGCGGCGAACAATCGGGCCATATCGTCATGAGCGATCACGCCACCACCGGTGACGGGCTGATGGCGGGGCTGCATTTTCTGGCCGAGATGGTGCAGGGCGGCCATAGCGCCAGCGCGCTGGCGCAGGTCTTTGACCCGGTGCCGCAGCTTTTGGAAAACGTGCGCTACAGCGCCGGGCAGGATCCGCTGTCGGATGCGTCCGTCAAGGCCGCCATCGCCCAAGCCGAAGCCGATCTTGTGGGCACCGGCCGCGTGCTGATCCGCAAATCGGGCACCGAACCGCTGATCCGCGTGATGGTCGAATGCGAAGACGAAGCCCGCATGACCCGCGCCGTGGCCTCAATGACCGCCGCCATCGAGGCGGCGACCGCCTGACGGGCCGGCGCAGGATGCAGCCCCCCCGACAGCGCAGCTTTGCCGTCACCCGCGAAATGTCGGCGCTTGCCCTGCTGGCGATGCTGGCAGGGGCCGCCGCTGGAGCCATCGGGGCGGGGTTCCGCCTGGCGCTGGACTGGGGCGACCGGCTGCGCGGGGCGCTGGTGGGCTATGCCGATGCGGATCCCGTGCTGGGCGTTCTGGCGCTGATGCTGGGGGCGGGGGCGGCAGCGGCCTTTGCCGCCTGGCTGGTGCGCCGCTTTGCCCCGGCCGCCGAAGGCAGCGGCATCCCCCATGTCGAGGCCGCGCTGGCCGGTGACATCAGCCCCACGCCTGCGCGCCTGATCCCCATCAAATTCGTCGGTGGCGTGGCCGCCATGTCGGGCGGTCTGGCGCTTGGGCGCGAAGGGCCCAGCGTGCAGATGGGCGCGAGCATGGCCAATCTGATCGGGCGCATCTTTCGCCGCAACTGGCGCGATCGTCGGGCGCTGATCGCAGGCGGGGCAGGGGCGGGGCTGGCCACCGCCTTCAGCGCACCGGGGGCCGGGGCGATCTTTGTGCTCGAAGAGCTTGTGGGCCGCTTTGATCCGCGCATGGCGCTGGTGGCCCTGGGGGCCTCTGCCGGGGCGATCATCGTGTCGCGCAGCCTGCTGGGGACCGAACTTGTCTTCGAGGTTTCGGGCCTGACCCAGGGCGGGCTGGCGGCGCAGATCGCATTTCTGATGCTGGGGCTTTTTGCGGGGCTGCTGTCGATTGTCTACAACCGCAGCCTGGAATGGACGCTGTCGTTGGCCGACCGCATCGGCGGCCCGGTCGAGCTGCGCGCAGCGGTGATCGGGGCGCTGGTGGGGCTTCTGGCCTGGGTGGTGCCGGATCTTGTGGGCTCGGGCGAAGCGATTGCGCAAAGCGGACTGAGCGTGGAAATGGCGCTGACGCTGTTGCCTGCGATCTTTCTGTTCCGGCTGGCGCTTGGGGCGCTGTCCTATGCGGCGGCCACGCCCGGCGGGCTTTTTGCACCGCTGCTGGCGCTTGGCGCCATTGCGGGGCTTGGCTTTGGCCATGTCGCGCTGATGGTTGTCCCGGATGTGGGCGTTGATCCCGCCAGTTTCGCGCTTGTGGGGATGGGGGCGCTCTTTGCCGGGGTGGTGCGGGCGCCGCTGACGGGGATTGTTCTGGTCACCGAAATGACCGGCAGTTCGCAGGGCCTGCTGCCGCTTCTGTCGGGGTGCTTTGGGGCGATGCTTGCGGCCGAAACCCTGGGCGAACGTCCCGTATATGAGATCCTCAAACAGCGCTCGGCCTTGAAGAAACGATAGAAAAAGGGGCGCGCCCGCCAAGGCACGCCCCCCGAAAAAATCGCTGACCGTCAGATCAGTTCTTTTCTTTGTCGACCATCTTGCCGGCCGAAATCCACGGCATCATGCCACGCAGCTTTGCGCCGGTCGCTTCGATCTGGTGCTCGTCATTGTGGCGACGGGCCGCTTTGATCGTGGGCTGACCCACAGCGTTTTCCAGCATGAAGTCGCGCACAAACTTGCCGGTTTGAATGTCCGACAGCACGTCTTTCATGCGGGCTTTGGTTTCGTCATAGTTCAGGATGCGCGGACCGGTGACATACTGGCCGTATTCGGCCGTGTTCGAGATCGAATAGTCCATGTTCGCGATGCCGCCTTCATAGATCAGGTCGACGATCAGCTTCACCTCGTGCAGACATTCGAAATAGGCCATTTCCGGTGCGTAACCGGCTTCGACCAGGGTTTCGAACCCGCAGCGGATCAGCTCGACCAGACCACCGCAAAGAACGGCCTGCTCACCAAAGAGATCGGTTTCGCATTCTTCGCGGAAGTTGGTTTCGATGATACCCGAACGGCCGCCACCGATGGCCGAGCAATAGCTCAGGCCGATTTCCAGCGCCTTGCCGGATGCATCGCGATCCACGGCCACCAGGCAGGGCACGCCGCCGCCTTTGGTGTATTCGCCGCGCACGGTGTGGCCGGGGCCTTTGGGGGCCATCATGATGACGTCCACGCCTTCTTTCGGCTCGATCAGGCCGAAATGCACGTTCAGGCCGTGGGCAAAGGCGATGGCCGAGCCGGGCTTGATGTTGTCATGCACGTATTTCTTGTAGGTTTCGGCCTGCAGTTCGTCGGGCATGGTGAACATGATCACGTCGCACCAGGCCGCCGCTTCGGCAATGCCCATCACCTGCAGCCCTTCGGCTTCGGCTTTCTTGGCCGAAGGCGAGCCGTCGCGCAGCGCGATGACAAGGTTCTTGGCGCCGCTGTCGCGCAGGTTCAGCGCGTGGGCATGGCCCTGGCTGCCATAGCCCAGGATCGCCACTTTCTTGTCCTTGATCAGGTTGATGTCGCAATCGCGGTCGTAATAAACGCGCATCTTTTCATCCTTCCGGGTTGTGTTCTGACACAGGGTGTACAGGGGCACGGGGGCAAAGGGCAGGGCTGTTTCACAGCAATCGCGCGCGCAGATGGTGATTTTCATTCGCCGTTTCCCATGATACTGAATGATCCATGCTTGATGACCTTGATCGCCGCCTCCTGCGTCACCTGCAGGCTGATCCCAGCCTGTCGACCGCCGATCTGGCGGATCGCTGCGGGCTGAGCGCGGCGTCCTGCTGGCGCCGTATCGAAAAGCTGGAAAGCGCAGGCGTGATCCTGGGCCAGCAGGCGGTGATCGACTGGGCCGCGCTTGGCTACAGCGTCGAGGTGTCGTTGCGCTTTACCCTCGACAAGACGCAGCCGCGCGCCTTTGATGAATTTCTCGCCGCCGCCCGCGCGGTGCCCGAAGTGCTCGAGATCCAGACCTTTCTGGGCCGCGTCGATGTGCGCCTGTCGGTCATCGCCCGCGACATGGGCCATTATCAGCAGATCTATCGCGACCGCATCCTGACCCTGCCGCATATCGCCGACATCGAAGCTCTGATGCAGATCGCCCATCTCAAACGTGACGAGGCACTGCCGCTGTGATGGACCTGGACGAGATCGACCGCCAGGTGCTGCGCGCGCTGGCCCAGGATGCCAGCCAGAGCGCCGGAGCGCTTGGCCGCCGCTTTGGCCTTAGCCAGCCCGCCATGTGGCGCCGCATCCGTCGGTTGCAGGATGCAGGCGTGATCCGCGGCCGCCGCCTGCGCCTTGACGCCGAAAAGCTGGGCTTTGGCGTGACGGTGTTTCTGGGCGTGAAGCTTGCGCGCAAAGGGCAGCTGCAGCTTGACGATTTCGAACGCGCCGTCAGCGCCATCCCCGAGGTGCAGACCGTCGAACATGTGCTGGGGCTCTATGATTACCGCCTGCGGGTGGTGGCGCGCGACCTGGCCGATTTCGAACGCGTCCTGCGCCGCCGCATCATGACCCTGCCCGGCGCGGGCGAGGTCGAAGCCAACGTCCTGCTCAGCGAAGAACGCCGCCCGGGTCCGATCTGAGCGCTGATTTTGCGCAACATCCGGTAAATCGACGCCTGCGACTTGGGCGTTGCGCGTGAAGCAATGGAACTACGGCCATGTGTTGACGAGCAGCCGCGATGCCGCTACCCGCAGGCATAGCCATTCAGCGAAGGTGTCTGCCCCCGGCGTCTGGTGGATCCGCTTCAGAATGAATACATCTGGCTTCGAAGCCCAAATCTTGCAGATATACTCATCCGGTGTGCGACCGCTGCGGGTCTTCAGAACGTCAACGGTCTGGCGTCTACGCCACATGGCCACCGTCCTGGTGGGCGTCCTTTGGTTCCCGGCTGAGCTCTGCGATCGACGCTGGCGATCGCTGTGTTGCTGCTCTGACGCGTGCACGCCCCAAGGGCTCATTTGCGCAATCCGCCTGCCGGGCCAACATACGTGGCTCTGCCATGACAAACGTGCGCCTTATGGCACCCTTCCGGCCTGGCGCAAGGATCACGCCATCAGACCGTGGGATCAACCGCCGGCGATCTATTCTGCACTGGGCTGACAAATCAATTCTGTCCGCAGGTTTGACCCGCCCGAAACACAGCTGATCCCAAAGCCCGCCGCGCCTCTTCTTTGTGGCGCAAAATACCTCGGGGTCTGGGGCAGAGCCCCAGCCGGTGCGTTCAGCGCACGCCCAGCCCCATCTGCATCAGCGTCCGCCGCACCGGGGCAAGCCCGTAAAGCGCGCTCAGACCTGCCGCACGCGCGTCGCGCAGACCCTGACCCGACGCCTGCGAGGCCCGGTTCAGCAGGTCGATCCCGGCCACCCGCATCGACACGTCGCGATGGCGGGCGCTGTGATAGTCTTCTATCATCTGCGCGTCCCCCAGCCCCTCGGGCCGTGCGCGGGCCAGATCCAGCAGCGCGCGCAGATCGGCCAGCGACATGTTCAGCCCCTGCGCACCGATGGGCGGCACCACATGGGCGGCTTCGGCCATCAGGGCCAGGCGGCGCGCGCCCATCCGCTCGGCCTTTTGCGAAATGATCGGCCAGACCGATCGCCGCGTGGCCAGGCTCAGCGGGCCGAGCAACCCGCAGGAGCGTTCGGTCAGTGCGGCCTCAAACGCGGGCACCGGCAGCGCCTGCAGCTCAAGCGCGCGGGGCCCGCTTTCCATCCAGACCACGGCCGAGCAGGGCTGCCCGTCCAGATCCGGCAGCGGCACCAGGGTAAAGGGCCCGCCCGAGCGGTGGATCTCGGTCGACACGTTGTCATGGGGCTCGGGGTGGGTCACCGCAAAGGCCAGCGCCTTTTGGCCATAACGCGTGGTGTCGACGCCGATGCCGGCGGCCTGGCGCAGGGTGGAATTGCGCCCATCGGCGGCCAGCACCAGACGCGCGGTGACGCGGCTGCCATCGCTCAGGCTGACGCGCGCTTCGCTGTCGCGGGCAAACAGCCGGTCCGCCCGCAGGCCGGGGCGGAACGACACGCCCGGCAGCGTGGCCAGATGCGCCACCATTTCCCGGCGCAGCACCCAGTTCGACAGGTTCCAGCCAAAGGGCCGGTCCGACAGATCGGCGGCATTGAATTCACGGACCACACGGGGGCTGGGATCAACGCCGCCCGCATCGACGATGCGCATGATCTGCAGCGGAGCGGCATAGGGATCCAGCCGCGCCCAGAGACCGCAATCATCCATCAGATCGCGGCCGGGCTGCAGGATGGCGGTGGTGCGCAGATCCGCACCCTGGGCCGCGCCATCGGTCACCGGCGGCGCGGGATCCACGCAGATCACGTCAAAGCCCGCCGCGCCAAAGGCCGCGGCCGCGCTCAGCCCGGCAATGCCGCCGCCAGCTATCAGGATGTCACAGGTTTCGGTCATCGGCGCCCTCCGTCTGGGACACCAGATAGTCCGGCGCGGGGAGGGATGCCAAGCGACATCCTGTCCTTGCCGCGTGTGGCGCGCGCTAGCCTTGGGAAATCAGGATGAGGATCACGAACATGACCGGCACCATCAGCACAGCCGGAATGTAAAGGCCGGGCACGCCGAACAGCACCACCGACAGCACCCAGAGCATCACAAAAAGGGCGATCGCGTACCACAGGTCTTCGCGCGTGCCAAAGGTCACATCCCGGGCCACCCAGCCGAAAAAGGGAACGGCAAACAGGAAACGCTGCCAGCGCAGCGGACGGGTGGGGGTATCGGCAAGAGCCATCGGGATCTCCATCGCAAAAATGTATTGCGGAGATATGTTATTTTGCACTGCAGCATAGCGGGCGCATTGTCGCAGCGGCGATGGCGCGGATCACACCAGCCGTTGCAGGAATGCGGTCAGATCATCGGTGTGGAAATGGACATGGGCGGCGGGCTTGGGCTCGCGCGCCACATGCACCGTGCGCATGCCCATGGCATGGGGGGCGGCCAGGTTGCGCGGGTCGTCTTCGAACATCGCAGCCCGCGTCGCGTCAACGCCGTCGCGCGCAAACACGGTTTCGAACGCGCCCTGTTCGGGCTTGGGCCGGTAATCGGCGTGCTCCACGCCATAGACGGCATCGAACTGCCCCTTGAGCCCGCGCGCCGCGATCACCTGCCGGGCATAAGGGGCGGTGCCGTTGGTATAGACGATCTTGCGTCCCGGCAGCGCGGCAATGGCATCGGCCAGCGCCAGATCCGGGGAAAGCGGGTGGAACGAGATGTCATGCACGTGATCAAGATAGGGTTCGGGGTCGATCCCGTGTTCGCGCATGAGCCCGGCCAGCGTGGTGCCATGGGTGCGCCAGTAATGCACGCGCAACCGGTTGGCTTCGGCCGCATCGACGCCCAGTTCCTGCATCACATAGCGCGTCATGCGCTGTTCGATCTGATCGAACAGGCGCGCCTCGGGCGGGTAGAGCGTCTGATCAAGGTCGAAGACCCAGCATGTCACATGGGTAAAGGCGCGGCTGAGCGCGTCGCCGGATCCGTGAATGTCTGTGTCTGATGCCATGGCCCGCAGGTACCCTAGCGCGCGCGCCAAAGCAATGGGCGCGGGGCGGCGGCGGGGTTGAATGCCGGGGCTCTGCCGCTAGTGTAGGCGGATCGCACCGAAGCCGAGACCGCAGATGCCCAGTTCCAAGCCAAGCCCCACACCCACCGGAAAAACCGGTGGCAAACCCAGCCAGACCGATGCCTACAGTCTGATCCTCGAGGCGATTGACATGGGGCTCTACCGGCCTGGTGACCGGCTGGTGGAAAGCGAACTGGCCGAGCGCTTCGGGGTCTCGCGCACGCCGGTGCGCGAAGCGCTGCAGCGGCTTGAGACACAGTCGCTGTTGTCGCGCGACGGGCGATCGCTGATCGTGGCGTCGCTGGATCACAACCAGCTGGCCGAGCTTTACGTGGTCCGGCGCGAACTCGAAGGGCTGGCCGCACGCCTGGCGGCGCGCCACGCCACGGGCGAAGAAATCCAGCTGTTGCGCAGCATGGTGGATGACGATCGCGCGCTGGTGGATACGCCCGCCGAACTTGCGCGCGCCAACCGGCGGTTTCACAAGCAGATCCATCTGGCGTCGCATAACCGCTATCTGGTGCAGCAACTGGATCTGGTCTATCGCACCATGGCGCTGATGGCGACGACATCGCTGGCGGCGCGGGGGCGCGGGCAGATCGCGCTGGATGAACATGACGCCATCGTGCGCGCCATCGAAACCCGTGACGAAGACGCCGCCTATACCACCTTGCGCGATCACATTTCGGTGGCCTTCATGACGCGGCTGAAACAGGATGCCGAGCAGCGCGAAAAAAGCGGCTGAGGGGCGCGACCGGCTCAGTCGATCCCGTGCACCGCGTCGCTGTCTCCGTGGCGGGTCTTGTCCCAGTAGAACGGGTTCACCAGCATTTCGAACAGCGCCTTGTAGCTGGCCACCGCAGCCATCACGAAATAGAGGCCGAGGCTGGGCACCCAGACCATCAGCTTGCGGTGCCATTTGCCCGACACCGCCACAAAGCCGATCAGCAGGTTGGATATTTCGGCTGTGATCAGCAGCCACAGCATCGCCCCCACCACCGCTTCGGGCAAAAAGGCCTGCACCGGATGGGGCAGGCCGAAAAAGATCAGCCAGAACGACCACAGGATCGGTGCCAGCACAAACTGGCAGAGCGTCGCGCCGAACAGGCACTGCACCCCCCAGAACCCGGCCGGGCCCAGATCGCGCCAGAGCCTGAGCGGTGCGCGCATATGCACCAGATAGGTCACCATGAACCCCTTGAGCCAGCGCGAGCGCTGCTTGATCCAGGGCCAGGCGCGGCTGGTGGCCTCTTCATGGGTGACGGTGCGGATCAGCTCGGTGCGATAGCCCATGCGCGCCAGGCGAATGCCCAGATCGGCGTCTTCGGTGACGTTGTGGGCATCCCACCCGCCCAGCTCTTCGAGCTTGTCACGCCGGAAAAACAGCGTGGTCCCTCCCAGCGGCAGCACCAGCCCCAGACGCTCCAGCCCCGGCAGGACCAGCCGCCACCAGGTGGCGTATTCGATGGTGAAACAGCGGGTGATCCAGTTGCGCCCGGTATTGTAGAAATCCAGCACCCCCTGCAGGCAGACCACGTCATCGGGCGCTTCGGAAAAGCGCGCGACCACATGGTCAAGCTGATTGGGTTCGGGCGCGTCTTCGGCATCCCAGATGCCGATGATGTCGCCGTCGCAGAAATCGAGCGCATAGTTCATCGCGCGCGGCTTGGTGGTCAGCCGGTCATGGCTGGGCACCTCGACCACGCGCATCCAGGGCGGCAGGTCGATCTTGGCCAGCGTGTCGCGGGTGCAGCTGTCGCGCTCTTCGAGCACCAGCACCACATCCAGCAGCACCTTGGGATAGGTGATCCGGCTGAGCCGAGCGATCAGCCGTTCGGCGATTTCGCGTTCGCGAAACAGCGGCACCAGCATCGACACTTTGGGCCTTCGATACGTCCGGTTGAGCCGGAATGGCGGCGGATCGGGCGGGCCTTCGACCGTCTTGGTCAGCGTGGCGACCGACGCCATGATCTTGAGCGTGCCGATCATCGTCAGCGTGCCCACCGCCAGCACCGACAGAACCGCCACGGTCAGCGCGCCGTGAAAGGCGATCAGCGTGACCAGCGCCAGCACCGCCAGCGCCAGAGCGGGGCGGCGCACGACCGGGCGGCGGCCCCAGGTGCGGCAGCTGAACTCTTCGGCCACGCGTTCGCTGGCGGCCTGGGCCAGCTGGGGTTCCTTGGCCTGCATGATGGCGCGCAGGATGCTGTTTTCGTCCGCGACCGTGGGCAGCAGGCCCGCCGGACCGCCGGGCCAGACCTTGGCGACCTCATCGAACTGATCGGGCCGGGCCGTGGCCACCACCAGCGCCCGCCCCAGCCGCATCCAGGGCACCACGCGATGTTCCAGCAGGAATTCGACCGGCACAGCGTCCGACAGGCCCGGTTCGGGCCGGTCACGTGCCAGATCCGCATGATAGAGATCGTGCTGGATGGCGATGGCGCTCATCACCTGTGCGGGCGTGGCGATACCTTCGGCCACCAGAATTTCGCCCAAAGGTGCATTCAGCGACAGCTGCATTTCCAGCGCGCGCACCAGTTCGGTTTCGGTGATGATCCCGCGTTCCACCAAAAGCCGCCCCAGCCGCCGTCGCTGCGGCGCGGGAACCGCGAGCGGCGTGGGATACACCACCTGCAATGTCGCTTGGGATCGAGGCATGGGCTGGCACCGTTGAGACGCTGCCAGCTTCCGGTAAGCTTGGTTAACCCGTGGTTAATTCAAGGCCAGTTCGGCGCCAATTCCGTGTTGGTCTGGCGCCGGTGGCCCAAATGCGTCGGTCCGGCCCGGTGCAAGGCGCGGGGCCGGGGGGGCATTATGCCTCTTTTTGCGCCGCCATGGCGCTGGCAAATTGCTCGAACAGATAGAAACTGTCCTGCGGGCCGGGGCTGGCTTCGGGGTGGTGCTGCACCGAAAAGACCGGACGATCGGCCATGCGGATGCCACAGTTCGATCCGTCAAACAGCGACTGGTGGGTTTCGATCACACCTTCGGGCAGGGTCTGGGCATCCACCGCAAAGCCGTGGTTCATCGACGTGATCTCGACCTTGCCGGTTTCCACATCCTTCACCGGATGGTTGGCGCCGTGGTGGCCGTGGTTCATCTTGACCGTTTCGGCCCCAAGTGCCAGCGCCAGCATCTGATGACCAAGGCAGATCCCGAAGACGGGCAGGGCGGTGGTGTCCAGGATCTCGCGGATCATCGGCACCGCGTACTTTCCGGTGGCTGCCGGATCGCCGGGGCCGTTGGACAGAAACACGCCATCGGGCTGATGGGCCAGCACGTCCTGGGCGGTGGCGGTTGCGGGCAGAACGGTCACTTCACAGCCCGCGCTGGCCAGGCAGCGCAGGATGTTGCGCTTGGCGCCGAAATCCAGTGCCACCACCTTGTGTTTCGGGGCGGTCTGAGCGCTGTAGCCATCCGGCCAGGCCCACCGCATTTCATTCCAGCGATAGGATTGCGCGCAGGTGACATCCTTGGCCAGATCCAGCCCTTCGAGCCCGGCAAAACCGCGCGCTGCGGCCACCAGCTTTTCGATGTCGAACTTGCCTTCGGGATCGTGGCTCAGCGCCACATGGGGCGCGCCCTGCTGGCGGATCGCACGGGTCAGGCGGCGGGTGTCGATGCCGCCGATGGCGATGCGCCCGCGCCGGGCCAGCCAGTCGGACAGGCGTTCGGCGCAGCGCCAGTTGCTGGGTTCGGTCGGATCCCATTTGACAACCATGCCTTCGGCCACGGGGTCGGCGGTTTCGTCATCTTCGGGGTTCACGCCGACATTGCCGATATGCGGGAAGGTAAAGGTCACGATCTGGCCCGCATAGGACGGGTCGGTCATGATTTCCTGATAGCCGGTCATGGCGGTGTTAAAGCACAGCTCGGCCACGGCATCCCCGGTGGCGCCAAAGCCTTTGCCGTAAAAAAGGGTTCCGTCAGCCAGGGCGAGGCAGGCGGTTGGCCGAGAGGACATGGCAAAACACTCCTGTGGGTAGGTCTGCGGTTCTCTAATCAGCGCGGCTGCCGGGGTCAAGCGTGCGCGTGCATCGCGCGGGCCTGCGCGATCACGAAATGCCCGGCTGCGGCGACGGCTCTTGTTTTGGCCCTGCCTAAGGATTAAAAGCGTCAATTCGAGCTATTGGGGATCTCGATTTACATGACCGACATGCGCACTCAGATCAATGCGGCGCTCAAGCAGGCGATGAAGGACAAGGCGGCTGACCGTCTGTCGACCCTGCGGCTGATCAATGCAGCGATCAAGGACAAGGACATTGCGGCCCGTGGGGCGGCTGGCGGATCCGGCGAAAGCGCCGGCATCGGTGATGCCGAACTGCTGAGCATCCTTGGCAAGATGACCAAGCAGCGCCAGGAAAGCGCGCGCGCCTATGAAGAAGGCGGGCGGCTGGATCTGGCGGAACGCGAACAGGCTGAAATTGCAATCATTTCCGAATTCCTGCCCAAGCAGCTGGATGAAGGAGAGGTCGACAGCGCGATCCGCGACGCGATGGCGCGCACCGGGGCGGCCTCCATCCGTGACATGGGCAAGGTGATGGCCGAGCTCAAGACGCGCTATACCGGGCAGATGGATTTCGGCAAGGTGGGTCCGATGGTCAAAAGCCATCTGTGCTCGGCCGCGCCCGGCCAGTGCTGAGGCCGTTGATGAGCCAGGGGTGATCCGGGGCTGATCCATCACCCGAGTGATCGGGGCCGTGTCGTGACACGGCCCTTTTTTGTGGCGATTCGGTGCCTGCGTCAGGCGGCGGTCACGCGGATGTCGGTGCCGTTCAGAAAACAGTGCCGGGTGAACCCGTCCAGATAGGCGTCATTGGGCTGACGCACGTCGCCCAGCCCCGGAAAGCCCTGCGCATCGGGCGTGAAATGCCGGTCGATCTGGGCAATCATGGCAATGATCGTTCCGGAGCGTCTGGCATAGTCGGCCAGTGCCCTCACCTGCTGCGCCAATTCCGGCGTGTCGCGCCGCTGATCGAGCAGTTGCAGGTAATCCACCACCGCCAGCGCGGGGCCTGTGACTTGCGCCAGATGGGCAATGATGTGGTCGGCGCAGATCGCATCGGATGTGTCCACCGTCAGCCTTGGATGCGCGCCCAGCGGTCCGGCACCGATCTGATCAAGTCGCGCGGCCACATCCGCCCGCGTGTAATCCAGCGTGAACACACGGGCCTGATGGCCCGCCCGCGCTGCCGTGACGGCCAGATCCAGCGCCAGCAGGGTTTTGCCCTGACCGGGACGCGCGCCGATCAGCAGCAGATCGCCCGGCACCAGATGCGACCAGAGCCGCGCCGCCGCCGATCCGGTCCGGCTGGACGACAGATGCCCCCAGCTTTGGAACCCTTCGGCCATGGCAATGCGATCCAGCGCCTGATGCAACGGGATACCCTGTGCGCGGCCCAGATCGCGGGCGCGGCGTTTGAGCCGGTGAATGGGGGCGGACTGCCCGGTTTCAGTGGGAAAACGATGTGTCATTCCCGTACCTCCTGTGTCAGGCGAATGCCGCAACCCCTCCGCATGCGATGGCCTGATGACAGATGGTCAGGTGTATTCCGCCCCACAGATACGCTGCTTCCCCGGTCGGAGGGAGGAGGGCCGGGCCAGCCCTTATCCCTGTTTACCCGCCGCGGATCCATGGGGCAAGGCTTTGGGTGTGGGCACTGCGCTGCGCGCGCGTGGGCCGATCAGCGCAGATGCCGCAACAGCTCGGAATACAGCGCCTGGCGTTCGTCTTCGGACAGGAAACAGCCGATCTCGACCTCGCGCCCGCCCCCCTTGAGCGTCACGTAGTAGGGGACCGGCCCACCATCTTCATGCATCTCGGCGCTGGCCCAGTAGCGGTTGCAGCCCCATTCCTGCGTGGGCCCGCGCGGGTTGTGGCGCACCAGATGTGCCTGATCTTCGGTCAGCGTCAGCACCTCAAGAATGCGCCGGTCGCGCCAGGATTTTTCAAGCGCGAACCAGATCCCCGCAAGGGCCAGCAGCATGAAGGGCAGCACCCCCCAGATCACCACCGATCCCACAAGCGGCACAAGCGGCACCAGCAGCAGCACCGACGTGACCGCGATAAACAGCACAAAGCCCCTTGGCTGCAGCGATTGATGCGGCCAAAGATGCAGTTCGCTGCGGTCCGGGTCGGGATGCGTGCTGATCCATTCATAGGGCATGCGAAAGATCTAACATGAGGCAGGAGATTGGCAAATGGCAGCGACCGGACTGATCGACGAGATCCGCTTTGATGTGGCCGATCCGGCGGCTCTGGCCCCGTTTTATGGCAATGTGCTGGGGTTCGATGTGGCGCAGGCTGGCCGCGATCTGGTGGCATCCGTGCCCGCACAGGGTACGCGGTTGCGCTTTTGCGCGGCAGACGTGACGCCTGCCTCCCCCGAGGCGACGGATCTTTACTGGAAAATCGGTCTGACCCTGCGCGATCTTGATCACGCGGTGGCAGCTGCGCGCGGGGCGGGGGCCGTGATCAGCACGCCGCGCCAGTTTCGCGACATCGGCTATCTGTGTCATCTGCGCGATCCCGCGGGGCTGGGGATCGAGCTGTTGCAACAGGGCTTTGCGGGCCGCGCAGCGCCCGCCGGGCCGGGGCATCCGGTGATGGGGCAGGGGATTCTGGCCCACCTGACGCTGCGCGCGCGCAACCTGCAGGCCGCACAGGATCTGCTGGGGCGGCGGATGGGCATGCGGCTGATCTCGGTCCAGCCGGTGCGGGATCTCGGTTTCACGCTTTATTTCTATACCTGGTCGGATGCGGCCCTGCCGGATCCCGATCTGACGGCGGTGGGCAACCGGGAATGGCTCTGGCGTCTGCCCGACACCCTGATCGAGCTGCAGCATCTGGACACACCGGGCCCGGCGCTGCGCCTGCCAGGCGGGGGACAGGCGGGCCTGTCGGGGCTTTGGTATCGCGATCGGGGTGGGGGGGTGCACCTGATCACGCCCCGCGATCTGGCGCCGCTGGCGGGCTGACGCTCGACAACACAGGCCCGAAAACACAGGCCCAAAAACACAAGCTCGAACGAAAAAGGCCCCGGCGCGATGCCGGGGCCTTTTTCGTGTTCTGATCAGGCAGCGCTTAGTGCGCGGGCGCCTTGTCCCAGTCTTCCTGCTTGGGCAGGGTTTCGAACGTATGCTCGGGCGGCGGGCTGGGCAGGGTCCATTCCAGCGTGTCGGCATATTCGTTCCACGGGTTGTTGCGGGTTTCCACAGCGCCCTTGCGCAGCGAATGCACCACGATCCAGAAGAAGAAGACGAACGATGCGAAGGCAATGAAGGCCCCGATCGACGACCACCAGTTCCAGGTTGCAAAGGCTTCGGGATAGTCGATGTAGCGGCGCGGCATGCCCTGACGGCCCAGGAAGTGCTGGGGGAAGAAGGTCAGGTTGGCCCCGATGAACATCATCCAGAAATGCAGCTTGGCGGCCCATTCGGGATACATGCGCCCGGTCATCTTGGGGAAGTAGAAATAGATCCCCGCAAAGATGCAGAACACTGCGCCCAGGCTCATCACATAGTGGAAATGCGCCACCACGTAATAGGTGTCGTGGTAATAGCGGTCCACGGCTGCCTGGCTGAGCACCACGCCGGTCACACCGCCCACGGTGAACAGGAACAGGAACCCGAATGCCCAGAGCATCGGCGCACGGAATTCAATGGATCCGCCCCACATGGTGGCGATCCAGCTGAACACCTTGACGCCCGTTGGCACCGCGATGACCATGGTGGCCAGCATGAAATAGGCCTGCTGGTTCAGCGTCATGCCCACCGTGTACATGTGGTGCGCCCAGACGACAAAGCCCAGAACCCCGATCGCGATGATCGCCCAGACCATCGGCAGATAACCAAAGACCGGCTTGCGGGCAAAGGTTGCGATGATGTGGCTGATCAGACCAAAGCCCGGCAGGATGATGATATACACCTCGGGGTGACCAAAGAACCACAGGATGTGCTGATACAGGATCGGGTCGCCCCCGCCTGCGGGATCAAAGAAGGTAAAGCCGAAATTGCGGTCCATCAGCAGCATGGTGATCGCACCCGCCAGAACCGGCAGCGACAGCAGGATCAGCCACGAGGTGACAAAGATAGACCACGAAAACAGCGGCACCTTGAACAGGGTCATGCCCGGTGCGCGCATGTTGAGGAACGTGGTGATCATGTTGATCGCACCCAGGATCGACGATGCCCCCGAGACGTGCACCGCAAAGATCGCCAGATCCATGGAATAGCCGCCTTCAAGCGTCGACAGCGGCGGATACAGAACCCAGCCCACGCCCGAGCCCATCTGATCATTGCCACCCGGTGCCAGCACCGAGCAGACCGCCAGCGTCGTGCCCGCGACATAGAGCCAGTAGCTGAGGTTGTTCAGGCGCGGAAACGCCATGTCCGGTGCACCGATCTGCAGCGGCATGAAATAGTTGCCAAACCCGCCAAAGAGCGCGGGAATCACCACAAAGAACATCATCAGGATGCCGTGGGCGGTGATCAGCACGTTCCAAAGATGGCCATTGGGCGTGCAGGTGGCGTCGGACGCAAACATGCGCGCGCCTTCGGCACACATGTATTGCACACCCGGATCCATCAGCTCGAGGCGCATGTAGACGGTGAATGCCACCGAGACAAAGCCGACCAGGGCCGCTGTGATCAGGTAGAGAATCCCGATATCTTTATGGTTGGTCGACATGAACCAGCGTTCAAAGAACGATCGGTTGTCCTCATGCTCGTGACCATGAATGGCTGCATCTGCCATTAAGGTGCCTCCTTCGTTGCGTGCGCGTACCGGGACCTCCGGCGCGTGCGGTATCCCTCAAGGCGTTGTAGAATGCCCCGATAGCCGCTTCAATGATGCAATTTGATCTGGATCAAGATAAATTGACGCGGGCCCTTGCAGGGGTGGCCGCGCGCACAGGGGGTCAGACAGGGGGTCAGGACGGGCCGCTTTGGCGCAGACGCTGGGCCAGCCGGGCGATCTCGGCCGGGGCGAACACCTCGATCCCGGCCGCGCGCAGGGCGGCCGTCACCACGCCCGATCCCGGCCGCGTCCGCCCGTCGTGATGGCCCGCATGTACAAAGCTGCTCCCGCACGAGGGGCTGCCATCCATCAACAGCGCGAACCGACACCCTTGGCGGCGCGCCTGCGCCACCGCCAGATCTGCGCCGCGATAGAAGGCGGCGCTGACATCCGCCCCGGTCTTCTCCTGGATCCGGGCGCGGCGATCGAAAACCTCGGCTTCGCCGCAACCCGGCGCGATCTCGGCGGGCGGGCGCGGTGTGGGCAGCCCGGCGGCGACCTCGGGGCAGATGGGAAGGATCCAGCCCCGACGCTGCCAGTCCCGGATCAACTCGTGCTGAAGCGTCTTGGCGCCGCCATCGTAGCGCACCGGCGCACCCAGCAGGCAGGCGCTCATGAGAATGCGGACCGTCATGGCGCCCTGTCTATGGCGTCGCGCGCCCAAAGTCGACCTGCGCGCATGGCCACGGGTTCGACATGCGAGGCTCTGCCTCGCGCTCCGAGGTATTTTCAGCCACAAAGAAGCGCAAGCCTGCCCCTTCTTTGTGGCCCCAAATACCTCGGGGGAGGCGCGTGCAGCGCGGCGGGGGCCGCGCCCCCAAAATCGTATCCCTTAGCGACGCCACCAGCGACGTTTGCGCCGTGCTGGTGTCGGCGCCTCGTGAGGCAGGGCGCTGACGGTGCGGCTGTCGGTTCGGGTGGCGATCATGTAGCTTTGAGCGAGAATTCCAAGCATGGCTGGCTCCGTGGATGGGTAAGGATTTCCTGTCATATTGATCGAAGCGACCTCATGTGCCACTCAATTGCATATCCAACATGTAAGCCTGGATTGAATATGGACTGGATCAGGATGCCCCCTTTGGCGGGTTTGCGCGCCTTTGCGGCTTTTGCCGAAGCGGGCAATGTGGTGCAGGCGGGGGCGGCTTTGAATGTCAGCCATGCGGCGATCAGCCAGCAGTTGCGCGCGCTCGAAGGGCATCTGGGGGTGCCTCTTGTGGATCGCTCGGGGCGCGCGCTGGTGTTGACGGCGCAGGGGCAGCGGCTCGCGCGGGCGCTCGAGCTTGGCTTTGGCGCCATCGAGACCGGGCTCACCGAGATCCGGGGGCAGAGCGATGCCCGGCCGTTGCATGTCTCGGTCACGCCCACCTTTGCGTCGGCCTGGCTGGTGCCCCGGCTCAGTGCCTTTCAGGCGCTGCATCCGGAGATTGATCTGGTTCTGGATCCCAGCCCCGCGCTGGTCCGGCTTGAGCCCGGCGGTGTCGATGTGGCGATCCGCTATTGCGACGGCACCCAGCCCGGTCTGGACTGCGAACCCTTGCTGATGTCGCCGATCACGGTGGTGGCGGCGCCGGATCTGGTGCGGGGGCGTGCGGTGGGGCAGCCGTCGGATCTGGCCGATCTGCCCTGGCTGGAAGAGCTTGGCACCAATGAGGCGGATATCTGGTTGCGATCGGAAGGGGCCGAGCAGGGGCTGGTCGGGCGGCGCATACAGATGCCGGGCGGCATGCTGCTGTCGGCCTTGCGCGACGGTCAGGGGGTGTCGGCGGTGGTGCGTCACTTCGTGCAGCCCGATCTGGATGCCGGGCGGCTGGTGGCGCTGTTTTCAGGCCCGCGCAGTCGCAAAGGCTATCACATCGTCACGCGCCCCGATCTGATCCGCCCGTCGGCCCGCAAGTTCACCGGCTGGTTGCGCCGTCAGGCCGCTGACGAAGGCGGCGCGGCCTCTTGACGGCTGCCTTACTGCGCCGCAGAACATCCGTTAAGCGGCACACGTCCAAGGAGCGCACCCGATGAGCTATGATCCCGAAAACATCTTTGCCAAGATCCTGCGCGGGGATCTGCCCTGTCACAAGGTCTATGAGGACGACGAGACCTTTGTGTTCCTCGACATCATGCCGCGCAGCGACGGGCACATGCTGGTGATCCCGAAAACGCCCGCGCGCAACATGCTGGATGCGTCGCCCGCGCAGCTGGCGGCCTGTCTGGCGACGGTTCAGAAGATGTCGCATGTGGCGCTCAGGGCCTTTGATGCGCAGGGCATCACCCTGCAGCAGTTCAACGAAGATGCCGGCGGACAAGAGGTGTATCATCTGCATTTTCATGTTCTGCCCCGCTATGAGGGCGTCAGCCCGCGCCCGCCGGGGCAGATGGCTGATCAGGATCTGCTGAAAACCCATGCGGACAAGATGCGCGCCGCACTGGACGCTGGATAACCCGATGCCCCATGATCACGGACATCACCATGTTGATCCAAAAACCGGTGATGCCCGTGTGGGCTGGGCCATTCTTGTCAATATCGCGCTGACGCTGGCGCAGATCATCGGCGGGGTTCTGTCGGGGTCGCTGGCGCTGATTGCGGATGCGCTGCACAACCTGTCGGATGCCATCGCACTGGTTATCGCCTTTGCCGCGCGGCGCATCGCGCGCCGCCCGGTGGATCCGGCGATGACCTATGGCTATGGCCGGGCCGAGCCGGTGGCGGCGCTGATCAACTATACAACGCTGATCGTGGTCGCGATCTATCTGATGGTCGAGGCGGTGGGCCGGATGTTCGCGCCCGAGCCCATCGACGGGTGGATCGTGGTGTGGATCGCAGCCATCGCATTGGTGATTGATCTGGTGACCGCCGCGCTGACCTGGAGCATGGCGCGCGACAGCATGAACATTCGCGCGGCGTTTCTGCACAATGTGGCCGATGCTCTGGGATCGGTGGGGGTGATCGTGGCGGGCGCGCTGGTGATCTGGTTCGACTGGGTCTGGGTCGATCCGGTGGTGACGCTGATGATCTCGGTCTACATCCTGGCCCATGTCTGGTCCGAAATTGGCGGTGTGATCCGCCTGTTGATGCTGGGCAGCCCGCCGGAGCTGGACACCGGTGCCGTGATCGACGCGCTGCGCAGCACCCCCGGCGTGGCCGACATCCACCATGTGCATCTGTGGCAGATGCAGGAGCGCGAGCCCGCCTTGCAGGCCCATGTGGTGCTCGAGCCCGGCCGTTGGAGCGACGCCGACGCGATCAAGGCAGACCTCAAGGCGATGCTGAGTGCGCGCTTTGACATTGCCCACAGCACGCTCGAGCTGGAATGCGCGGCCCATGCCTGTCCCGATGGTCAGGTCATCGGGCACTAAGACTGGCGGGCCGTGTCAGATGGCGGGCTGCGCGTCGGCGGGTTCGGGAAAGATCGCGTCGAATTCGCGGCGCAGCGCGACGTCGAGATCTTCCATCGTCACCGGCAGGCCCAGATCGACCAGGCTGGTCACGCCGTAATCGGTGATGCCGCAGGGCACGATGCCGTCAAAATGGCTCAGGTCGGGATCCACATTGATCGACATGCCGTGAAAGCTGATCCATTTGCGCAGGCGGATGCCGATGGCGGCGACCTTGTCTTCGGCCACAGCCCCCGATGGCAGGGCGGGGCGGTCGGGGCGTTCGACCCAGACGCCCACGCGCCCATCGCGGATGTGGCCTGTGACGTTGAAGCTGCCAAGCGCCGCGATCATCCACGCTTCGAGCTGTTGGACGAACTTGCGCACATCGCGCCCGCGTTTGGTGAGGTCAAGCATCACATAGACCACGCGCTGGCCCGGTCCGTGATAGGTGTATTCGCCACCGCGCCGCGCCACATGCACCGGAAAGCGGTCGGGATCGGTCAGATCTTCGATCCGCGCGCTGGTCCCGGCGGTGTAAAGCGGCGGGTGCTCAAGAAACCAGATCGCTTCGTTTGCGGTGCCCGCATGGATGGCGGCAACGCGGTCTTCCATGAAGGCGAGCGCTTCGTCATAGGGTACGAGCCCGTCGGAATGGATCCAGTCGATCATGGGTCTGTCCTTTGCAAAAAGCCCAGCGTTTACAAAAGCCCGGCGTCGCGCAGGCGGGGCATGTTGGCGCGGCTGACGGGCAGGCGCGCGCCGGTGGTCAGTGTCAGCATCGCCCCGTCGCCGCGCCGGCTGACGGCGGTCACCTGATCCCAGGCCGCCCAATGCGACCGGTGCACCTGACCGCCCGCAGCGGGGGCGGTTTCGCGGATGGCATCGCGCAGGCGCATCAGCACCAGGGTGTCACCTGTATCGGTCATGATGCGGACATAATGGTCTTCGGCCGAAAGCGCCACCAGTGCGCCGCGCTTTTCCAGCGGCACCCGATCCAGAATGGCCGGCCGATCGGGCGGGTCTGCCTGCGCGGGCCCGGCCGACTGCGTCGATGAGGGCACCAGATCAATCAGCGCGGTCACGATCCAGGTGATTGCCAGCAGGGTGACGGAAAACTCGACCAGGGCCCATCCGCGCGGCAGCCAGCCAAAGACCGCCAGGTTCACACCCAGTACAAACAGCGCAACCCCCAGCGTTGATGGCAGGGCCAGGCCCGTCACCCGCAGCAGCCGCGCGCCGATGCGGTCCGGGCCTGGGCTCAGTCGCGGGCGGATCAGCGCCGCACCAAGCGCCCCGATGCCGTAGCTGCCCAGCACGACGGTGATCCAATAGCCCAGCCCCGCCAGCAGCGACAGCCGCGCGCCGGTGCCAAAGGGCCCCGACAGGCCAAGCACCGCGCCCACCCCAAGCAGCACCGCCAGCGTCTGGCCCCGGCCCATATGGGCCCGCCATTCGCGTAGCGCGGATTGCATCTGGGGGTCGGCCACGTCTGACAGCTCCTTGTTGGCGTATTCCGCATGGCATGGGGCGGGGGCTCTGTCTAGGGCAGGGCATCCCCCAGCCCGAGGCCCGCGATGTCCATATCCATGACCCTGTCCCCCGTTCTTGAGGCCCCGCCGCAGATCCAGCTGCACCTGGTGGCCGCGCTTCTGGCCCTGCTGCTGGGGCCGCTGGCGCTTTACGGGCCGCGCCGGGCGCGCTGGCATCGGGGGATCGGCTATGCCTGGGTGGCGGCCATGACCATCACCGCGCTGTCGTCGTTCCTGATCGGGCATTTCAGGGTAATCGGCCCGTTCAGTCCGATCCATGCGCTGTCGGTCTATGCGCTCTGGTCGCTTTGGGTCGGGGTGGGGCATGCGCGCGCGGGCCGGGCGGCGGCGCATGCGCGGGTGATGCGCGGGCTCTACTGGTGGGGCCTGTGTCTGGCGGGGCTTTTCACGCTGCTGCCGGGGCGTGTGCTGAACCGGATGCTGGGGGATCCTTGGTCGGATCTGGCGCCTGTGCTGATCCTGAGCGGCGGCGCGGCGCTGGCCATTCGCGCCATGCGGAGCCGGGATCGGGGTGGGCGCACGGGCAGGATCTGACGGGGTCTGATTGGGGCCCGCGCAGTGGTGATCTGAAAAATGCGCAGGGCGCGGGATTTTTTGCGCTTTCCCTCTTCACAAGGCAAATCGCCTCGCATATACGCCACGAACCAAGCCAAGATGTGCGGTCGTGGCGGAATTGGTAGACGCGCAGCGTTGAGGTCGCTGTGGGGTAAC
>JAOXSC010000215.1 GCA_025800215.1 Marinibacterium sp.
GTGGTCGAGAAATTCGTGCTGCAGCTCGAAGCGCAGCTGATGGATCGTGGCGTCACCATCGAACTCAGCCCTGGTGCGGCCGAATGGCTAGCCGACAAGGGCTATGACGACAAGATGGGCGCCCGCCCGCTTGGCCGCGTCATCCAGGAGCACATCAAGAAGCCGCTGGCCGAAGAGCTTCTGTTTGGGTCTCTGGCAAAGGGCGGCGTGGTGCGTGTCAACGTCAAGGATGGCGACATCGACCTGCAGATCGAAGGGCCGGGTAAGCCCCGTATCTCGGGCGACAAGCCGCCGCTGCTGACAGCCGAATGATCGACTGACCCTGTCTCAACCCCCGCCCCACCGGCGGGGGTTTTTCTTTGGGACACCAAAACGCGTGAACCTGATCGGGGTTGAAGCGCCTGACGGCGTCGCTCCGCGTGGCGGCACGATCGGACAGATGCTCGATGGCGTTCCTGCGAGACAGCGCTCGTGGCAACCTAAATCCCGGCGCGATGCGGCCAGAGCCCGAGACGCCTATCGTTCGGTCAGTTTCAATTCGATCCGGCGGTTCTGGGCCCGCGCTTGGGCACTGTCGTCGGGATTGACGGGCTGGTATTCACCAAAGCCGTTGGCCGACAGCCGGTTGGGCGGAATGCCCAGGAAAGCGACCATGAAGCGCACCACCGACAGCGCGCGGGCCTGGCTGAGTTCCCAATTGTCGGCAAAGATGCCTTCGCCCGACAGCGGGATGTTGTCGGTATGCCCATCGACCCGGATGATCCAGTCGAGCCCTTCGGGGATTTCAGTGGCAACGCTGCGCAGGATCGCCGCCACCTTGGCGATCTCGATCTGGCCGTCATCCGACAGATCCGCGCCGCCGGGGGGGAACAGAACCTCGCTTGAGAACACGAACCGGTCGCCCACCACCCGCACGCCTTCCTGATCGCCCAGTACCTCGCGCAGGCGGCCGAAGAATTCGGACCGGTAGCGTTCAAGATCTTCGCTGCGCTCGGCCAGGCGCCGCGCCTCTTCGGCCTGTTCGCGCGCCTCGATCTCGAGCCGGGCGCGTTCGGCCTCTTCCAGCTCGCGGCGGCGGCGTTCTTCGGCCGCAACGCGTGCCAGCGCCACGTTCAGATCGCTGCCCAGAGACTGCAGCTGCACCTGCGCCGCCGCGTCCCGGTCGCGCGCATCATCCAGCAACGACTGCAACTCGCCCAGCTGCTGGCGCAGCGCACTGACCTGCTGGTTCAGCAATTCCGTCTGGCGCCGCTCTTCGGCGGTCAGCGCCTGCTGCTGCGACAGCTCCTGATTGGCCAGCGCCAGCAGCGCCGCGCGTTCCTGGGCCAGCGACCCCTGATCGGCGGCATCCGCTTCGGCGGCGGCCTGCGCGGCCAGCGCATCGGCCAGCCGCTGCGCCAGCGCCTCGCGGTCGCGCGTAGTACCTTCGGCCTCATCCACGGCCTCCAGCGCCGCGCCAAGCCGGGTTGCCAGATCTTCGCGCGCGGCACGGGCCGCCGCCAGCAGGGTCAGCGTGTCTTCGGCCTCTTGCCGCTGCGCCTCGAGCGCCAGCGTCATCGCCGTGAGTTCAGTGTCGGCCGCTTCCAGGCGGGCGCGCAGGGCCCGCGCGGCTTCGCTTTCAGCGAGGCGTGCGGCCTCTTCTTCGCTCAGGCGCTCCTCAAGATTGGCAAGCGCGCCTTGCAGTGTCTCGCCGCGCGCCTCAAGATCGGCCACCAGCGCTTCGAGCGCGCTGCGCTGCGCCTCGGCCAGACGGGCGGCTTCGGACTGGGCATCCACATCTTCGCGGCTTTCGGCCAGCGCATTGGACAGGGCGACTTGCTCCTGCAGCAGCGCCGTGCGTTCCTGCGCCAGGGTGTTGCGCGCCTCGGCCAGGCTGTCGCGCTCGGCCGCAAGGCTGTCGCGCTGCAGCAGCAGGGCGGCCACCTGGCTTTCAAAATCGGTGATGCGCCGGTCGGCGGCGGCCAGATCAGCCTGCTGGCGATCGCGTTCGGCGGTCAGCGCACCGATCAGCGCCGACTGGCTGGCCAGTTCATCCTGTGCCGCCGACAGATCGCCGGTGGTGTCGGCCAGCGTCGAGCTGAGCGCGCCAAGCTCTTGTTCCAGATCGGCATTCTGCGCCTCGCTCAGGCCAAGGGCCGAGGCGAGCGCCGACACTTCGGCCGACAGCGCATCCAGTTCGCTTTCCTGCCCCGAAATGGTTTCGCGCAGCACGAACTGCACCATCATGAAAATGGTGAGCACGAACATCAGGACCAGCAGCAGCCCGGTCATCGCATCGACAAAGCCCGGCCAGATCGAGCCCTGAAACCTCTGCCCGGTGCGGCGAGACAGCGCCATGGTCTACCCGTCCCCCAGACCCGACGGGCCCGGCTGTCCGGTGCCAGCAGGCTTTTGCGCGGCCTTGGCGCGTGGGCGCAACGCGGTGACCAGCAGGTCGATATCCTTGCGCAGCTCGGACAGGCTTTCCTGTCGACCGGCCGACATCTCTTCGAGGATCTTGAGCATCTGCACGTCGATCGAGCGCAGGCGCATGCGGCTTTCGGCATCCAACCCGTCGCCCGCCACCTGTGGCGCGGCGCCGTCGCCCAGCCGTTTGATCAACGCCTCCTGCCCCTGCGCCATGCCCGCCTGCCCTTCGGCAATCCGCGTTTGCCCCGCGGCGATGCGGTCCTGCCCTTCGGCAATCCGGTCCTGACCGCTGGCCGCCCGTTCCTGCGCGGTGGCAATCCGGTCGAGCAGCGCAATCGCGGCACTGTCATCACCGGCGCTCTGCGCGCTTTCGTCGACCCGGCGGGCCAGCTGACCCACCATATCGGTCAGCGCCACCAGCTTGTCATCCAGCGCCGAGCGGTTGCGTTCCGATTGCAGCACCACCTGCTGCATGGTTTCCATCTGCTCGCCAATCTGTTCGAACACGCTGCCCAGCATGGCCATTTCGGGCGAAGACGCCTCTTCCCCCGAGCTGAGCCCGACACGGGTGATCGAGGACAGCCATTCTTCAAGCTCGCGGTAAAACCGGTTCTGACCATGCCCGGCAAAAAGCTCCAGCAGCCCGACAATCAGTGACCCCGCCAGACCCAGCAGCGACGACGCAAAGGCCACGCCCATCCCGCCAAGCTGCGATTCCAGCCCCGTCATCAGGCGGTTGAACACGGCTGTGCCGTCTTCGCCATCCTGCGGGGCCAGGCTGCGGATCGTGTCGACCACCGCCGGAACGGTGGTGGCAAGGCCGTAGAAGGTCCCCAGAAGGCCAAGGAAAATCAGAAGGTTGACGATATAGCGCGTGATCTCGCGCTGTTCGTCGATGCGGGTGGCCGCCGAATCCAGGATCGACCGGGTCGAGGTCGAATTCAGCTGCATCCGCGCCCCGCGCTGACTGAGCAGCGACGCCAGCGGCGCCAGAATACGCGGCGGGCGGCGGTCAGGATCGTAGTTCCCGGTGGCAAAACCTTCGATCCAGCGGACCGATCCGATCAGCTGGAACACCTGCCAGAAACAGGCCACGATCCCGATCACGAAGACAAACAGGATGAACCCGTTCAGATAGGGGTTCGCCTCGAACACGGGCATCACATTGGGCAGCGCCACAAAGGCGCCGGCGCCGCACAGGCCAAGCACCGTCAGCATCAGCGTGATCTGGCGGAACGGCTGCGAAAATTGCGGCCTTTGGGCCTGGTCCTGGTGCGTCATCCGTCTGCTTTCCGACACGATCGTGATCTCCTGCTGGACCCTAGCCAGAAAACCTTAACGGGCCAAGGATTTAAGAGGTGATAAGACGCACACGTTCAGTCAGCCATTGCAGATCGGGATCGGTCAGCCCGATTTCGCTGAGATGTGTGGCGGTGTTGTAAAGGTATTCGGTGTTGGGCCCGCGCCCGCCCACCGCATGGGCGATGATCTGTGCCTGCTCTTCCAGCGGCAGGCCGCCGCAATACTGCACATGGTGGGGGTCGATCACATAGGTCACGGCTTCGACCCGGCCGCCATCGGCCAGCTCGATCTGCAACATCCGCTCAAGATAGGCCGACGAAATCAGTTCGCGTTCGCGCAGATACTCCAGCGTCGGGGCTTCGTGGCCGGGCTCCACCCGCAGGGCAAGGCCCTGGCACTGGGCGCCTGCGACCTCGTCTAGGGCGAGCACAAGGCCGGGAACCTCTTCCGAGCCGCGATGATGGATCGAGCGCATGCAGAAGGACCGCGCATAGCCGTCAAGCCGCGCCACCACGCGCTCGGCCACCGGAAAGCCCGGATCCCACAATAGAGAGCCATACCCAAACACCCACATCGTCATCGCTCTGGTCCTTATGCTGCGCCGCTTATAAACAGCATGCGTTGGTCATGCGAAAGGGGCTGGTCCGGTGAAGATGATCCTGCGTGTTTTTCTGGCACTGCTTGTGCTGTGGTCGGCGGCCTGGCTGGGGGTCAGCCTGGTGATGCGTCACGCGGTGACCACCTGGTTCGACCAGCGCGGCGCCGAAGGCTGGCAGGCAGAGTTCGCAGATCTGGCCACATCGGGCTATCCGCTGCGTGTGCGCACCCGGATCGACGGCCCGGCGCTGGCCGATCCCGACGCCGGCACCGCCTGGAGCGCCGACTGGATTGCCCTGCAGACCCGCAGCCTCTGGCCCGGCACGCAGGATCTGTCCTTTCCCGACACGCCGCAGCGCCTGTCGCATTTCGACCGCACCATTGCCCTGAGCGCCGACAATATGGTGGCGAGCCTTGATCTGCGCCCGCGTGGATCGCTGGAGCTGCGGCATCTGGGGCTGACATCAGAGGCCTGGAGACTGGACGGCGCGGGCGGGATGATCTCCCAGGCCGACGCCCTGCGCGCCGAGATGACCCAAGGCGACACCCCCGAAGATTACGCCATCACCCTTGTGGCCGACGGCTTTCAGCCCGGCGGCGACGCCCTGCCCGACACCGATGCCCTGCCCGACCGGTTCGACAGCCTGCAGCTGCAGATGCGCGTGCGCTTTGACCGCCCCTGGGACCGGCGCGCGCTGGACGAGCGTCGCCCCCAGCCGCGCCAGATCCAGCTCGATCGCGCCGAAGCGATCTGGGGCCCGATGCTGGTGCTGACGGCCGGCCGCGTCGATGTGGATCCCGATGGCATCCCCACCGGGTCCATCACCATCAAGGCGGAAAACTGGCGCGACATGCTGGCGCTGGCCGAAACCACCGGCAGCCTGTCGCCCGATGGCGCCGCCGCCGCCGAACGGGTGCTGAGCCTGATGGCCGGTCTGGGTGGCAATCCCGATGCCCTGGATGTCACGCTGGGGCTGCGCGCGGGCAATATCATGCTGGGGCCGATCCCCATCGGGCCCGCGCCGCGCATCATCCTGCGCTAAGGCTCAGCGGCAATAGGGCCCGGTGCCGTAGCGTGCGGTATCGAAATGGAAATGATCCTGATGGAACCGGTCGGCGCGCGGGCCCAGCACCGTGCCGAACGGCCCGCAGGCGCCGCGATGCACCTGTTCCAGCAGCGCCCGCGTGTCCTTGCGCCGCCATCCCTGTAGCAGGGTGATCTCTTCGCCATCGGCCATGACGAACCCGGCAATGTCGATGGCCTTGCCCTTGCCATGTTCGGAAATGCGCGCGCCGGGCTTGTGGTTGCGGGTGCGGCAATCATAGTGTCCCACCACCGTCATTTCGACCACGGGCCCACGTTTGCGAAAGGTTGGGATGACGCTGCTTTGGGTCCAGACCTGCAGCGCGCGGGCGGTGTCGCAATTCATCAGCGCAGGCGTGCTCAGGCGCACATCCGCGACCGATCTGACCCGCACCGCCTTGTGAATGCCGCAGACGGCCAGACGACCGGGAACGCTGCCGACCTCATCGCCCTGGATGTCGGGGGATCCGCAGACCGCGCCCCGCCTTTTGGCCTGCTTCTTGGCCATCGCCAGCTGAGGCAGGATGGCAGGCCGCGTGATCGGACGCGCAGCCCCCGCCAGCACCCGGTTCAGAGCGGGCCCCGTGGCCAGCGCGATCTCTTGCGCCGATTGCGGGCGGATCAGGGGCCGAACCGGCCCCGCATATAGCGGAACAAGACCCGCCCCCATCACCATCGGGCGCGGGATGGGGCGTTGCGTCACCTCGACCGGTGTCGCCATCGCAGCGCCTGCCATCAAAAGAAGACCCGCTGCGATGATCCGTTTCATTCCGCCGCGCCCCCGGATGTGCCCACCCGTCCGAAATCCGGGGCGGCGGTGTCCTGCCCGGCCTCGACAATGCCACGCCGGATCGCGCGCGTATGGGTGAAATAGTCAAACAGCATGTCGCCATCCCCGGTGCGGATCGCACGCTGCAGGGCAAAGAGCTCTTCCGTAAAGCGCCCCAGGATCTCGAGCGTCGCATCCTTGTTGGTCAGGAACACGTCGCGCCACATGGTCGGATCACTGGCCGCGATCCGGGTGAAATCGCGAAACCCTGCGGCGGAATACTTGATGACCTCGCTGTCGGTCACCCGCCGCAGGTCATCGGCCACCCCCACCATCGTGTAGGCGATTAGATGCGGGGCGTGGCTGGTCACCGCCAGAACCAGATCGTGGTGATCCGCATCCATCACATCGACATTGGATCCGATGCCTTCCCACAGCGCGCGCAGCCGATCGACGGCGGCGTCATCGCTGCCTTCGACCGGGACCAGCAGGCACCAACGATTGTCAAACAGCTCGGCAAAACCGCTTTCGGGGCCCGAATGCTCGGTCCCGGCCAGCGGGTGGCCCGGCACGAAATGCACACCTTCGGGCAGGTGCGGGGCGACCGCGTCGATGACATGGCGCTTGACCGATCCCACATCCGTCACCGTCGCGCCGAGCTTCAGCGCCGGGGCGATGTCGGCGGCAACCGCGCCCATGGCGCCCACCGGCACCGCCAGCACCACCAGATCGGCGCCCGCCACCGCGTCGGCCGCGCTGTCGCAGACCCGGTCACACAACCCGATGCGCCGCGCGGTCTCACGGGTTTCGGCCGACCGAGCATAGCCTGTCACCTCGGCCGCAAGCCCCGCCCGTTTGATCGCCCAGAACATCGACGACGCGATCAGGCCCAGCCCGATCAGGGCCACACGGTCATAGACCGGGGTCATGCTTCACCTGCCTTGAAGGCGCGCACACCTTCGATCACCCGCCGACAGCTGTCTTCATCGCCCACGGTGATGCGCAGACAATCGGGCAACCCATAGCCGCCCACCCGGCGCACCAGAATGCCGCGCCCCTGCAACACGGTATCGCAGGCATTGGCTTCGTCTTCGCTGGCAAAGCGGGCGAGGATGAAATTGGTGCACGACGTGTCCGACGGCACGCCAAGCTCGGCCAGACCATCGGCCAGCAGGCTGCGCAGGCGCGCGGTTTCATCAAGGCAAAAGGCGGTGTAGTCGCGATCCTCCAACGCCGCGATGGCCGCTGCCATCTGCGGTTCGGACAGGTTGAACGGCCCGCGCACACGGTTGAGCACATCAATGATGTCGCGCGCCGCATAGCCCCAGCCGATGCGCAGCCCCCCCAGCCCGTAAAGCTTTGAAAAGGTGCGCGTCATCACCACGTTGGGATGACGATCCACCACCGACACGCCGCCGTCGAAGCCCGGCGCAAATTCGGCATAGGCCCCATCGAGCACCACGATCACATCGCGCGGCACGGATGCGGCCAGCCGCTCCAGATCCGCCGCCCCCAGCATGGTGCCGGTGGGGTTGCCGGGATTGGTGACAAAGATCAGCCGCGTGCGTTCGGTCACGCCTGCGATGATCGCATCCACATCCACCCGGCGGTCGCGCTCGGGCACCTTGACCGGCTCGGCCCCGGCCGCGCGGGCCGAAATCTTGTACATGGAAAACCCGTGCTCGGTATAGAGCACCTCATCCCCCGGCCCGGCATAGCACTGGCAGAGAAAGGTGATCACCTCGTCCGAGCCCACGCCGCAGATGATCCGGTCCGGGTCCAGCCCGTGATGCGCGCCGATGGTCTGGCGCAGCGGCCCGTGGTCGGTGTTGGGATAGCGGTGCAGCGCGGCCCCAGCGGCGCGAAACGCCTCGATCGCGCGCGGGCTGGGGCCAAAGGGGTTTTCGTTCGACGACAGTTTGACCACATTCGCCACGCCCGCCACATGCGACGCCCCGCCCTGATAAAGGGCGATGTCCAGGATGCCGGGCTGCGGTTGGATCTGGGTCATGATCTGTCTCTTTGAAAATACGCTCGGCGCCGTTTTACAAGCGCGCCCCGCCAAGGGAAAGCGGCGAATCGCGCCGTCCGGGTGGGGGCCCGGTTGGGGCGGGTGCCAGCTGGGCATAGGCTGGGCACAAACGAAAAAGGCCGCGCCCTGAAGGGGCACGGCCTTGGACCTTGCGATGTCGCGGCGAAGATCAGTTCTTCGCGTAGAATTCCACGACGAGGTTCGGCTCCATCATCACCGGGTAGGGCACGTCGCCCAGGCCGGGGGTGCGCACGAATGTCGCGGTCATCTTGGAGTGATCGGCTTCGATATAGTCGGGCACGTCACGCTCGGCCAGTTGCACGGCTTCGAGCAGAACGGCCAGTTGCTTGGACTTGTCGCGAACCTCGATCACGTCGCCTTCCTTCACGCGGTAGGACGGGATGTTCACGCGGCGGCCGTTCACCTTGACATGGCCGTGGTTCACGAACTGGCGTGCGGCAAAGATGGTGGACACGAATTTGGCACGGTAGACAACGGCGTCCAGGCGACGCTCGAGCAGACCGATGAGGTTTTCACCGGTGTCGCCCTTGACCCGCTCGGCTTCGGCATAGATGCGGCGGAACTGTTTTTCGGTCATGTCGCCATAGTAGCCCTTGAGCTTCTGCTTGGCGCGCAGCTGCAGACCGAAATCCGACAGTTTGCCCTTGCGGCGCTGGCCGTGCTGGCCGGGGCCGTATTCGCGGCGGTTAACCGGGGATTTCGGACGGCCCCAGATGTTTTCGCCCATGCGGCGGTCGATTTTGTACTTGGCAGACGTGCGTTTGGTCACGGCTGATCTCCTTCAGATGTGTCAGGCGCGCCGGACGGACCGGCGTGCCATGCGAAGGGCGTTGTCCTTTTCCGCAAGGCACGGGGCCTTTTGGATGACAGGCATCCCCTTGCGGGGGCCACCAACACCAATGAAGCGGCGCTTATATCCCGTTTGGCCGCCCTGTCAACACGTCGTTTGACGGCGCGCGACGGACACAGCGCCCTGCCCTTTCACACCGCTCAGACCGGCGCCGCTCCGGGGTCAGAAACCAAAGACGATGCGCAGCGCCCCGACCACCTGCGACCCGCCGGGCGTGTCCTCATCCTGCCCCAGCCAGGCCGCCCCATAGAACACCGAATGGCGGCGCCCCTGATGCAGCACACCAGCGCGCAGCCGGTCGCGTTGCCCGGCCAGCGGCACCCCACCATCGCGCGGCAGATAAAGGCTGTCGGACATCTGTGCCGTGTCGGCACCGATCAGCAGCGAAAGCCCTTCCTGCGAAGGGGCTGTCCCGCCTGATGGATCCAAGGCCCCAAAGCCGCCGATCACAAGCTCGGCCCCCGCACGCACCACCGCGTCGCCATCCCCCTGCACCACCGCAAAGGGGCGCAGCCGCAAGATCCCAGAGGACCGGCCGGGCGCCGGCACGCCGGGTGCGGCATCAGCGCCAAGCGCCCAATGGGGATCACCCAGCGTTTCGGACAGGCCCAGATCACCCAATCCGATGTCGGCCGTCTGGGCCTGCAGCGCGCCCGGAACAAGACTGATCAGCATCAGCAACACAGCGCCCCCCCAGGGCCCGGTGCGATTGGTCCGTAACATAGACGCCCCCGCGCGTTCAGAATTCGGTTACTTCGATTCTGAACCCCAGAGTTTGACAATCTCTTAAGGCCACTTGCCAAAGCCGCCCTGCGATCCGTCCGGCGCCACCGCACCGCACAAATGGGACAAAATCCCACAAGTGGGACCGATGTTCTGCATCCATTTTTGACCAAAAGGCCACAATTTGTGCGTCTCTCCGCACATATCAACAACCTGCGGACCGTCGCAAAAGAGTCATTAAATGACGCTTGATTTGATTGACCGTCCGCTCAAAAATCACTGAACAATTTATTAACGTTGAACGGACCACCAGTATGAGCACCACCGACACGGTCACCGACATTGACGGGACCCGCCCCTGGACGACGATCGAAAAAACCATTTCCGATGACGGGGCTCTGCTGCGCCAGGTCACAACCTTCGACGACGGGCGCGTGACCGACACCAGCTTTGACGAAGAAGGGATCCGCACCGCGCGCCGTGTCGATTACCCCGATGGGCGCAGCGTGACCTATTCCTACCATCCCAATGGCGAGGTCGCGACCGCAAGCTGGATCGACACCAACGACACCCAGAACTGGGATACGGTGATCACCACCCTTGACGACCAGGGCGTGCGTCTGAGCACCAAAACCACCTTCGACGATGGCCGCGATGCCACCAAGACCTTCTACGCCAATGGTCAGATTGCCACCGCGTCCTTTTCCGATGAGGACGACCAGTATGACTGGCATACGCGTGATCTGAGCTATGACACCAGCGGCGCCGTCACCATGCGCAATGTGGTGCTGGACAGCGCCGCCCCGACCGCCGCGTTTGACGCGGCCAAAACCATCGCAGACACCGCCGTCAGCGTCGATGTGCTGGCCAATGACAGCGACCCCGACGATGATGCGCTGTCGATCGCGTCGGTCACCGATGGCAACAACGGCACCGTGACCATCGACACCAGCGGTGACACCGACAAGGTGATCTACACGCCGAATGCCGGCTTCACCGGGCTTGACACCTTTACCTACACCGCCAGCGACGGCATGGGCGGCACCACCACCCAAAGCGTCACCATCACCGTTGCCGATGATCTGGATCTGGTCATCAACGAGGTCGATGCCGACCAGACCGGCACCGACAGCGCCGAATTTATCGAGCTTTACGATGGCGGCTTTGGCAATGCGTCGCTGGATGGCTATGTGGTCGTTCTGTTCAACGGCAATGGCGATGCGCCCTATGACGTGATTGATCTGGACGGGTATTCCACCGACGAAAACGGCTATTTCGTCATCGGCTCGTCCAATGTACCCAATGTGGACCTGGCTGCCTTTACCACCAACGGGATCCAGAACGGGGCCGACGCGGTGGCGATCTACAAGGCCGACGATTTCACCGCGTCCGGGCCGACCACCGAAAACCTCGTGGATGCCATCGTTTATGACACCAATGATGCCGATGATACCGGGCTGCTGAGCGCGCTTGGGCTCGACACCCAATACAACGAAGATGGCGGCGGCAGCAAAGACACCGAGTCTCTGTCGCGCGTGCCGAACGGGTC
>JAOXSC010000008.1 GCA_025800215.1 Marinibacterium sp.
CCCCGGATGCGGCCCCGGACCTTTTATGATCTGGTGATCGAGGTGGCGATTGTGCGCCCCGGACCGATTCAGGGCGATATGGTGCAGCCCTATATCCGGCGGCGCAACAATCTGGAGCAGGCAGCCCCCTTTGGCGCAGCGCTCGAAGAGGTAACGGCGCGCACGCTGGGTGTGCCTTTGTTTCAGGAACAGGCCATGCAGATCGCCGTGGTCGGGGCGGGCTTCTCCGCTGAAGAGGCCGACCACCTGCGCCGGTCGCTGGCTTCGTTCCGGCGCATGGGCACCATCGGGGCCTATCGGGACAAATTCATCGCGGGGATGCTGGCGAATGGCTACGCGCCCGACGTGGCCGAGCGTTGTTTCGGCCAGATCGAAGGTTTCGCCGATTACGGCTTTCCCGAAAGCCACGCGGCGGCCTTTGCGCTGCTGGTCTATGTGTCGGCCTGGCTGAAATGCCATCATCCGGCGGTGTTTGCCTGCGCGCTGCTCAATGCCCAGCCCATGGGGTTCTATGCGCCGGCCCAGATCGTGCGGGACGCGCGCGAACACGGGGTCGAAATCCGCCCCGTCTGTGTCAATGCCAGCGCCTGGGACAACCGGCTGGAACGGCGCGCCGACGGGGCGCTGGCGCTGCGGCTGGGATTTCGCCAGATCAAGGGGTTCCGCGAAGACGATGCCAGCCGCATCTCTGATCTGCGCGGCAACGGTTATCGCGATCCCCAAAGCCTGTGGCTGCGCACCGGGCTGGGCCCGGCGGTGCTGGAACGGCTGGCCGAGGCCGACGCCTTTGCCGATACCGGCCTGACCCGGCGCGACACGCTCTGGCAGGTGCGCGCAATCCAGAGCGACCGGCCGCTGCCGCTGTTCAGCGATCCCATCGACGGCGAGGCGATCGCCGAGCCGGCGGTGACGCTGGAGCGGATGCATCTGGGCGAAGAGGTGGTCGAAGATTACGTGTCGATGCGCCTGACCCTGCGCGCTCATCCGATGGAGCTGCTGCGCCCCGACCTGCCGGGGCTGACCGCGCATGACCAGCTGATCGGAGCGCCGACGGGGCGGGTGCAGGTCTGCGGGCTGGTGATCACACGGCAGCGGCCCGGCACCGCATCCGGCGTGATCTTTCTGACGCTCGAAGATGAAACGGGCGTGTCCAACGTGGTGGTGTGGCCCAGGGTCCATGACCGGCACCGCCGCGCGGTGATGGGGGGGCGGCTGCTACGGGTGACGGGCACGTTGCAGCGCGAAGGCCAGGTGGTGCATGTGATCGCACAGAAGGTCGAAGACATTTCGCATCATCTGGGGCGGCTGGGGCACCCGATGGGCGATCAGGTCGGGCTGACCCATCCCCCGGCCGATGATGCCCCCCGCCCCAAACGGATCCCCGCACAGGATCCGGCCCAAGGTCTGGCCCGCGACCGGACCCGCATGCAGCCACGGGCGATGCACCCGCGGGATCAGGCCAAACGGCTGTTTCCCAGCCGGGATTTTCACTGATCGCGGCGATGGATGGACGAAAACGGCCAGTCGCGCGGATGCGCCACAAGCCCATGGGCGACCGGATCAAGATGGCATTGTCGGATGCAGGCGGCCAGGTCTTCGTCATTGCGGATGTGGTGTTCCCAGAACCGCCGCTGCCAGATCCCGCGCTCACGCTTGGACTGGCGTAGGCCGGGCTTCAGCCCGGCATATCTGCCACGGGTCACCACCGGCAGATCGGGCGGCGGGCTGAAGCCCGCCCTACCCCGGTCCATGCTGAAGCGCGCCTTGATCGCCCCCCACCGCGTGGAAAAATCCGCGTCCCCGCAGGGCAGGGTCCAGACCGCATGCATATGGTCGGGCAGCACCACCCAGGCGTCGATCTCAAAGGGGCGTTCGCGGCGGGTCTGGCGCACGGCCGCGCGCAGGCTGTCGATCTCGCGCACCAGCAGATCACTGCCGCGCCGTTGCAGGTTGACCGTAAAGAACACGCGCGCGCCGCAGATGCGCGGGCGGATGTAATGAGACATCCGCCCGTCCTGTCAGCTCTTGCTTAACAGCCGGTAAACCCCCTCAGGCCCCCGGCAGCGGGATGAATTCGCTGTCATCACCGGGCGGCAGCAGGAACCGGCCATGGGCCCAGTCACCGGCGCGCCAGGCTTCTTTTGCCGCGTCGATCCGGTCGCGCGATGAGGCCACGAAGTTCCACCAGATATGGCGTGGCCCGCCCAGCGTCGCCCCGCCCAGCAGCATCAGCCGCGCGCCCTGATCACCGGCTGTCAGGCTCACCCGGTCGCCGGGGCGAAAGACCATCATCTGGCCGGCTTCGAATAGTTGACCGGCCACCCGCACCGATCCCGACACCACATAGGCGCCGCGATCTTCGTGATTGTCCGGCAGTGGGATCGCCGCCCCCGCTTCAAGCGCGGCATCGGCATAGAACATCTCGGACGGGGTTGGCACCGGTGCACGCTCGCCCCAGGCATCGCCCAGGATCAGGCGCACCTCTTTACGCTCGCCGGTCAACAGCGGCAGCGTGTCCTTGGGCGCATGCACGAAATCGGCGGGCTGGTCTTCCTTGTCTTCGGGCAGGGCGATCCAGGTCTGGATGCCAAAAAGCGAATAGGGCGCCTTGAGCATATCCTCATCCACGCGTTCGGAATGGGTCACGCCATGGCCTGCCGTCATCAGGTTCACCGCCCCCGGTTCGATCCACTGATCGGTGCCCAGGCTGTCGCGGTGATGGAATTTGCCCTTGTAGAGATAGGTGACCGTGGCCAGCCCGATATGCGGATGCGGACGGATGTCGATCCCCTGCCCGGTGACAAATTCCGCAGGCCCCATCTGATCGAAAAAGATGAACGGCCCCACCATCTGGCGTTTCGGCGCAGGCAGGGCCCGGCGCACTTCGAAATCGCCCAGATCGCGGGCGCGTGGCACGATCACGGTTTCAATACTGTCGACCGCATCGCCAATCGGGCAATCGGGGTCGAGTGCGGGGTTCCAGCTCATGCTTTGGCCTCCTGTGTCTGGGATAGCTCAAAACTAGCTTGGTGCGTGAATTATCCAACCCGGCACGATAAGAGAGTGAGCGTGCAACCACGCACAGACCTACCCGGCGCAGGGTCGGGGCCGGAACGGGGTCGGGCTCGGATCAGTCCGTCACCGGCACAACCGCGCGCTGATAAAGGTGCCATGTGGTGTGCCCCAGCACCGGAAGCGTCACGATCAGCCCCAGAAAGGCCGGCAGCAGCGACACCAGCATCACCCCCGACAGGATCGCCGCCCATCCCAGCATGACCACCGGGCTTTGCGCCACCACCCGCAGCGATGTCAGCATGGCCGAGACAAAGTCGATGTCGCGATCCAGCAGCAACGGCATCGACACCACCGTCACCGAAAACAGGACCGCCGACAGAACCGCGCCGACACAGGTGCCGATCACCAGAAAGCTCCAGCCCTGAGGCGTCAGGAACACCGCCTGCATGAACCCGTCAAAGTCGGAAAAGGACGCATCCTGCAGCAGGATCGCCAGCCACAGACGCAGCTGATAGACCCAGACCCAAAAGATGAACAGCGTGACAAAGGCCATCCACCCCATTTCCCGCCGGCGCTGCGCGGCCATCACGGTCAGGATCTCGGACCAGCCGAATTCGCCCCCCCGCTGCAGGCGACGCGACATCTCGTAAAGCCCGGCGGCGGCAAAGGGCGCGACCAGCGGAAAGCCGACAACGGCGGGGATGATCATCCAGATCTTGCCCAGCCAGACCAGGATCCAGACAAACCCGATCCCGAACAGCGCATAGAACAGGCCGAAAAACCCGCTCATGACCGGGCGGGCGCGGAAATCGGCGATCCCGGCCTTCAGCGCGGCCTGAATGTCCTGCGCGGTCACGGTGTTGACCTCTGGCAGGGCGGCGGGGCGCGGTGCCGGGTCTGCGGCGTTGGATGTCATGACATACCCCTCCCAAAGCATGGCGCGGGGTGCCCCGGTCATCCGGCTAGGGCACCGGTCGGCGGACATCTTGCATGTCCTGAACTCTGCCGCAGATGGCGCAGCGGGGCAAGATGTTCCCGGCGGGGCAGGATCAGCGGGCGGTTTCGATCCGATAGCGGATCTGGATATGATCGCTGGGACAGGCCACCACATGTGCAACCCGCAGCGGCACATCCCGCAGCGTCTTGCCGAACAGCGGTTTGCCCGCGCCGATCAGCACCGGCATCTGGGTGATGGTGATCTCGTCCAGACGTCCCAGATTGACAAAGCCCTGAATGGTCGTGCCCCCATCGACATAGGCGTGCCGGTGGCCAGCGGCGTCAAGATCCCCAAGCAGCGCGGTCAGATCGCCCGAATAGATCTCGACCCGGTCCTTGAGATTGTCAGGGGGCGCCCTGAGGGTGGTGCTCAGCACGATGATCCTGAGCGTGCCATAGGGCCATTGCTCGGGTGTCAGATCAAAGCGGCTGATCTGTTCCATGCAGTTGCGCCCCATGATCAGGCAATCGACCGTCGCGAGGTACGACGCAAAATCGACATAGCCATCATCCTGCCCGCCCTCGGGGGGGCCGGCGGCATCAAGCCAGTCGATCCCGCCATCGGGTCGGGCGATGAACCCATCGGCGCTGGTTGCGATATAGGCAGAACACTTCGTCTTGCAGATCCCGGATGTCCGACCGGTTGCAGCGACCGGCCCACCGTCAGCCTAGCATGACCGAACGGATCCGGCAGCGCCCGCATGCAAAAAACGCCCGCCGGTGGGCGGGCGTTTTCAGATCGTCGCGGGATCGGAGTGCTTAGCCGATGATCGCGTTCAGCGTCGCGCTCGGGCGCATCACTTCGGCGGTTTTGGCCGGATCGGTGTGATAGTAACCACCCAGATCCACCGGCTTGCCCTGTGCCGCAGCCAGTTCGCCCAGGATCGCGTCTTCCTTGGCGGCCAGTTCGGCGGCGATGGGGGCAAAATGAGCGGCCAGATCGGCGTCATCGCCCTGTGCGGCCAGCGCCTCGGCCCAGTAGCGCGCAAACCAGTAATGGCTGTCGCGGTTGTCGGGCTGACCCACCTTGCGGCTGGGCGAGCGGTCGTGGTCCAGAATGCCCTGGGTTGCCGCTTCGGCGGCGGCCCCCAGCACACCGGCCTTGGCATTGCCCTGCGCATCGGCCAGGAAATTCAGGCTTTCGCCCAGGGCACAGAATTCGCCCATGGAATCCCACCGCAGGTGGTTTTCTTCGACCAGCTGCTGCACATGCTTGGGTGCCGAACCGCCTGCCCCGGTTTCGAACAGACCGCCGCCATTCATCAGCTTCACGATCGACAGCATCTTGGCCGAGGTGCCCAGTTCCAGGATCGGGAACAGGTCGGTCAGATAGTCGCGCAGCACGTTGCCGGTGATCGCAATCGAGTCCTTGCCGGCCGTGATCGTCTCCAGCGATTGCCGGGTCGCTTCGCGCGGGGCC
>JAOXSC010000012.1 GCA_025800215.1 Marinibacterium sp.
ATGACCGAATTTACCAAGATCCTGATCGCCAACCGTGGCGAGATTGCCATCCGCGTGATGCGCGCCGCCAACGAGATGGGCAAAAAGACCGTGGCGGTTTACGCCGAGGAAGACAAGCTGGGCCTGCACCGGTTCAAGGCGGATGAGGCATATCGCATTGGCGAGGGTCTGGGGCCAGTGGCGGCCTATCTGTCGATTGACGAGATTATCCGCGTGGCCAAGGAAAGCGGTGCGGACGCGATCCACCCCGGCTATGGCCTGTTGTCGGAAAACCCCGATTTCGTGGATGCCTGCACCAAGAACGGCATCACCTTCATCGGTCCCAAGGCGGAAACCATGCGCGCGCTTGGCGACAAGGCCAGCGCCCGCCGCGTAGCCGTTCAGGCCGGTGTGCCGGTGATCCCTGCGACCGAAGTGCTGGGCGATGACATGGATGCGATCCGCACCGAGGCGGCCGAAATCGGGTACCCGCTGATGCTCAAGGCCAGCTGGGGCGGTGGCGGGCGCGGCATGCGCCCGATTCATGGCGAAGACGAGTTGGAAGAAAAGGTGCTGGAAGGTCGCCGCGAGGCCGAGGCCGCCTTTGGCAATGGCGAGGGGTATCTGGAAAAGATGATCACCCGCGCCCGCCACGTCGAGGTGCAGATTCTGGGCGACAAGCACGGCGGCATGTACCACCTGTTCGAGCGCGACTGTTCGGTTCAGCGCCGCAACCAGAAAGTGGTCGAGCGCGCGCCTGCCCCGTATCTGAGCGACGAGCAGCGTGCGGAAATCTGCGAGTTGGGCCGCAAGATCTGTGCCCATGTGAATTATGAATGCGCAGGCACCGTCGAATTCCTGATGGATATGAACGACGGCAAGTTCTATTTTATCGAGGTCAACCCGCGGGTTCAGGTCGAGCATACCGTGACCGAAGAGGTCACCGGCATCGACATCGTGCAGGCCCAGATCCTGATCGCCGAGGGCAAGAGCATCGCCGAGGCCACCGGCAAGCCGTCGCAGGATGACGTTGTCCTGACCGGCCATGCGCTGCAGACCCGGATCACCACCGAAGATCCGCTGAACAATTTCATCCCCGATTATGGCCGCCTGACCGCCTATCGCTCGGCCACGGGCATGGGCATTCGTCTGGACGGCGGCACGGCCTATGCGGGGGGTGTGATCACGCGGTACTACGATTCGCTGCTGACCAAGGTGACGGCCAAGGCGCCGACCCCGGAAAAAGCGATTGCGCGGATGGACCGCGCGCTGCGCGAGTTCCGTATTCGCGGCGTCTCGACCAACATCGCCTTTGTCGAGAACCTGCTGAAACACCCGACCTTCCTGTCGAATGAATACACCACCAAATTCATCGACGAGACGCCTGCGCTGTTTACCTTCAAGAAGCGGCGCGACCGGGGCACCAAGGTTCTGACCTATATCGCCGACATCACCGTGAACGGGCATCCCGAGACCAAGGACCGGCCCGAGCCACGCGCGGATCTGAAACCGGCGATTGCGCCCGCGGCCAAAGCCGAACCGATGATGGGCACCCGCAACCTGCTGGAGCAGAAGGGCCCGCAGGCGGTGGCCGACTGGATGAAGGCGCAGCGGCAGCTGCTGATCACCGACACCACCATGCGCGACGGGCATCAGTCGCTGCTGGCCACGCGGATGCGCTCGATCGACATGATCAAGGTGGCGCCGACTTACGCCGCCAACCTGCCCCAACTGTTCAGCGTTGAATGCTGGGGCGGGGCCACGTTCGACGTGGCGTACCGGTTCTTGCAGGAATGCCCGTGGCAGCGCCTGCGCGATCTGCGCGAGGCGATGCCCAACCTGATGACCCAGATGCTGCTGCGTGGGGCCAACGGGGTTGGCTACACCAACTACCCCGACAACGTGGTGCAGGAATTCGTGCGTCAGGCATCACAGAATATCGACGTGTTCCGCGTATTTGACAGCCTCAACTGGGTCGAAAACATGCGCGTGGCGATGGATGCCGTGATCGAGAACAACAAGATC
>JAOXSC010000015.1 GCA_025800215.1 Marinibacterium sp.
GCATTCTGATCGAAGAGCACGCAGGCAAGCTGCCGTTCTGGCTGGCCCCGCGTCAGGTGGTTGTCGCCTCGATCACATCCGAAGCGGATGACTACGTGGCCGAGGTGGTCGAAACGCTCAAGGCCGCCGGCGTGCGCGCCGAGGCCGACACCCGCAACGAAAAGATCAACTACAAGGTCCGCGAACATTCGCTGGGCAAGGTGCCGGTGATCCTGGCGGTGGGCGCGCGCGAAGTCGAAGAGCGCACGGTGTCGGTTCGGCGCCTGGGCGAAAAGAAAACCAGCGTCGAACCGCTGGCGGATGTTACACAAATCCTGTCGCGCGACGCCACGCCGCCCGATCTTCTGTAACATTTGACATCTCAAAATGCCCTGACGGCCCCCATCCGGGGGCCGTTTTTGTAACAAAACCCTTTGTTTAGCGGCGTTGCGAGGGGGGTTTTTGTCAAGCCCTTCGTCACAAGCCCTGACGCAGGTGTGAGACACGGGCTCGTGAGTTTAAAGCCTCTTTCCTTTTCACTAAGTTTTGGGTGTCACACACTGGCACCTGTTCAAACCAAAGGGATACGAGAGATGTCGAACACCGTGAAAACCCTCGCCGTTGCTGGCGCTGTTGCCGCTGCTCTTGCTGGCACCACCACCGGCGTCGAAGCACAATCGAAAGAAAAATGCTATGGCGTGTCGCTGGCCGGTCAGAATGACTGCGCCGCCGGCCCCGGCACCACCTGCGCGGGCACCTCGACCGTCGACTACCAGGGCAACGCCTGGACGCTGGTCGACGCAGGCACCTGCGCCGATATCGACCTGCCGGCCCTGGCCGATGGCACCGCGCGTCACGGCTCGCTCGAGCCGCTGGACCGCGACCTGCCGGCATAAGTGACCCTGGGCAGGAGCGGTGCGCTGCTCCTGCCCCATTTCAGAACTGCGGGGATCTTCGCATGCTGGACACCACCCATGACACACTGCCCGCACGCGCGGGCGTCGGTTACAAACCACAGCATTTCAGCCAGATCCTTGACACGCCCGGCGCGGTGCGCTGGCTTGAAATTCACGCCGAAAACTACATGGGCGATGGCGGCCGCCCGCTGGCACAGCTGCGCCACCTGGCCGAACGCTTTCCGATTTCCGTACATGGCGTTGGTCTGAGCATCGGCGGCGAAACCCGCCTTGATCCCGACCATTTGGCGCGTCTGAAAACGCTGGTGGGCTGGCTCAACCCCGCGAGCTTTTCCGAACACCTGGCCTGGTCGACCCATGACAGCCATTTCTTCAACGATTTGCTGCCCCTGCCCTATACCGATGCCACGCTGACCCGCGTCGCCGACCATATCGACGAGGTGCAAGAGGTGCTGGGCCGCCGCATGCTGCTGGAAAACCCGTCGAGCTATCTGGCCTTTGACGAAAGCACCTGGTCCGAGCCCGAGTTTCTGGCCGAAATCAGCCGCCGCACCGGCTGCGGGTTGCTGCTGGACGTGAACAACGTCTTTGTGTCGGCCACCAATCTGGGCTTTTCGCCCCAGGGCTACATGGACGCCTTTGCCCTCGACAAGGTGGGCGAAATTCATCTGGGCGGCCATGACGAAGACACCGACGACCACGGCGCGCCGCTGTTGATCGACAGTCACGGGCGCGCGGTCGTGGATCCGGTCTGGGCACTGCTTGACCATACGCTGGCGAAATCGGGCCCCAAGCCGGTGCTGGTGGAATGGGACACCGATGTGCCCGACTGGCCCGTGCTCGAAGCCGAAGCGCAACGCGCCGCCCGCGCCCTGTCACTGGTGACGGCATGAGCGTCACCCAGGATCAGTTCCGCCGCGCCATGCTGGACCCGGCCGCCCCGGTGCCCGACGGGCTTCTGGACGGCGCAGACCGTCCGGCGGGGCGGCGGTTCAACGTCTATCGCAACAATGTGGCGGTGTCCCTGACCGAAGCGATGCGCACCGGCTTTCCGGTCATCACCAGGCTTCTGGGTCAGCAGAACATGGACGGGCTGTCGGGCCTGTTCCTGCGTGCCCATCCGCCCGCATCCCCGCTGATGATGCATTACGGCGCCGAATTCCCCGCCTTTCTTGAAGGGATGGAGCAGCTGTCGCACCTGCCCTATCTGGCGGATGTGGCACGGCTGGAACTTGCGCTGCGCCGCTCTTATCACGCCGCCGATGCCGCGCCCCTGGCCCCCGAGGCGCTTGGCGCCGCCGACCCCGAGGCGCTGATGCAATCCGGGCTGACGCTGGTGCCCGCCGCGATCCTGCTGCGCTCGCCCTGGCCTGTGCATGCGATCTGGCGGTTCAACACCGAACCGGGCGCGCCGAAACCGACCTCGGGTGCCCAGGACGTGCTGATCACCCGCCCCGAGTTCGATCCGATCCCGGTGCTGCTGCCCCCCGGCGGGGCCGACTGGATCGCCGCCCTGATGGACGGGCACAGCATTGGCGATGCCCATACCCGCGCACAGGATGCAGCCGCCGATTTCGACCTTGCCACAACCCTGGGGCTGATGCTGCAGGGCGGCGCTCTCCGCTCTCTGATCACCAAGAAGGACTGAGACCATGCTCCCCCCAATTTCCGCACATAACGAAATTTTTGACCGGATTGACAAAAAATCGGACCTGATCATTCCCACCCTGGCCCGGCTGGTCTTTTTTGCGGTGCTGTTTTTCTATTACTGGAACTCGGCAATGCTGAAGATCGACGGATCCATCTTTTCGCCTTCAGCGGGTGCCTTTGGGCAGATTTTCCCCAAAGCCGCAGAAGCGGTATTATATGATGTTTCACAAATGACGATTTTTCAACGTATTGTAATTTTCTTTGGCACGGTTGCTGAATTCGTGCTGCCTGTGCTTCTGCTGGTGGGCCTGTTCACGCGCCTTGCCTCGATCGGGATGATCGGGTTCATCTTTGTGCAGACGCTGGTGGATGTCACCGGTCACGGTGTGGCCCTGGGCAAACTGTTCGACAATCCGCAGATGCTGATCGACCAGCGCACAATGTGGGTGTTCCTGTTCCTGGTGCTGATTATCAAAGGCGCGGGCCCGCTGTCGCTGGATCGTCTGTTGAAAATTCCGTAACAGGCGGAAGGCGGGTACGCCCGCCTTCACCCCGATCTGCGCGCATGACTGCGCGATCTCAGGCGGCCCCCAGGGCCGCTTTTTCATCTGCGCCCCAACCCAGATACATCTCACCATCCGAAATAATAAGTGGGCGTTTCATTAAGGTGGGATTTTTTCTCAATAGCTCCAGCGCGGGCAATTCACGCGAATTGGCGTCAAGTGCGCGCCAGGTTGTTGAGCGTGTGTTGATCAACCTGTCGCCAAAACGCGCATAGGCTGTTTCCAGAATCTCATCGGGAACACCATCCTTGCGCACATCGAAATAGGTCACCTGATCCAATGCCCTGAGCGCTTTTCGGCAGGTGTCGCATGTTTTCAGCCCAAATAACGTGATCTTGGTCACTCTTTTTTGTCCTTTTTCTGCATACAGGGGGAGGTTCACAAAGACACAAGCTTGATTTTTGCCCCGGCCATGTAATCATCCCACCAGGTCATCCGCAATGTGGCAGTTGTCGGCCGAAACGACCCGAGCTGCAGACTGCACCCGCGGATGGTCCCAAATTTGCCCCGGATGCGCCGGGGCAGCAAGCACGAGAGAAGGAGACACGGGACATGCCGACGGGCACCGTGAAATGGTTCAATACCACCAAAGGCTACGGCTTCATCGAACCTGATGAAGGCGGAAAGGACGTTTTTGTCCACATTTCGGCTGTAGAGCGCTCGGGTCTGACAGGGCTCGCAGACAATCAAAAGATCTCATACGAGCTTCTGGACGGCCGGGATGGCCGCAAGATGGCAGGAGATCTCAAGATCCTCTGATTCGATCATTCCAAGGCGCGATCGCCTGATCGGTCGCGCCATCCTGACCGTGCCATCGGATATTTTGTGCAACTGCGCAGTTTTCCGCCGATCGCACCAAATCCGGCGCTAGCCCGCCCCGTGCGGGTCGTTGGTGGCCCAATCTTCGCCCATCGCGACGATGCAGCTTGTCCCGGTTGCGTAGGTCACCACCAGCGTCCACCGGCCTGCGGCGCTGGTCCAGACCTCCATGATCTGTTCAGGCCCGCGCATGCCTGACGCCGACCGGCTGCTGCCCATCTGGCGCGTCAGGCGCTGGTGCAGATCGGTCGTCGGCGCGCAGATCACATGGGCAATCGGGCTGGTGGCCAAGGCCGGCGACGTGCTTGCCACGACAAGACCGGCCGCCAGAGTGGCAAGAACAGAGCGCAGCATGAAAGACCTCCGTCAGGACAAAGGTCTCTTGTAACAGATTTACGACAAAACGTATAGCACGCCGCTATACCCTGTCAGCCTGCGTCCGACAGCAGCGCCTCAAACTCGCGCCATTCGCCCTTGGACATGCCCGAATTTTCTTGCGTGACGGTGTCGCCTGCCAGCATCCGCCGCACGCAGTCCAGCGCCACCGCGCTCAGCTGGGCCCCGCCCATCCGGTAATCGGCAAAGGCCTTGTAGGCAAAGGGCACCCAGTCGGCGACGATCTTGCAGATCTCGTCGGCATAGACGCGGATTTCGTATTGCGCATGGGCATCCGCGCGCAGGCGCAGGAAATGGAACAGGTTGTGCAGATCCACCTTCCAGTACCACTGCGTGTAGATGTTCGCAGGCAGGTTCATCCGCGCCAGTTCGCGCGCCAGCCCCTGCTGACCGTCCTGGCTGATCATCTGCTCGTAATTGTCATAAGACCGCGCGCTGTCGGCCTTGAGGATCTCAAGCACCCTCGCGGCTTCGTCACCCTCCAAGGCCACGCCGCGGCCCTGGTTGTTGACCACCGATTGCGCGGCCACATGCTCGGGGGCGGGAATGTAGAATTCGCGGTCCAGGATCGAGTAGCGCGCCGAATATTCGTTCACATTGGCGGTGCGGTGGCGGATCCACTGGCGTGCGACAAAGACCGGCAGCTTCACATGCAGCTTGATTTCGCACATTTCGAACGGGGTCGAATGCCAGTGCCGCATCAGATAGCGGATCAGACCTTCGTCATTCTGCACCGATTTGGTGCCCTTGCCATAAGACACCCGCGCCGCCTGGGTGATCGCGGCGTCGTCGCCCATATAATCGATCACCCGCACAAAACCATGATCCAGCACCGGATAGGCGGTATACAGATGCCCTTCCATGCCCGGCGCCACCGCGCGCAGGGTCTGATCCCCCGCGCTGCGCAGGGCGTCGATTTCGGCCTGATGTTCCGGGGACAGGGGCATGGCAGATCCTTTTGGTCGAGGCGAGTCGCCCCGACTATATCTTGTTCGCCAAACCCGTTGTAACCCATATCCGGTAGCATTCGCCAAAACCTGAGCCGGGCGATCACATCCCCCCTGCGCGCGCCCTCGACAGCCGACGCGCGCGGGCTATGCTGTGCGCCAAGACCGTCAGCAAGGGAGTACGCGCGATGGGGATCCGTTATTTGCACACCATGGTCCGGGTCAAAGACCTTGACGCCTCGATGGCCTTTTACGGGCTGCTCGGGCTGAAAGAGACCAAGCGCTATGAAAGCGAACAGGGCCGCTTTACGCTGGTCTATCTGGCCCCCGAAGGGCAGCAGGGCAGCGAGCTGGAGCTGACCTATAACTGGGATGGCGATGATGCGCTGCCCAGCGACAGCCGCCATTTCGGGCATCTGGCCTATGCGGTGGATGACATCTATGCGACCTGCCAGTTCCTGCAGGACAATGGCGTCACCATCAACCGCCCGCCCCGCGACGGGCGCATGGCCTTTGTGAGGTCACCCGACAATATCTCGGTCGAGCTGCTGCAGGCCGGGGATGCGCTGGAGCCGGCCGAGCCGTGGCTCAGCATGGGCAACACCGGTCACTGGTAACCCCGTGACCGCACGCATGACCATGACGGGCAGCCCCCTGCCCGTCATCCGATCGCGTCAATAGATATAGCGGATCTGCTCGGTCCAGTAGCGTTCGACCCGTTTCAGCGACGCGGTGATGTCGCGCATGGTGCCCGTGCCCAGAACGTTCTGGGTTTCCAGACCGTCGGCATGGCGCGAAAACAGATCCGCCACCACATCGCGGATCTCGCGCCCTTTGGCAGTCAGGCGCACGCGGACCGACCGGCGGTCGATCTCGCAGCGCTGGTGGTGCATATAGCCCAGTTCGACCAGCTTCTTCAGATTGTAGCTGACATTGCTGCCCTGATAGTAACCGCGGCTTTTCAATTCGCCTGCCGTCACCTCATTGTCGCCGATATTGAACAACAGCAGCGCCTGCACCGCGTTGATTTCGATGACGCCGACACGTTCGAATTCATCCTTGATCACGTCCAGCAACAGACGGTGCAACCGTTCAACCAGAGCCAGTGCCTCAAGATAGCTGGACATGAACCCGGTGCGTCCGGGTCGGTCCAGTGGCATTTCGATACTCATACAACTCTCCGACTTGCCGTCCCCCGACCTCGGAATGTGACGCCAAAAGACCAACAATCAGTTAAGTTGTATTTCTTTTATTTCTGAAAGGCTTGCGCGACATTTTTAATCAAATCGCGATAGGCTTCGGGAGCAGCCACCTGCCCGTTCACCCAGGTGTACAGATCCTGGTCGGGCTCGTTCAGCAGCGCCTCGTAAAGGTCCAGATCCGCTTCGGGCATCTGGGGCAGCACGGTTTGCGCGTAATGCCCCAGGATCAGGTCCATTTCCTTGATACCCCGGCGAATCGACCGCATATGCAGCCGCTTGCGGCGATGTTCAAGCGTTTCGGTCATTACTTGACCATCTCGCGCAGACGCTTTTCCAGACGGGCCGCGCGCTCTTGCGTGGCGCGCATCTGGGCGCGGATCTCGGTCAGTTCGCGCAGCGCATAGCTCAGGTCCACGATCTCGGGGCTGCCGTCATCCTCGGGCGCGCTCATGCCTTCGCCTTCGCCGGTCAGCAGCCACATGATCGACACGTTCAGCATGCCCGCAGCCATCGACAGCTTGTTGGCGCGCGGTTCGGACAGGTCCTGTTCCCACGCCACTAGGGTGGATTTCTTGACCCCCAGCCGCTTGGCCAGCTGGGATTGCGTCATCTCGGCCCCTTCGCGCGCCGCCGCCAGGCGATCGCCAAAGGTTGCAGCATGTGGCCCATACCAGTCTTCGGTCCGTGCATCATCCATCGTGTGGCTCCTTGATCTGGGTTGAATGGCGTTCAGGCGCACCCTAAGACAGCCATGACAGAGTTACAAACCGGGTGCGACCATGACTTTCCTTTCCGCGACACTTGCGCGCGTCAAACCTTCGCCCACGGTGGCTGTAACCGGAAAAGCGGCGGACCTGCGCGCCGCCGGGCGCCCGATCATCAGCCTTGGCGCCGGCGAACCCGATTTCGACACGCCCGAGCATATTCAGAACGCCGCCATCGCCGCGATGAAGGCCGGGCACACCCGCTATACCCCCGTTGACGGCATCCCGCAGCTCAAGCAGGCGATCTGTGACAAATTCGACCGCGACAACGGCCTGACCTACCGCCCCGAGCAGGTCAGCGTGTCTTCGGGTGGCAAACAGGTGCTCTATAACGCGCTGATGGCCACACTGAACCCCGGCGACGAGGTGATCATCCCCGCCCCCTACTGGGTCAGCTATCCCGACATGGTCCGCCTTGCGGGGGGCGAACCCGTGATCCTGCCCGCCCCGGCCGAAGACGGGTTCCGCATCACCGCCGAAGCGCTTGAGGCGGCGATCACGCCGCGCACCAAATGGCTGATCTTCAACTCTCCGTCCAACCCCACGGGGGCGGGTTATGACCGCGACCACCTCAAGGCGCTGACAGATGTCCTGATGCGCCACCCGCAGGTCTGGGTGATGTCGGACGACATGTATGAACATCTGGTCTATGACGGGTTCGAATTTGCCACCCCGGCGCAGGTCGAACCGGGGCTTTACGATCGCACGCTGACGGTGAACGGCGTGTCCAAGGCCTATTGCATGACCGGCTGGCGCATCGGCTATGCCGCAGGCCCGGTCGAGCTGATCACCGCCATGCGCAAGATCCAGTCGCAATCAACCTCGAACCCCTGTTCGATCAGCCAGTGGGCGGCGGTGGCGGCGCTGAACGGGCCGCATGATTTCATTGCCGACAACAACATCGCCTTTGCGCGCCGCCGCGATCTGGTGGTGGCGCGGTTGAATGCGATTGCGGGGATCTCGTGCCCGGTGCCGCAGGGGGCGTTCTATGTCTACCCGTCGATTGCGGGGCTGATCGGCAAGACATCGCCCGCCGGGCGCCGCATCGACACGGACGAAGATTTCGCCATCGCGCTGCTTGAGGAATCGGATGTGGCCGTGGTGTTCGGCGCGGCCTTTGGCCTCGCCCCGCATTTCCGCATCAGCTATGCGGCGTCGGATGAGGATCTGACAGCGGCCTGCGACCGGATCGAAGCCTTCTGCAACAGCCTGACATGACGGGGTCGCGGCTCTTTTTCCGGCGGCGGCCCAACGGGGCCACGGTGTTCCGTGTCACCCTGGGCACCCGCGTCGAAATGGAGCCGCTGGCCGATCTCAAGCTGCGCAGCGGTGACATTCGCCTGCGCGGCGACCGCAGCCTGACCGATGCCGAAAAGGCCGAAATCTCCACCTGGATGGCCCGCGCCGGATCGGCGCAGGCCGGGTCCGCAGATGATCTGATCACAGCGCTGAACCACATGGCCCACTGGGCCCAGGGCGCCGCCACACAGCCCGAGATCGACGCCATCAGCGACGATCTTCTGCTGGCGATGCACGACCTGCGCGCGGTGCTGGTGCGGCGCGCAGGCGACGGCTAGAGCGACATGCAAGAAGCCTGCAACAGTCAGGTTCTTGCATTTCTGCTTTAGGCCAGCTGCATTTCGGGCACATCATCCGCGACGATCAGCCTGGCATCGGTGGCAGACAGGATCGCATCCACATCCACCCCCGGACCGCGCTCGAGCAGATGCAGCCCGTCATCGCGCGGTGCGATCACAGCCAGCTCGGTCACGATCAGATCCACCCGCCGCAGCGATGTCAGCGGCAAAGAACAGTCCTGCACGATCTTGGACGCGCCGCGCGCGCTGTGCTGCATGGCCACCACCACGCGCTTGGCCCCCGACACCAGATCCATCGCGCCGCCCATGCCCGGCACCATCTTGCCCGGCACCATCCAGTTCGCCAGACGCCCGGCGGCATCGACCTGCAACCCGCCCAGCACCGTCATGTCCAGATGGCCACCCCGGATCAGGCCGAAGCTCATGGCGCTGTCGATCGACGCAGCCCCCGGCACCGCCGTGACAAAGCCGCCCCCCGCATCGGTGAGGTTCACGTCCTCCATCCCTTCGGGCGGGCGCGCGCCCAGCCCGATCACCCCGTTTTCGGCCTGAAAGAACACGCCGTCTTCTTCCGAGATGTAATTGGCCACCATGCTGGGCAGCCCAATGCCCAGATTGACCAGCATGCCCGGCTTGACCTCTTGCGCGACGCGGCGGGCAATCCGTTCCTTGGTTTCCATCACACCGCCCTTTCCAGAAGATGATCCACCAGCACGCCCGGCGTTTTGACATGGTCGGGCGAAATCATGCCCACCGGCACGATATGTTCAGGTTCGGCAATCACGGTATCGGCCGCCAGCGCCATGATCGGATTGAAATTATGTGCCGTCAGCATGTATTCCAGATTGCCCACATAATCGGCCCGATCCGCATTGATCAGCGCGAAATCCCCGTGCAGCGGGGTTTCCAGCAGATAGCGTTTGCCATCGACCTCGACCACCTGCTTGCCCTCTTCGACGCGGGTGCCGAGGCCCGTGGCCGTCAGCACCCCGCCCAGACCCACTCCGCCCGCGCGGATGCGTTCGACCAGCGTGCCCTGCGGCACCAGTTCAACGTCGATTTCGCCCGCGATCATCTTTTGCTGCGTTTCGGGGTTCAGCCCGATATGCGACGTGATGACCCGCGCAATCGCCCCGCAGCTGATCAGCTTGCCCACGCCGCGTCCGGGCATGGCGGTGTCGTTGGAAATGACCGTCAGATTGCGGCTGCCCTGCGCGACGATCGCGTCGATCATCCGATGGGGCGATCCCACCCCCATGAACCCGCCAATCAGCAGCACCGCCCCGTCGGGGATCAGCGCCGCCGCATCGGCTGACTTAAGAACCGGTTTCATCATGTTGTCTTACTCCGCCGCTGCCTGGCCGTCGCCGGCGGACAGGAACGCATGGGCTGCCCGCGCGATCACCAGCTCTTCGTTGGTGGGGATCACCATCACCCGCACCCGGCTGAGCGGGGTCGAGATCACCATATCGTTGTCAGCATTGCGCGCGCGGTCCAGTTCGATCCCGATCCAGTCCATGCCCGCACAGACCCGTTCGCGGATCAGCCGCGAATTTTCCCCAATACCGCCACAGAACACCACCGCGTCGAGCCCGCCCAGCGCCGCCGCCAGCGCCCCGAGTTCGCGCCGGATGCGAAAGACGAAATAGTCGATCGCTTCGGCCGCTTCGGGCGTATCGGCGGCTTCGAGGGTGCGCATGTCATTGGACAGGCCCGACAGGCCCAGCAACCCGCTTCGCTTATAGTAAAGGTCGCGCACCTCATCGAGGGTCTTGCCCTCTTGCTCGACCAGGTAAAAAGTCACGCCGGGGTCGATCTGACCTGTGCGCGTGCCCATGGGCAGCCCGTCAAGCGCGGTAAAGCCCATGGTCGACGCGACCGAGCGCCCGCCCAGCATCCCGCACATGGACGCGCCATTGCCCAGATGCGCCACCACCACGCGGCCTGCATGCAGCAACGGGGCGATCCGCGCCAGTTCGCCCGAGATATAGTCATAGCTCAGCCCGTGGAACCCGTAGCGTCGCACGCCCTTGTCGTAATAGGCGCGCGGCAAGGCGAACATGTCGTTGACCTTGGGGTGGGTGCGGTGAAAGGCGGTGTCGAAACAGGCCACCTGCAGCGCGTCCGGAAAGAGCGCCATCGCAGCTTCGACCCCGGCGATGTTGTGGGGCTGGTGCAGCGGCGCAAAGGGCGACAGCGCGCGCAGCGTATCGAGCATCGGCGCGGTGATCTGCACCGGCGCGGCGTGGGCCGCACCGCCATGCACGATCCGGTGGCCCACCGCGCGCACCTGCGCATCGGGGATCCGGTCGCGCAGCAGCGCCAGCGCAGTTTGCAGCGCGCCCTGATGATCGGCCGCCTGATAGCCTGACAGATCCTGCGTGACCCGGTCACCGCCTGCGCCAAAGCTGACCCTGAGCCGGGGCGCCGCCCCGATATTTTCCACCAGCCCCACCGCCAGTTCCGCAATCTCGCCCGTGGTCGAGAACATGCCGAATTTCAGCGAAGACGACCCCGCGTTGATGGTGATCGCAACCGGCTGCGTCATCGGCGCCCCCGGCTATCGGCATGCGCCTGATGCAGCGCGGCCACCGCGCAGGAGGCCAGCCGCGACATCCGCCCGTCGGCCCGGCTGTTGAGGATCACCGGAACCTTCGCCCCCAGCACAAGGCCCGCGGCTTCGGCATGGCTGACAAAGGCCAGCTGCTTGGCCAGCATGTTGCCCGCGTCGATGCCGGGCACGACCAGGATTTCGGCATGCCCGGCCACCTCGGATGTGATGCCCTTGGTGCGCGCCGCCGCGAGATTGATGGCATTGTCCATGGCCAGCGGCCCATCCACCAGCCCGCCAGTGATCTGGCCACGCTCGGCCATCTTCGACAGCAGCGCGGCATCAATGGAGGACTGGATCGCGGGGTTCACCGTTTCCACCGCCGACAGCACGCCGACACGCGGGGTTTCAACCCCAAGCGCCAGCGCCAGATCAATGGCGTTCTGCACGATGTCCACCTTGGTCGCCAGATCCGGTGCGATGTTGATCGCGGCATCCGTCACCATGATCGGCCCCGGCATTCCCGGCACATCCACCACGAAGACATGGGTAAAGCGCCGCCCCACCCGCAGCCCGGTCTGCTTGTCGAGCATCGGTTTGAGCAGATCGTCGGTATGCAGATGCCCCTTCATGACCGCCGCCGCCTGCCCGCTGTTGACCAGCTCGCAGGCTTTGCGCGCGGGGTCGCGATGACCCGGCAGGTCGATAAGCTCATAGGGCGAAATATCGACGTCGATCTCGCCAGCGGTGGCGTGGATCGCAGCCGCATCACCGATCAGGATCGGGGTGATGATGCTTTCCTGAGCCGCCAGCACCGCCCCGCCCAGCGAATTGGGGTCGTCGGGGCAGACCACGGCGGTGGGCAGCGGCGGCAGAGGTTTGGCAATCTCCAGCAGCGCTTCGAAATGGCGGTGACGCTGGACCACCAGACCGGGCAGTTCCAGTTCGTCAAAGACCAGCTTGGCCGTGGGCGCCTGCACTTCGGCCTCGCCGGTGACAATCAGCGCGTCATCGCGGATGCGCCGGATCACGGTGCTCAGCGTGATGGTCCCGTCATCGGCCTTGCCCGTGACCTCGACCCGCACCAGCAGCTCTTCGCCCGCATGGGCCCGTTCCCCGAATTCCAGCGTCTGACGCTTATAGAGCGTCCCCGGCCCCGGCAGCTGCACCCCCAGCACCGCCGACACCAGCGAGGCGACGAACATGCCGGGCGCGACGGCTTCGACAACCCCGTCGCCATCGCCATCTTCCTTGGGCAGGTGCAGCGGGTTGAAATTGCCCGATGCCGCCGCAAAGACATAGAGGTCATCGGCGGTCAGCAGGCGGCGCAGCTCGGCAACCGTGCCGATTTCGAGCTCGTCAAAGGGATGGTTTTCAATTCTCACTTGGGGGCCTCGGCGGTGATGATGGAGGTGGCTGCCCCGTTGGATCGGGGCGCGGGGTCGGACGCAGCCAGCGGGTCAACGTGAATATCACCCTGCATGGGCGGCAGGTCCAGTGCCTCGCGCAGACGATCAAACAGGTCGCGCGTGGCCGGCGTCATTTCGTCGATGGATCCGGCGATATACTGCGCCACATCCATCGCCAGCACGCGATCCTGCCGGCTGCGCAGCAGATCGGCCAGCGTGACGATGGCCATCTCGGGTTCATAGGTGGAGATCAGAGACTGTTCGTGGATGATCTCGGTCCGTCGCACCGCCGTCAGCGACGCAAAGGGTTCATCCGACTGCAGCACCTGGTTCGACCGCTCGAGCCGCGTCCGGCGCACGCCGCCGCGATTGTCGGCCAGCAGCACCAGGATGCGGACCACCGCCTCGGCAAAGCCGCCTTCGGACATCCGGGCCAGCGCCGCCGACACCTCGGGCAAGGTGCGCAGTTCCGAATGATCCTTGAGCGTGCGGCGCATTTCGTGGTTGCGGCCAAAGAACCGCGCCCAGGGCGTGCCCCAGAGCGAATGAAAGGTCAGCTCATAGGCCAGATCGCGCTGATCGCGCCACAGGTCGATGGCCTGGGTCATCGCTTCGACCCAGACATGTTCGGCCGCAACAAACGGGTTCGCCTTCGTTGCGGGCTGGCGGTTGTCGCGCACCCGTTCGGCTGCCGCCTCGACCGGTGCCATGACCGGGTTCTTGGTGGCAAAGGCGGCGCGCTGCACACGGTTGGGATGCAGCGTGCGCCCCAGCTGCGCCATGGCCGGTGTCACCGCCGCCTGCACCCAGGGGCGCAGGAACAGGTCATAGGCCTGAGACTGCATTTCCGACATGCGCGCCACGGCGGCAAAGGGGCGTTCGTCTTCGACCCCGTCATCCAGCGCGCGGATGTCATCAAGGCTGCGCTCGGCCAAGCTGACCACAAAGCTGCGATGTTCGACATCGCCTTCGAACCGCTCGATCTTCATTTCATAAAGACCCGGCGGCAGCGACGCGATGGTGTCAAGCGTCGTGGCCATTTCCGAATGCTCTTTGCGCGCCACCGAAGACGATACGAAGATCCCCAGATGCCCGACCTGTTCATGCACCATGTAGACGATGCGCTGGCCGCGCACCCGGATTTCTTCGGCATCGGCATAGGTTTCGGCGATCCAGTTCAGCGCCTGCTGAGGCGGCGTGATGTTGTCTCCATGGGACGCAAACACGATGATCGGGGCGCGGATGTTCTTGATGTCGACCGGGCGGCCGGGTTCCAGCCGCGCTTCGTTCTTGACCAGACGGTTGCCGATGAACAGCTGTTCGGTGATCCATCGGATCTCGGGCTCGTTCATCAGGAAGTAGCCGCCCCACCAGCGTTCGAAATCCAGGAACCGGTCGGCCCCGTCGTCAACGTCGTGATAAAGATCGGTGTATTTGCGATAGAGCGTGCGCGACGGGTTCAGCATCTCGAAGTTCTGCACCAGAGCAGCCCCATCAAAAATGCCGCCCCCCAGATCCGCCGACAAGGACGCCAGCCACGTCCCCCCCAGCACGCCGGCATTGTAGCGCATCGGGTTTTCACCCACCTTGCCCGCCCAGGGCGCCACCGGGGCGCCGTTGATGACGATGGGCCCGGTGATGTCGGGATTGGTCGCAGCCAGCAGCAGCGTCGCCCAGCCCCCCTGGCAATTGCCCGTCACCACAGGGTTGGGCGCGCCGGGATGGCGGCGCTGGATTTCGCGGACAAATGTCGCCTCGGCCCGTGTCACGTGGGAAATGTACTGCCCCGGTTCGGGCATGCTGCGGAAGGCCACGAAATAGACCGGATGCCCGCCGCGCAGCGCCACGCCGACCTGGCTGTCGATCTTGAACCCGCCAATGCCCGGCCCGTGCCCGGCGCGCGGGTCGATGATCATGAAGGGCTGTTTGGTCTCGTCGATGGTGACCCCGTCGGGCGGCAGGATCCGCAACAGCATGTAGTTCGACGGGTGCAGCAGATCGCGCCCGTCCACGATGACCTCGTAATCATAGATCAGCACCGGCGGGCAGCCCGCGGCCTCGTGCTCGAGGAAGATGTCTCCGCGACGGCGCAGCGTGTCCAGCGTCAGCACCGTGCGTTCCTGCGCATCGCGCAGATAGGCGCGCCAGCTTTGGTCAAGCGTGCCTGCGCGCATCTCGTCGCCAAAGGCGCGGCCCAGATCCTTGACCGCGTCGCCCGCATCGCGGGCGCGCGCGCCGTGTTCTTCGACCATGCGCGATGTCTGCCTGTCCCAGGCGGCCGACAGGATCCGCCCGGTCGCGGCCATGTCCCCCGCATCGCTGTCGGCGCGCATCGACGCGCTTTCCAGCGCGGCAAGCGCTTCGGACAGCGGGCGCGCGGCGCCTTCGGCTTTGGGGGTCAAGAAATCATAGATACTGGCCACGTCCGGACCTCCTAAGCAGTGATCGAATACCCGCCGTCGATGTCATGGACACCGCCGGTCAGGTTGCGCGCCTCGCGAGAGGCAAGAAAGGCGGCCATCGCCCCGACATCGTCGATCGACGCCAGAAGATGCGTCGGCGCCCGGTCGGCGGCGGCATTGAGCATGTCGTCGAAATGCCCGATCCCCGACGCCGCCCGTGTCCGCAACGGCCCCGGTGACAGCGCATGCACCGAAATGCCCTTGTCGCCCAGCTCGGCCGCGGCGTAGCGCACCGCGCTTTCAAGCGCTGCCTTGACCGGGCCCATCATGTTGTAGTTGGGCACAACCCGCTGCGAGCCGAAGAAGGACACCGACAGGCAGGTGCCGCCACCGCCCATCAGCGGCTCGGCCCGGCGGATCATCCGCAAAAAGGAATGCACAGACACGTCCATGGCCGTCGCAAACCCCTGGGGCGAGCTGTCGATGACACGCCCGTGCAGATCATCGCGCGGTGCGAAGGCGATGGAATGCAGCAGAATGTCCAGTCGCCCCCACCGCTGTTCGATCTCATCAAACACCGCATCAAGCTGGCCGGGCACGGCAACATCCAGCGGCAGGCAGATCTCGGCCCCAAGCGCCTCGGCAAGCGGGCGCACATGCGGCTCGGCCTTGGTATTGAGATAGGTCACAGCCACATCGGCCCCCTGATCGCGCAGCGCCCTGGCACAGCCCCAGGCGATTGAGCTGTCATTGGCGATACCAACCACCAACGCCTTCATTCCGTCGAGATCGAACAACATGGGATCCGTCCTTTGCTGGGCTTGGCGCCGACATACACCCGTCAGACGACGCGGTGTTGACCGCAAAGTAAACGTTCCACGACAGCCCTGGCCCAAAGTAAAGCGCAGACCGCAAGACATTAAAATAAATAGATTTCTTTTGCGCCCAAGCCCGTGCGGTAGATGGTCGCAACGCCCATCAAAGCGGCGACCGCACCGCTGTCGCAACGTCACAACCGATCCTGCAACCGCAGCCTTGACCCCCGCAAAACGCCCAGGCCGGTCGCCGCGCCGACGCGTGCAGGACGCAAGGTGAAACGAGAAGGGCGAACTGTGAACACGCGAAAGCCTAAAAAGCAAAACAGAGAGCAGGTTCCCCGAACTCTCTGTTCTTGCTTTGGTACCCAAGGCCGGACTCGAACCGGCACGCCCGCAAAGGCGGGGGATTTTGAATCCCCTGCGTCTACCATTCCGCCACTTGGGCCTGATCTCTCGTCTAGCTGCCTGAATTGACGAGGTCCAGACCGAATGTTTTCTTGACCACCCTGTCCGTGCGTGGTTTTGCGGTTGGGGTTTTGGAGTATGAGTTATGATCAAAGGTCTTTACGAACGCACGATGGCGCTGTCCGATCATCCCCACGCGCTGTGGTGGCTGGCGGCGGTGGCATTCATCGAAAGCTCGGTCTTTCCCATCCCACCCGACGTGCTGATGATCCCGATGATCCTGGCCCGCCCGTCGCGCGCCTGGCTGATCGCATCGGTGGCGCTGGTGGCATCGGTGCTGGGCGGGCTTCTGGGCTACGCGATCGGGGCCTTTTTCTATGACAGCATCGGCGCGCCCATCCTGGAGAGCCTTGGCAAGGGCCACGCGATGGCCGAATTCAACACCCGCTTCAACGATCTGGGGTTCTGGGCCGTGCTTGGCGCAGGTGTCACGCCCTTCCCCTACAAGGTGATCACGATCATGTCGGGCTGGACCGGCATGCCGCTTGGCACCTTTGTGGCAACCTCGATTCTGGCGCGCGGCATCCGGTTCTTTGTGGTGGCGGGGCTGTTGCGTGCCTTTGGCGAACCGATCCGCGATTTCATCGAACGCCGGCTGGGTCTGGTCTTCACCGCAGTGCTGGTTGCGCTGGTCGGCGGCTTTGCCGTAATCAAATTGCTATGAGTCGCACCTTTCTGATCTTTCTGGCCGCCGCAGGGTCGGCGGCCCTCTGGCTGGGCGCCTTGGGATTTCAGCATATCGGCGGTCTGCCGCCTTGCGCCATGTGCATCTGGCAGCGCTACCCGCATGCCGCCGCCATCGCGCTGGCGGTGCTGGCGATGGCCCTGCCCGGACGCGTGGTGCCGGTGCTGGGTGCGCTCGCCGCGGCCACTACGGCCGCCATCGGGATCTTTCACACCGGGGTCGAGCGCGGCTGGTGGGACGGCCCATCGACCTGCAGCGCAGGCGACATTTCCGGCCTGAGCAGCGAAGATCTGCTGGCCCAGATCATGGAGGCCCCTCTGGTGCGCTGTGACGAGGTCGCATGGTCGTTCATGGGCCTGTCCATGGCCAGCTGGAACGCCGTCTTGTCGCTGGTGCTGGTGGGCCTGTGGATCGCCGCCGCACGGGCGCGCGACTGAGCGGACGATCAACGCTTGCGCATGGGCGCCGCACCGGCAAGGCTGGGCGCATGGATCACACCGCCCTGCTGCAGACGCTGCCCCCCGACACCAAGGCCCGCCTGACCGAACGCTCTGACCGTCACGGGCTGCGGCATCTGGCGCTTTATCTTCTGGCGCTTGGCGTTTGCAGCGCGGGGATCGTGCTACAGGTGCCGCTCTGGTGGCTTCTGATGCTGCCGCAGGGGGTGCTGATCGTGTTTCTGTTCACGCTCAGCCATGAATGCACCCATCAGACCCCGTTTCGCAGCCGCTGGATCAATCAGGTGGTCGGCCACGCCATCGCACCGCTGATCGCCCTGCCGTTTCTGTGGTTTCGCTATTTCCACCTGGCCCATCACCGGCACACCAATGACCCCGCGCAGGATCCCGAGCTTCTGGGCGGCGGGCGGCCCGAAACGCGGCGCGACTTTCTGATCTATCTGAGCGGCTGGCGGTATTGGTCCGGGATGGCGCAGGTGATCTGGTGCAACGCCTTTGGGCAGATCGACGCGCCCTATCTGCCACCGTCGCGCCACGCCGCCATGCGGCGCGAGGCGCGCGCACTTCTGGCAATCTATGTGCTGGCAGCGCTTTGGCTTGCCGTCTCACCGCTGCTGCTGTGGCTGTGGATCCTGCCCGCTCTGATGGGGCAGCCGCTGCTCAGGCTCTATCTGTTGGCCGAACACGGGCGCTGCCCGCCGGTGGCCAACATGCTGGACAATACGCGCACCACGCTGACCACCGGGCTGGTGCGCTTTGTGGCGTGGAACATGCCCTATCACACCGAACACCACAGCTATCCCGCTGTGCCCTTTCACCAGCTGCCCGCGCTGCATGGGCTGATACGCGAACATCTGCGCCAGACCGCCCCCGGCTATGGCGCCTTTACGCGCGAGTATCTGAAGCAGCTGGATCGCTGATCCGCCCGCCCACGATCGCGCGCGGAGCCCCGGTTGTGCCGGGCATCGAAATCGGCAGCCCGCGCAGCACCCGCACCGCCATGAAGGCAAAGGCCTGCGCTTCGAGCATGTCCCCGTCAAGGCCCACCGCCTCGACCGGGTCCACCGGGCAGGGCAGCGCCTGCGCCAGGTGGCGCATCATCACCGGATTAAGTCGCCCACCCCCGGTCACCAGGATCCGCGACGGCGGGCTGGGCAGATGGCGCAGGCCATCGGCCACAGACGCCGCCACCAGCGCGGTCAGGGTCGCGGCCGCATCGGCATCAGACAGATCGGCCACCGATGGCAGAAGATCGGGAAAATCATCACGGTCCAGCGATTTGGGCGGCCGGCGCGAAAAATAGGGCGCGCGCAGGAACGCGCGCACCACATCCGGGTCAACCCGCCCCGTCGCCGCCAGCACGCCGCCCTGATCCAGCGCCACCCCCCGGCGGGCCATCATCAGGTCATTCAGCGGCGCATTGGCAGGGCCGGTGTCAAAGGCCAGCAACGCGCCATCCGCGTCGGGCGCGTCACAGCGCGGATCCACATAGGTCAGGTTCCCCACCCCGCCCAGATTGAGAAATCCCAAAGGCTCGGACGCGCCGCACCAGCGCGCGCAGGCATGGTGATAGACCGGCGCCAGCGGCGCGCCTTCGCCGCCTGCGGCCACATCGGCGCTGCGGAAATCCCAGACCACGGGCTTGCCCAGACGCGCCGCCAGCGCCGCCCCGTCGCCCACCTGCAGCGTGCCCTGCGCACGCGGCGCATGCACCAGCGTCTGGCCGTGCATCCCCACCAGATCACAGTCGAACCCCGCCAGCGCATCGGCATGGGTCTGCGCGACCATGTCAGCCGCCGCCGCAACCTCAGCACCCGACCACTGGCCCAAAGCTGCCCGCAACACCGCGCGTTCGCCGTCGTCATAGGGGCGGTAGGCGCTGTCACCAAAGCCCGTGATCGTGACCCCGTCGGTTTCGATCACCGCCGCATCAACGCCGTCCAGCGATGTGCCGCTCATCGCGCCAAGCGCGCGGATCGGTCTGAAATCTGCCATCGGATCTGCCCCCGGGGTCCTGCCCTGTCTGTCCTGCCTGTTGCCCGTCGCGACCTGCGCGACCGGGATGCGATGCGCCGCCTGCCGTACGGTCATGCGATGCACGTTCTTTGCGGTTCCCTCGCCCCGCATTGTGGTTTACAGAATGCCGCGCATTTCCAACCCGAGGCAAGCCATGACCTACCATCCCAAATCGGATTTCATCGCCGTGATGATGCAACGCGGATTTCTCGCCGATTGCACCGATTATCAGGGGCTGGACGATGCGCTGATCGCGGGCACGGTGCCGGCCTATATCGGTTATGACGCCACCGCGCAGTCGCTGCATGTGGGCCATCTGCTCAATATCATGATGCTGCGCTGGCTGCAGAAAACCGGGCACAAGCCGATCACCCTGATGGGGGGCGGCACCACCAAGGTGGGCGATCCGTCCTTCCGCGCCGATGAGCGCCCGTTGCTGTCGTCCGACCAGATCGACGCCAATATCGCGGGCATGAAGCAGGTCTTTGCCAACTACCTGACCTATGGCGACGGCGCGTCGGATGCGCTGATGCTCAACAATGCCGAATGGTTGGATGGTCTGAACTATCTGGAATTCCTGCGCGACATCGGCCGCCATTTCAGCGTCAACCGGATGCTGAGCTTTGAATCGGTGAAATCCCGGCTTGACCGCGAACAGTCGCTGTCCTTCCTGGAATTCAACTACATGATCCTGCAGGCCTATGATTTTCTCGAACTGAACCGCCGCTATGGCTGTCTGCTGCAGATGGGAGGGTCGGATCAGTGGGGCAATATCGTGAATGGCATCGACCTGACCCGTCGGGTGCTTGATCACGAAATCTATGGGCTGACATCGCCGCTGCTGACCACATCGGACGGGCGCAAGATGGGCAAAAGCCAGGGCGGTGCGGTGTGGCTGAATGCCGACATGCTGTCGCCATACGAATTCTGGCAGTTCTGGCGCAACACCACGGATGCGGATGTGGGCCGGTTCCTCAAGCTTTATACCGAGCTGCCGGTCGATGAATGCGACCGGCTGGGCGCGCTGGCGGGATCCGAGATCAACGGCGCCAAGATCATCCTGGCCAATGAGGTCACCACCCTGCTGCACGGGGCCGACGCCGCCGCCGCAGCCGAAGCCACCGCCCGCGAAGTCTTTGAAAAGGGCGGCGTGGGTGACGATCTGCCGACCCTCACCCTCACCCCCGAGGATCTGGGCGACGGCATGTCGATCGTGCAGCTTATCGTGCGCTCGGGCCTGGCGAAATCGGGCAAAGAGGCCAAGCGCTTGATCGCCGAAAACGGCGCCCGGCTGGACGACGCCCCGCTGAGCGATGCGGGCCTGATGATCGACGCAGGCGCGCTGGCCTCGCCCATCAAGCTGAGCGCCGGCAAAAAGCGCCACGCGCTGGTGCAGCTGGCGGGCTGACCCACTGGCACCCCGGTCGCGCCCGGCCCCGGTCGGGCGTGGCCCCCGTTGGGTGTGGCCCCCGTCGGGCGTGGTCTGTCCCACGGTCCGGGATCACACGCCGTCCTTACTCTGGCGCGGATCCCGTCACATCAGCCAATCCAGCAGGCTGAGCACCGCAAAGACCGGCACCGACAGGGCAACAGCCACGGCAAACGCCGCCCCGCGCGTGAGACGCGGGGGCGGCGCATGGACCCCCATGACGGTCTGGTCTTGTGGCGTGGTCATGCCCCCATTAACGCCGCCTTAGGTTTAAAGGGCGTTAATCGCGCCCATGTCCGATGCCCCGCCCCTTGTCCAAAGCCCCGAATACGCCGCGCTGATGCAGCATATCGGCGTGGAAGCCCGCTATCACGGGCCCCATCTGCTGGTGTCGCGGCGCATCGCCGGGGTGCCTGTGACGCTGGCCTCGCGCGTTGTGATTGGCGATGCCGCCCCGCTGCCCCGGCTTGGGCACCCGCTGATCCTGAATGCCGAAACCGCGCCGCCGCGCAGGGTCGCGCGCCGGGCGCTGCGGGTGTTGACACCGGCCTGGGTGGCCGAACTGGATCTGTCGGAACCGCCCCCCACCCGCCGCGCGCGCATGCACCAGAAATGGCGCAACCGTCTGCGCCACGCCGAAGCGCAGCCGCTTGTCCTGCGCCACGCACAGATGCCCGCCGATCCCGATCACTGGTTGCTGCAGGCCGAAACGCAGCAGCGACAGGCGCGGTCCTATCGCGGCTGGCCCACCGCTCTGACCTGCGCCTATGTGCAGCTTCATCCCCGCAAGACCCACCTTTTGACCGCCATCGAAGCGGGCAAGCCCGTGGCCGCCATGCTGTTTTTTCGCCATGGAAACGCGGCCACCTATCACATCGGTCACAGCACGGCGCGGGGGCGGCAGCTGTCGGCCCATCACCGCCTGCTCTGGCAGGCCGCCGATCACCTCGCCCGCAAAGGCGTGCGCCGGCTGGATCTGGGCCTGATCGACACCGAAACCAATCCAGGTCTGGCCCGGTTCAAACTGGGCAGCGGCGCGACCGCGCGCCCGCTTGGCGGCACTTGGCTGTGCTGGCCGTCGCTGCTGCGTGGGCCATGCGACACAGCTACACCCGTCCGGGCATAGACACCCGGCCCGCGCAATGCCACCCTGCCCCCATCAAGACTGAATAAGGGGGGACCCACGGTGAAACTGACTGAGACCAAAGCCGTGATCACAGGGGGCGCTTCGGGGCTGGGGGAGGCCACGGCACGCCATTTTGCACAGGCCGGGGCGCAGGTCTGCCTGCTTGACCGCGACGCCGCGCGCGGCGCTCAGGTGGCGGCCGAACTGGGCGGGCAGTTCTTTGAAACCGACGTCACCGATGAAACATCCGTCAGTGCCGCCATCGACGGCGCGGCCGAGGCGATGGGTGGGCTGACAGCGGCGGTGAACTGCGCGGGCATCGTTGTGGGCGTCAAGACGGTGGGGCGCGACGGGCCGCATCCGCTGGACATGTTCAGCCGCACCATCAACGTCAACCTGGTGGGCAGCTTCAACGTCTCGCGGCTCGCCGCTGCCCGGATGGCGCAGGCCGATCCCGATGCGGACGGCGCGCGCGGGGTGATCATCAACACCGCCTCGATCGCCGCCTTTGACGGGCAGAAGGGTCAGGCGGCCTATGCGGCCTCCAAAGGGGGCGTGGCCGGGATGACCCTGCCCATGGCGCGCGATCTTGCGTCGTTGGGGATCCGGGTGATGGCAATCGCGCCGGGGATCTTTCTGACCCCGATGCTGATGGGCCTGCCCGATGACGTGCGCGACAGCCTGGCCGCCGAAGTGCCCAACCCACCCCGGCTGGGCGACCCGGCAGAATTCGGGCGCATGGCGGGCTTTATCGTCGAAATGGGCTATCTCAACGGCGAGGTCATCCGCCTTGATGGCGCCCTGCGCATGCGCTGATGCCCCAACCTGAGCCGCGCCCCGAGCCGCGCCAGAACCGCGTCCTGCCCACGTCGCAGATCGTTGCCCATGCCGGGCGCGGTCTCTTCATGGGCAATCGCGGGATCCTGCATGATGCGGACGGGCTAGGCCATGCCCGCTGGCGGCACAAGGCCTGGGTGTGCTGCCTGCTGCGGTTCAAGGGGCGGCGGCGTACATTGATGCAGCCCGGCGCCTATACCGAGCTGTTCTTTCTCGACGAAGCCACCGCATTCGCCGCAGGCCACCGGCCCTGTGGCGAATGCCGGCGGGCCGACTACACCGCGTTTCGCGACGCGCTGAACTGGACGGACACCATTCAGGGGCTCGACCGGATCCTGCATGCCGAACGCGCCATTCCCCGCCGGTTCGAACAGCGCCGCCACCGCGTGCGGGCGCAGGATCTGCCCGATGGCGCAATGATCCTGTCCGATGACGGAACCCCGCTGCTGATCGCGGGCGACAGCGCGCGGGCCTTCAGACCAGATGGCTATGCCATCGCGCAACACCGCCCCACGGGCATGGTCACCCTGCTGACCCCGCCCACCACCTGCCGGGCGCTGCAGGCGGGCTATCGCCCCCGGCTGCACCCAAGCGCCGACAGCTGATCACGGGCGCCCGCGCATGGCCGGATGGCCATGCCCAGCATCATGTGCGCCGCAAGGCGCGCCTTTGGATCAACCCCCGGCCTTTTCTTCCAGAACCAGCCATTCCTCTTCGGATGCGGCCAGCTTGTCCTGCCGCGCCACCAGCGCTTCGGTGGCTTTGCGGAATTTCACCGGCTCGCGCGTGTAAAGCTCGGGATCCGCCAGCAGGCCCTCAAGCTTGCCAATCTCGGCCTCCAACCGCTCGATCTCGGCCGGAAGCGCCTCAAGCCGGTGCTTTTCGGTAAAGCTCAGCCCCGCCTTCGGGGCCTGCACGGGCGGCTTGGCCTTGGGCTTGGCCGGTTTGGCCCGGTCCGCCTCTTGGGTGGGGGCATCGTCGCCACGCTGGGCGCGGTAGTCGCTCCAGCCGCCCGCATAGACCACCGCGCGCCCGTCGCCTTCCATGGCCACAGTGGTGGTGGCAACGCGGTCCAGGAAATCCCGGTCGTGGCTAACCAGCAGCACCGTACCGTCAAAATCGTCGAGCAGTTCCTGCAGCAGATCCAGCGTTTCCACATCCAGATCATTGGTCGGTTCATCCAGCACCAGCAGGTTGGCGGGTTTCGCCATCAGCTTGGCCAGCAGCAGCCGCGCCTTTTCCCCGCCCGACAGCGACCGCACCGGCGCACGGGCCTGACGTTCGTCAAACAAAAATTCCTTGAGATAGCCCACCACATGTTTGGGCACGCCCCGCACCATCACCTGATCGGCCTTGCCCGACACCCGCATGTCCGGATCACCGGTCAGCGCGTCCCACAGGCTCTGATCGGGATCCAGCTGGGCGCGGGTCTGATCGAACACCGCAACCTCAAGATTGGTGCCCAGCTTGACCTGTCCGTCATCCGGAGCCACCTGCCCCAGAAGCATCCCCAGCACGGTGGTCTTGCCCACCCCGTTGGGCCCGACAAAGGCCACCCGGTCGCCGCGCTGCACGGTGATGCTCAGCCCCCGGACAATCGTCTTGTCTCCGAAGGCCTTGGCTAGCCCGTCGGCCTCGATCACCTTGCGCCCCGATTTCGGCGCCGCCTCGAGCGCCATGGCCGCACTGCCCTGCCGCCGGATCTGCGAGGCCCGCTCGGCCCGCAATTGCTGCAACGCCCGCACCCGGCCCTGATTGCGCTTGCGCCGCGCGCTGATGCCTTCGACGGCCCAGCGGGCTTCGGCCTTGATCTTGCGGTCCAGCTTGTGACGGGCGGTGTCTTCTTCGTCCCAGATCTGATCGCGCCAGGCCTCGAAGGCGTCAAATCCCTTTTCCTGCCGCCGCACCGCGCCCCGGTCGATCCACAGCGTGGCCCGTGTCAGCGCCCGCAGAAAGGCCCGGTCGTGGCTGATCAGCACATAGCCCGCGCGGGTCGATCCCAGTTCGCGTTCCAGCCAGGCGATGGCTTCGATGTCCAGATGGTTGGTCGGTTCGTCCAGCAGCATCAGATCGGGGGCTTCGGCCATCAGCTTGGCCAGCGCCGCCCGGCGCCGTTCACCGCCCGATGCGGTGCCCACGGCGCGTGCGGGATCGAATTTCAGCCCTTCGCCCGCGCGTTCGACCAGATAGTCTTCGCCCGGTGCCAGACCACTGGCCGCATAATCGCCCAGCGTGGCAAAGCCTGCCATGGTGGGGTCCTGCTCCATATAGCCCACCGATTTGCCCGGCGGCACCACGATGTCGCCGCTGTCGGGCTCGACCAGCCCGGCCATGACTTTCATGAGCGTCGATTTGCCCGACCCGTTGCGCCCCACCAGCGCCACACGGTCGCCGGGCTGAACCACAAGATCGAGATCGGAAAACACGGGATTGCCACCAAAGGTCAGCGCGATCCCGGACATTTGAAGAAGAGGTGCTTTGGCCATGGCTGCGGGCTACCGCGCGGCCGGGCGCGCGTCAACGCCTCAGCCGGGGGTCATCAGCCCGCCACGCCCCGCAGCAGCCGTTTGCGCGCGGGCGGGATGGTTCCGATTTCAAGCCCGGTAAACACATGCAGCGTATTCAGCTGCCGGTCCACCACCGCATGATCGCTGACCCAGCCCCCCAGCATCAGATAGCTGCGCAGCAGCGGCGGCATGCGCAGCATCGCCTGTTTGGCATCCGGTTTGCGCCGCAGCCGGGCGGCAAAGCGGAACACATCGGGGGCCTTCACGCGCGGCAGCCAGCGTTTGGGGCCAAGGTGGCGCTGCTTGAGCATGGCAAACGCATCCAGATAGTCATCCGTTTCGGTGCCCGCAAAGGACGAACAGCCAAACAGCATCTGCACGTCATTGTCGTCGACAAACCGCGTCATCGCCCCCCAGGCCAGGCGCTGAATGTCCGGGTCGCGCCAGTCCGGATGAATGCAAAACCGCCCCATTTCGACCATGCGGCCGCAAAAGCCTTGCAGGCCCGACAGGTCATAGAACTGCGCCGAATAGCTCTGGGCCAGATCGCGCCCGCCGTCCAGCACCAGCAGCCGGAAACAGCAGACCAGCGTGCCATCGTCCACCGCGCGCACCAGGATATGGGTGCAGATGTCGTCAAAGGCATCGCAATCGGTCTGCGCGGTGCCAAAGGCGAGACTGCGCAGCGCCTGCGCCTCGGCCAGTTCGGCCGGTCTTGTGGCGGCAGAGACGTGATAGCGGCCAGCGGTCAGACACGGCAAGGTCAGCGGCATGCAATCCTCCTGCGTGGCCCATGCCACCAGATCGGCGCCCGGCTAACACGGATCACGTGACAGGCACATGACGTATCTTGCCATGCGCGCCGCACAGCGCAAGTCACATCAGGCGCGTGTTATTCGAGGAACTGACCGGGGTTGAAATTGCCGAGGTTGCCAAAGAGCTGACGCAGGAACGTGTTGTTGGACACCGACGAATCCGTCACGCGCCGGTCCAGCGACACCACCCGCCCGTCTTCGAGGCCAAGTTCGACAATGTCTTCGACCACGCCCGCATCGTCAAAGGTGATCGCCACCAGACGGCGCGACACCACCCGTGGTTCGGCCGCCCCATAGGTGCGCATGCGGCTGGCCACATAGTAATATCCGCTGCCTTCCAGAACCCCGATCGACGATGGCCGCCCGATCGCGTCCGACACCGTGTCGCGGGTATCCACGCCCACGACGATTTCGGCCAGCTCGTCCTGGCTGGGGACATATCCGTGATTGCGATAGGTCGCGGTGCAGCCCGATACGGCAAGCGCACACAGAAAAAGGATCAATCGGCTTTTCATTGCGTGTGAAGACCTCATTCCCGTGCGGGCGCGGACGGCGCCCCTTGCCTTGTGCGCCTCAGGCGCTTAATCGCATTACCCAAGGAACGGCCCGGGTTCAAGAAAGCGTTGATGTTCCGTCACGCCTTTTGCGTCACCGACCGGGTCCAGAGCTACAGGAAACCGCCATGTCGACCTTGACCGCTCTGCGTGTTGCAGATCTGTCTCCGCATCATCCGACCCCTTTTGCGCTGCAGCCGCAGGCGCCTGCGCTGAGGGCCATTGCTGACGAGCTGGGTCTTCTGGGCCTGCGCAAGCTGCGGCTTGAGGGCACGGTCGAGGCATCGGGCAAGCGTGACTGGCGTCTGCGTGCCACACTGGGGGCGACGGTGGTTCAACCTTGCGTGATCACGCTGGATCCGGTGACGACGCGAATCGATGTGCCCGTGGAGCGGCTGTATCTGGCGCGCTATGTCGATCCCGATGGCGAAGAGGCCGAGATGCCCGAAGACGACCGCATCGAACCCCTGCCCGAAACCCTTGATCTTGATGCGCTTCTGATCGAAGCGCTGGCGCTGAACCTGCCGCAATATCCGCGCGCCGATGGGGCAAGCTTGGGCGAAGCGGTCTTCACCGAGCCCGGTGAAACGCCCATGCGCGACGAAGATGCGCGCCCCTTTGCCGGGCTTTCGGCCTTGCGCGACCAGCTGAAAAAGGATGAATGACAGGAGCTGGGGCGGCGCCTGCAAAAACCACTTGCGGAATCGCTGCATCCAAGTATTTTCGCGCCTTCACCGGAAAGGGTTGGACTTTGTGCTGGGCTTTGCCTAAACGCCGGTCACGCCGTACGGAACGGAATGGAACAACAGGACCGGCAGAGCGCTGCCATGTCCGCAAACGAGACAAGGGTTGAGACGATGGCTGTCCAACAGAACAAAGTATCCAAGTCGCGCCGGAACAATCGCCGCGCGCATGACGCACTGGTTGCTGCAAACCCGAACGAATGCCCCAACTGTGGCGAGCTGAAGCGTCCGCACCACGTGTGCGCGTCCTGCGGCCACTATGACGACCGCGAAGTCGTCGCGATGGGCGACGAGATCGATCTGGACGAAGACGCGGCCTAAGCCCGTCGGTCAGGCATGTCGATGTCACAGACATCCCCGAGCCTGCCTGACAGCGCCGGTCGCATCATCATTTCGGTTGACGCCATGGGCGGCGACCGCGGCCCGGCAGCTGTTGTTGCCGGGCTTGATCGTTCTGCCAGCAAGAACCCGGAGATCGGGTTCATCCTGCACGGGCCCATTGACCAGCTGAAACCGCTGGTCGACCGCCGCAAGCGTTTGCGCGGGCGGGTGAGCTTTTGTGACGTGCACGACGTTGTCACCATGGAAGACAAGCCCAGCCACGTGATGCGTCACGGCAAGGGCACGTCGATGTGGTCGGCGCTCGAATCAGTGCGCAAGGGCGATGCGACGGTGGCCGTGTCCTGCGGCAATACCGGGGCGCTGATGGCGCTCAGCATGATCCGGCTGCGCAAGCTGCCGGGCGTGGACCGCCCGGCGATCGCCGTGCTCTGGCCGTCGCGCAACCCGCAGGGGTTCAACGTGATGCTGGATGTGGGCGCCGACATCCGCGCCGACGCGCGCGATCTTCTGCAATATGCGATGATGGGGGCATCCTATGCCCGCAACGGGCTCGACCTGCCCCGCCCGCGTGTGGGGCTGCTCAATGTGGGCACCGAAGAGCACAAGGGCCGCTCCGAGCTCAAGGAAGCGCATGACATGATCTCGCGCTTTGCCGATACCGCGCAGTTCGATTTCGTCGGCTTTGTCGAAGGCGGGGACATTCCCGGCGACGTGGCCGATGTGATCGTGACCGACGGCTTTACCGGCAATGTGGCGATCAAGACCGGCGAAGGCACCGCCAACCTGATCGGGGATCTGCTGCGGCAGGCGTTCCGCCATTCTCCGCTGTCGCGGCTGGCATCGCTGCTGGCCATCACATCCCTGATGCGGCTGCGCAAGCGCATCGACCCGCGCCGCGTCAATGGCGGCGTGTTTCTGGGGCTGAACGGCACGGTGGTCAAATCCCACGGCAGCGCCGATGCCACCGGTGTGTCGGCGGCTGTGAAACTGGCCTTTCATCTGGCGCAGAACGGCTTCACCGAAAAACTTGCCGCGCGGGTTGCATCTACGTCAACCGTCTCGCAGGATGATCCCTAGCGGGCCTTCCGCCCCTCGCTGAGGGTGCGCCGGGGCCTTGGGCAAGACGGAAAGGCCAGCCAAGTAATGACACGCCGCGCAGTGGTGAAAGGTGTCGGGCATTATCTGCCCGAACGCATTGTTCCAAACAGTGAATTCGAAAAAACCCTGGATACCACGGATGAATGGATCCGCGCACGGTCGGGGATCGAACGGCGCCATTTCGCCGCCGAAGGTCAGACGACGTCGGATCTGGCCACGCGCGCGGCACAGGCGGCCCTTGCCGATGCGGGCATGGAGGCCTCCGCAATTGACGCCATCGTTCTTGCGACATCGACACCCGATCTGACCTTTCCGGCCGCCGCCACCATGGTGCAATCGCAGCTTGGCATGACGGGGGGCTTTGCCTTTGACGTGCAGGCGGTGTGCGCGGGCTTTGTCTATGCGCTGTCCAATGCCAATGCGCTCATTGCCAGCGGTCAGGCCGACCGCGTGCTGGTGATCGGGGCCGAAACCTTCAGCCGCCTGATGGACTGGACCGACCGGTCGACCTGCGTTTTATTTGGCGATGGGGCGGGCGCGCTGGTGCTTGAAGCGGTCGAAGGAACCGGCACGCCGCAGGATCGCGGGATCCTGGCCACCGATCTCAATTCCGACGGGCGCTACAAGGATCTGCTTTATGTCGATGGCGGGGTCAGCACCCAAACCACCGGCCATCTGCGCATGCAGGGCAATCAGGTGTTCCGCCACGCGGTCGAAAAGCTGGCCGAAACCGCGAACACCGCGCTCGAACGGGCCGGGCTCACATCCGATCAGGTGGATTGGATCGTGCCGCATCAGGCCAATATCCGCATCATTCAGGGCACGGCCAAGAAGATGGGCCTTCC
>JAOXSC010000153.1 GCA_025800215.1 Marinibacterium sp.
GTAGCGCCACGCCCGACGACAGCATGCCCGACGATCCGGGCCTGCGCGACGACATGACATTGGAAGAGGCACTGGCCTCGTGCATGTCGCTCTATGACCCGGTGCCGGTGCGCAACAAAGCGGGCGACAAGATCGGCGTGGTCGATCCCAAGGTGCTGGCCGCCGCCTTGCAGGCCGAAGAGACATGATCGCCGACGATCACATCCCCGACAGCCCCGACACGGGGGGGCTGAGCGGGCTCAGCCGTGGCACATGGGCGGCGATTGTCACGCTGCTCGTTGGTGCGGCCTGTCTGCTGCTGGAACCGTATCTGCCGTGGCTGGTGAAATGGCCCGCCGGATGGGCGGTGCCCGCCTCTGACTGGATCGGCTGGGGCCTCGGCGGCGTGCTGGAATTCATCAAGCCAGTGATGCGCCTCTTTTCGGCGCTGCTGGCCTATCCGATGGCGTGGTCCAACGCGCTCTTTACTGGCCTGCCATGGCCGCTGGTCATCGGCGCGGTGACGGCGCTGGGGTGGTTCATCGGGGGCTGGGCGATGGCGGGGCTGGGCCTTGCCGGGCTGAGCTTTGTGCTGGCCTCGGGCTATTGGGTGCCGGCCATGGCGACGCTGTCGCTGGTGGCGGTGTCTGTGCCGCTGGCGCTCTTGCTGGGCGGCGGCATCGGCATCCTCGCCAACGAGGTGCCGCGCGTGAAAAACACCCTGCAGACCATCATGGATGTGATGC
>JAOXSC010000022.1 GCA_025800215.1 Marinibacterium sp.
GGCCCCGACCGCGACAGCAGCACATAGACGATCAGCCCCACGACAACCGGCGGCAGCCCCATCAAAGCGTTGAGCAGCGCAATGACCCCGCGCCGCCAGCGGAACCGGCGCACCGCCAGAACCGCCGCCAGCGGCAGCGCAATGGCCGAGGCCACCACCAGCGCCGACAGCGTCACCTGCAACGACCGCAGCGTGATTTCCATAAGATCGGGGTTCAGCGACAGCACCAGCATGGCCGCCTGCCAAAGCCCGTTCCACAATTCGCCCATCCGGCCCCGGTCTCCTTTGGTAGGATTGTCAGGTTAAAGATCGCAGGCGCGGGCGAAAGTCAAAAAACGCCGGTTTTCCCGGCACTTTCGCCAGGTCCTGCATCCCGTGCGGGCACCGGGCCGCATTTGTCCATGATCCAGGGCCGATCCTGCCCCAACAGGGACAATCTGGCCACGGGGATCACACAGCCCATGGCCCGCAGCAGCGCAGAATTCAGGCGGCCGCCACGGCCTGCTGCATGGCCGCAACGATGGTATTGCACCTGACGCGTCGCGGGTTTTTGGCAGTTGACAGAAATGTGATCTTCACCGAAAAGGCCCGTGCTTTGGTCCGGGCGGTGCGCCGTTCGGATAATAGGGAACGGGGTCCGGCGCCTGCGCCAAATCCCCGACTGCCCCCGCAACTGTAGGCGGAGAGCCTTGCCGGATATTGCCACTGTCCCCGCCGGGGATGGGAAGGCCCGACAAGGCAGCGACCCGCAAGTCAGGAGACCTGCCAAGGCGATCACCCTGTCCGAACGCGGGGCGCGTTTCGGGTAACGGCACGACCGTAGTGGTGACATTCGTTTCGCCGTCTGCGGGGGTGCGCCTCCAATGACATCCCCATGCCCGGACCCAACCGGGTGATTTCGCGCCTTCGCCATGCCGAAGGCGTCAGGAGGTCTGACATGATCAGCACATCGTCCCGCCTGCTGGCCAGCGTTTCGCTTGCCGTCCTTGCCGCAACCCCTGCCCTGGCGCAGGACACGACCACCGATCTGGGCACCATCGTCGTGTCGGGCGGCTTTACCCCGATCGAAGAAGAAACCTATGGCCGCGCCGCATCGGTGATCACATCCGAAGAGATCGAAGCACGCGGCATCAAGACCGTGCAGGACGCCCTGCGCGCGGTGCCCGGCGTGTCGGTGAACGGCTCGGGCGACAGCTTTACCCAGGTGCGGATCCGGGGCGGCGAAGGCAACCATACGCTGATCCTGCTGGACGGTGTTCCGATGTCCGCCGGTGACAGCGAATACATCCTGTCGGGCCTGCAGACCGCCAATATCGAACGCATCGAAGTGCTTCGCGGCCCGCAATCGGTGTTCTACGGGTCGAACGCGTCTTCGGGCGTGGTGAACATCATCACCAAAAAGGGCGGGCTGGGCCATGAATATGGCGCCACCGTGGAATTCGGCAGCGGCTACAGCGCCAGCGCCCGCTATTCCTATCGCAACGATCGCGGCGGTGTCGCACTTGGCCTGAGCCGGCTGGATGATGATGGCTATGACTATTCCGGCAGCGATGGCGAAAAGGACAGCATCAAGCGCGACACGCTGACCCTGACGGGCGACTACAAGCTGACCGATGCCTGGAAACTGGGCCTGCTCTATCGCAAGTCCGATGAAACCTACAAATACGACAGCACCAACTTTGCCGCCACCACGCCCGAAGGCTACGTGGTCGACAACCCGCGCCCCGAAAGCGATCGCGACGAAGAGCTCTATCAGATCTATACCGAGCTGGACACGCTGGACGGGCGTCTACTGCACCGGCTGAGCTTTGATCAGACCAACAATGACCGCTCGACCAATAACGGCCCCAAAACCAAGGCCGAGCGCAAGCGCGCCCGCTATCTGGCCAGCTTTGGTCTTGACGGCGCGCCGGCGGGGGACAGCAACCACCTGCTCAACGGGATCCTGGAATGGAACGAAGACAACAGCTCGACCAATCCTGACTATGAGCGTCAGCGCAATTCGTATGCGCTGGAATATCGCGGCCAGTTTGATGGCGGCCTGAACCTGCAGGCCGGGCTGCGCTATGACGACAACAAGACGTTCAAGGATGACTTCACCTGGACGCTGGCGGGATCCTATGCACTGCAGCCGGGGGTGCGGATGCATGCCTCGGCCGGGACCGGGATCGTCGATCCCAGCTATTTCGAGCTTTTTGCCAATTCCTTTGGCTATCTGGGCAACCCCAACCTGAAGCCTGAAAAGAACCAGTCGGTCGATCTGGGTGTGGAATTCGAAATGCTGGCCGGGCGTGGTCTGCTGGATGTGACGGTGTTCTATGATGAGCTGACCGACGAAATCACATCCCGGTTCGACCCCGACCTTGGATCGCTGACCTATTACAACCAGGAAGGTGACAGCAAACGCAGCGGGATCGAACTGGCGGGCACCTATGCCGCAACCGATATGCTCGATCTGGCGCTGAACTACACCTACCTTGATGCCAAGAACCCCGACGGCACCGTCGAAGTGCGCCGCCCGCGCCACGAACTGATGCTGAGCGCGACGCAGCGCTTTCTGGACGGGCGCGGCAGCGTAACGGCAGATCTGCGCTATGTGGGGGGCAACTATGACACCCAGTTCTTTGGCGCCTTCGAGACCAAGCAATTGTCGGATTTTGCCACTGTCAACCTGTCGGCCCAGTACGAGATCACGCCGGGCGTGAAGGTGACGGGCCGTGTGGTGAACCTCTTTGATGCCGAATATTCGGATGTCTGGGGCTATGCGACGCGCGGGCAGACCTTCTATGCGGGCCTGTCGGCATCGTTCTGACCCATGTGGCGCCACATCGCATCACCGGGTCTGATCGGGCTTCTGATCGGAATCCTTTCGGGGGCCGCAGCCGCGGCACCCGATACTGCACCCCGCCCAACCCGCGTGGTGTCGATGAATGTGTGTACCGATCAGCTGGCCCTGATGCTTGCGGCACCGGGCCAGCTGTTGTCCGTGTCCTATCTGGCACGTGACGCCCGCATCTCGTCCATGGTCGATGCCGCGCACAAGGTCGGCGTCAATCACGGGCGGGCCGAAGAAATCTATCTGCAGGATCCCGATCTGGTGATCGCCGGGCGGTTTTCCACCCAGGCCACCGTCGCGATGCTGGTCCGGCTGGGTGTTCCGGTGGTGGTGATCGAGCCCGCCCGTTCGCTTGACGACGTGCGCGCGCGCATCCTGCAGATGGGCGAGATCCTGGGCCGCACCGCCGCTGCAAAAACGCTGCTGGCCGAATATGACGCGGGGCTTGCCGCCCTTGCCACCAATGCCGCAGATGCCGCGCCGGGCGATGGCCCCCGCGCCGCGATCTATTCCGCGCGCGGCTGGACCCAGGGCGACGCATCGCTGTCGGGCCAGATCCTTCGGGCCGCAGGGCTGCGCAACATCGCAGGCGAACTGGGCCTCGACACCGGCGGGCGGCTGGCGCTGGAACAGCTGGCGCTGCAGGCCCCAGATCTGCTGATCACCCCACAGCCCTATCCCGGCCACAGCCAGGCCGAAGAGATCCTGGATCATCCCGCCGTCACGGCCCTGCGCGCCAGCGCCGGGCAGGCGCTGATGTCGGATCGCGACTGGGTCTGTGGCACACCTTACGTGCTGCGCGCCATCGACGCGCTGACAACCGCGCGCCGCACCTGGCAGGAGGACCACAAATGAAGCTGCTGATGCCCGTGCTCGCGCTCTGCGTCCTGGTCCTGTTCGGCGTGTCCCTGGTGCTGGGCCCCGCAGATGTGCCCGTGGGCGACAGCCTGACGGCACTGGTGTCGGATGACTATGGCCCGCTGACGCTGGTGATGCGTGAAATCCGCCTGCCGCGCGCGCTGCTGGCCATCGTGATCGGTGGCGGGCTGGGGATGGCGGGTGCGGCGATGCAGGGGTATCTGCGCAACCCGCTGGCCGAACCCGGCCTGATCGGTGTGTCGGGGTCGGCCGCCCTGGGTGCGGTGCTGGCGTTGCATACCGGGCTGGCGGCCAGTTCGGTCTTTGGCCTGCCGGCGGCCGCGCTGGCCGGGGCGGTGATCGGCGTGGGGCTGGTGATGCTGCTGGCCGGGCCGCGCGGGGGATCGCTGACGCTGATCCTTGCGGGCATCGCGATCTCGGCCTTTGCCGGGGCGCTGACATCACTGGTGCTGAACCTGTCGCCCAACCCGTTTGCGGCCAATGAAATCGTGTTCTGGATGATGGGATCGCTGGCGGATCGTTCGATGCTGCATCTGTGGCTGGCCCTGCCCTTTGTGGCGGCAGGGGCCGCGCTGATGGCGCTGACGGCGCGCGGCCTTGACGCGCTGACACTGGGCGAAGACGCCGCCGAAACCATGGGCATCAATCTGCGCGAGTTGCGGCTGATGCTGGTGATCGGCACCGCCGCCATCGTCGGCGGAGGCACGGCAGTCGCCGGGGCCATCGGTTTTGTCGGGCTGGTGGTGCCGCATATCCTGCGCCCGCTGGTGCAGGGCAGCCCATCACGGCTGTTGTTTGCCTCGGCGCTTGGCGGGGCGGTGATGCTGCAGCTGGCCGATATCAGCGTGCGGCTTATCCTGCCGGCACGCGATCTCAAGCTGGGCGTGATCACCGCGCTGATCGGTGCGCCGCTGTTTCTTCATCTGATCTACAAGACCCGCAAGGAGCAGCCATGACCACGCTTGTGCTGGACAATCTGGGCGTGCGCCTGCGCGGGCGGGTGGTCTTCGACGCGGTGTCGCTGCGCGCCCAACCGGGCGAGCTGATCGGCCTGATCGGCCCCAATGGCGCGGGCAAGACCAGCCTGATGCGCGCAGCCCTTGGGTTGATCCCCTGCACCGGGCAATCGTCGCTGGCCGATCTTGCGCCGCGTGCGCGGGCCCGCGCCGTCGCCTGGATGCCGCAATCGCGCGAAATCGCCTGGCCGGTTCCGGTCGAACGTCTGGTGGCGCTTGGCCGTCTGCCGCATCTGCCCGCGGGGCGGAGCATCCCGGCGGCGGATCAGGCGCATATTGATCGCGCCATTTCCCGACTGGGGCTTGACCGGCTGCGCCATCGCGCGGCCTCGCGCCTGTCGGGGGGTGAGCAGGCGCGCGCGCTGATCGCGCGGGCGCTCGCACAGGACACGCCGATCCTGATGGCCGATGAACCGATTGCCGGTCTCGACCCGGTGCACCAGATTTCCACGATGTCGCTGTTTCGCGATCTGGCCGATGACGGCCACACGGTCATGGTGTCGATCCACGATCTGGGGCTTGCAGCCCGTCACTGCACCCGGATCATCCTGCTGGCCGAAGGCGGCGTGATGGCCGATGGCCCCCCGCGCGAGGTGCTGTCGCCCGCGCGGATGGCGCGGGCCTTCGGGATCTCGGTCTGGCACGAAGACACCGATCACGGCCCGGTCTTTCAACCGCTCGACGTTGTCTCATGACGCGGGTCACGCTGGATGCGCCCTGGCTAAGCTTTGAGCTTGGCAAGCCGATGCAGGTGCTCAGCTGGTCGGTGAACCGCCCCGGTTTCACCATCGCCAGCCGCATCCTCTGGCGCGAGGTGCGCAATGCCGATCTGCCGCCGGATCTGGATCTGACAGCCTGGGTGGATGACCTTCTGGGCGCGCGCGGCGCGACCGATGCGGTGCTGCTGCTGACCTCGCGCCGGATTGCGGCCTTCGAACAGGCACAGGCCACCGCAGGCAGCGCAACCGCCAGGGCGGTTGCCACCGTCGGGCTGTCCAATGCCGAGCGGGTCGGCCACCGGGTCGATTATTCGGCGCGCAGCTGGGGCACGGTCAATGTGGCCGTGCAGGTGGACACCGGGCTGAGCGAGACCGGCCTCATCGAAGCGATGAGCATCGCCGTTCAGGCGCGCACCACCGCCATCATCGACGCGGGCGTGCAGCTTGAAACCGGCGCCGCGACCGGCACCGGCACCGATTGCCTGGCCATCGCCGCCCCCAAGGGCGTCACGGATTTTGCCGGGCTGCATACCGACACCGGCGAGGCGATCGGCCGCGCCGTTTATGACAGTGTTCACGCCGGAGCCATTGCCTGGATCCGGGATAACAGGGAGCGGACACATGCTTGATCTGACCGAAGTGCTCAAGGCAGCGCTGTGCAACGAAGACACCGGCTGGAACATGGGATCTTTCGGCGCCATTGCCGAATTCCACCACGTGGCGGGTGATCCGGCGCCGGATGCACAGGACGGGCTGATGCAGGTCACCAGCCGCGGCGGCGTGCGCATAGACCGGACCGACGGGGTGACGCCCGTCGCCTACGAAACGCTCAGCCCCAGACCGCATCGCTGGACGCAGGCGGTTGCGCTCTGCCTGCCGCGTGATGACGCGCGCATGGCCGGTCGCACCACCCTGACCGAGCTTGGCCCCGATCACGCCGCAATCCGCAGCCAGGACCGCGACGCCGTGCTGTTCGACATGGGGCTTGGCCAGCATCAGGTCGATTTCTGCATCCGCACCGCCGATCCCGACCTGCTTGGCATCCTGCGCGCAGAAGCCGGGCGGTCGCTCTTTGATCATGGCAACCCGGCCATGCCCGCCATCCTGTCGGCCCATCCCCATCGCGTGGCGCTGACCCGGCTGGGCCGGGTCGAAGTCTACCAGATGATCGGCGGGCCCGACACCGGCGGCACATCTCCTGAAGGCCCCCACACCCATGTGTTGCCCAAGCTGCTGCGCGCCGGGCGAACCCATTCGGCCAATGCTCCGATCCCCGACGGGCTTGTGCCGTGCTGCAACCTGCATCCCGAAAACCCGGTGATCGGCCGTCTGGGCGAAGACAAGCCACTGGTGCGCGATGCCTATGACCAGTTTCAGACGCTGCTGTCTGCCTGGGGCCCGGCGGACTACATGTCCGGCAAGGGCGCGGCATGGGCGCTGCTGGACCAGGGCGTGACCGCCGCCGACGCGCAGGAACCCGACAGCCGCACCGGCCGCGCAGGCTGGCGCAATGCCATCCGGCAATGGCGTGTCCTGAATGGCGACAGCGCGCTGATTGCAGACTGGGCGCAGGTCTTTGACCGCGACCCGGCCGCCACCGAAGACGAAAACCCCGGCCACTGATCCGCGACCCGGATGCGGGCCTGTCAGGCCGGCCCGCATCATTGCGTCGCACCGGGTGCGCTGGACACCGTCAGGCCAGAGGCCTAGACCCGCCCACATCAGAGCAAGGCCCCCGATCCCAGCCAGCAGTCTTTTGGAGGATCGGATGATCAATACCCCCACCCGCCGCAGCGTTCTGGCCCTGTCGGCCGCACTTGTCGCCCTGATGGCAGCCCCCGCATTTGCACAGGACGCGCAGACCCATGTGGTCCAGATGCTCAACAAACATCCCGAAGACAAGAAACAGCGCATGGTGTTCCACCCGCGCGTGATCAAGATCGCGCCCGGCGACACGGTGGTGTTCGAATCCACCGACAAGGGCCACAACAGCCAGTCGATCAAGGGCATGATCCCCGACGGGGCCGAGCCCTGGAACAGCAAGATCAACACGGATGTGGAAATCACCTTCGATCAGCCCGGCGTCTACGGCTATCGCTGCACACCGCATGCCGCGATGGGCATGGTCGGCCTGGTGATCGTTGAAGGCGACGGCATGCTCGACAATCTTGATGCGGCCAAATCGGTCAAACAGCGTGGCCGCTCCAAAGCCGCCTTCGAAGAGATCTGGCAAGAGGCCGACGACGCAGGTTTCCTTTCCGATAGCGCGTCCTGATCGGTCTTGATCATCAAACCTGCCGGGCCATTGCAAAGCGCAAAGGCCCGGCCGTGGCGTGACGTCACTGCCACGCTGATTGCGCGGTCCGCTGATTTGCGATACACGATCCCGACCAGCTAGGGATTGCTCCGCGCAATCAGGCCAGATCCTCCGAATTTTTCCGTATCCCAGAACCCGGCATTGCCTTGGCAATGGTCCGGCTTGTCGAGGAGTGCCTTCTTGGTTGCAAACGCCCCACTGCCAGTTCTCTTTGATCCCGACCACGAACACAGCGCCTGCGGCGTTGGGTTTCTCACGCGCAAGGACGGGGTTCAGACCCATGACGTTCTGACCATGGGGCACGAGGCGCTGTGCGCCGTGCCGCATCGGGGCGGGATGTCGTCCGAAGGCGTCGGCGACGGGGCGGGCGTGTCGGTGGATCTGTCGCTTGCCTTTTTCGAAAAGCTGACAGGACGCAGCCTTGAGGCCGGGCAGTTTGGCGTCGGAAACTTCTTTCTGCCGGGTGATGCGGGCGAACATGACCGTGCCGCAGAGCTGATCGAAACCACCCTGCAAGAGGCCGGCCTTGACACCCTGCTGGTGCGCGACATGCCGGTGGATCCCGACGCCATCGGTGCGCGTGCGGCCAAATGGCAGCTGCCGATCCGCCAGTGGATCTTTGCCGCCCCCAACGGGGTGCGGGGTGCCGCGCTGGACACGCGCATTCACCGGGCCCTGCTGGACATCGAAGCGGTCGCCTATACCGACCCAGCCCTGTCCGGGCTTTATCCGCTGTCGCTGTCGGCACGGATGCAGGTGTTCAAAGGGCGTCTCAATTCATGGGAGATCATCCCCTATTTCTCGGACCTCTCCGACCCCGATCACGCAGTGCACACGCTTTATTTCCACACCCGGTTTTCCACCAATACCGATCCGCACCCGACCATGGCCCAGCCGTTCCGGTTGATGGCGCACAATGGCGAGCTGAACACCGACAAGAAGAACCGGCTGTCGGAAACCGCCATCGCGCTGGCCCGCAACACCGCCATCGTAAGGCCCAACGGGCAATCCGACAGTTGCCGCCTGGATCAGACGCTGAATGCACGGGTCTTCGAAGAAGGGCTTGATCTGGTCACGGCGGTGGTCGCGATGATGCCGCCCGCATGGGAAAACGACACCCGGCTGAGCCCGCAGGTGCGCGCGATGTTGGAATTCTTTTCACTGTCCGAAGAAAAGAATGACGGGCCCGCAGCGCTGGTTTTTGGCGACGGCAACATCATCGGCGCACGGCTTGACCGGTTGGGCCTGCGCCCGATGCGCTCGGTGGAAACCGCCGAGTATCTGGCCGTGATGTCCGAAGCCGGGCAGATCAGCTTTCCGCCCGACAGCGTGCTGCGCCGGGGCCGGGTCGAAGCGGGCGGGATGCTCTATTATGATCACGCCCAACAGCGCTGCTTTGACACGGATGAGGCGCTGGAACAGCTGGCATCCGCCCGCGACTACACCGCCCTTCTGGAGCAGGCACGCGTCACCATCGACACCCTGCCCGACCCCGAAGCCGATCCCAAATCGGCCGCAGGCCGGTATACCGGCGATCTTGAGCGGCCCGCGCGTTTTGTGGCCTATACGCTCAATCAGGAAAGCTTCAAATTCCTGATGGATCCGATGCTGCAGACCGGCGTCGAAAAAGTGTCGGCCATGGGCTACGGCAATGCGATCAACGCGCTCAGCGACAACGAAGGCGGCGTGGCCAAGTATTTCAGCCAGCGCTTTGCACAGGTGACCAACCCGCCGCTGGATTCGATCCGCGAAGCCGATGGCATGACCCTGCGCGTGTCGCTGGGTGAAAAACCGCATCTCGGACAGGGCCGTTCGCCCCAGATCGTGGTGCAGTCGCCGGTGCTGCGCATGGCCGACATGCTCAGGATCAAGGCCCAGGATGCCACCCCGTGGCAGCGCTTTGACATGCTCTACGCCCCTGTCTTCGACGACGGGCCGGGCAATGAAAGCGCCCTGACCGATGCCATGGATCAGCTTGCCGACGCGGTCGTGGCCTTTGCCCGCGAACAGGGCGGCATCGCCATCCTGACCGATCGGCACATCTGCCGGGCCCATGCGGCCCTGCCGATGACGCTGGCGATTTCGGCGATCAATCAGCGGCTGATCGAAGAAGGGCTGCGGTTCAAGGTCAGCCTGGTGGTGGAAAGCGGGCAGATCTGTTCGTCACATCACATCGCCTGCGCCCTGGGTTTCGGCGCGGCGGCGGTCTATCCGATCGCGGTGCGGATGCGGGCCGAACAGCTTTTTGGCGATGATGCGGGCCTGGCCTATGGCCGCTTCAAGAAAGCCGCCGAAAAGGCGCTGATGAAGACCATGGGCAAGGTGGGGCTTTGTACCGTAGAAAGCTATTCGGGGGGCGAGTTCTTCGAACCCAACTTTCTTGATACCAATGACCCGGTGCTGGCGCGCTATCTGCCCAACATGAAAACCCCTGTGGGCGGGGTGCGGTTCGACGTGATCGCCCGGTCGGTTGCCGACTGGCACGCGCGCGCCCTCACCGTGGACAGCGATGCTGACATTCCGATGCTGGGACTCTTCAAGGAGCGTTCGGAAGGGGCCGGGCACAGCTATGGCACCACGGCGGTACGTGGCTTTGTCGATCTGACCGAAGAACCCATTTCCTTTGCCGAAGCCGAAGGCGAAACCGACCCGTTCCGCCTGATGACCCTGCGCCAGATGGATGATGCGTTCGGCATTGACGACAGCGGCTATGTGAACACCTCGTTCGAAAAGCTGAGCCCCGAGCGGATCGACGGGTTCCAGATCACCCCCGGCTATCGCGCCTTCAGCCGCATGATGGCTGACGAACGGGCCCGGCGCCCGGCAGCGCTGCGCGATGTGCTCGCCTTTCCGGCCGACATCACCTTTATGGACAGCGCCGCCGACATCAAAAAGGAAATGATGCTGTTCAATCGCGCCGGGAACCGCGATTTTGTCATTCGCGGCGTGATCTGCAGCGCAGAGCCCGATGGCACGACCTTCCTGCTGCAGCTCACCGGTCCAAAGGCAGGGGATCTGGCGCGGCTGACCGTTCTGGCCGATACGCTGGTCGACCGCTTCGGCGACGACATCCGGGCCCATTACATCTCCCAGGGCGCGCTTCGGGTCGAAGCGGGCGGCATGGCGCAGGATTACCTGTCGCGCCTGCGCCCCGCCCCGGACCGTATCGCGCTCGACGCGGTGCAGCCCGCATCCGAGATCACCGGCCGGCTGGCATCGGGGGCAATGTCGCACGGCGCGCTGGTGGCTTCGGCGCACGAAGCGGTGGCCCATGGCACCAACATGGTCGGCGGCATGTCCAATTCCGGCGAAGGCGGCGAACATCTGACCCGCTATGGCACCATCCGCGCCAGCCGCATCAAGCAGTTTGCATCGGGTCGTTTCGGGGTCTGGGCGGGCTATCTTGCCGATCCCAACCTTGAAGAAATCGAGATCAAGATCGGTCAGGGCGCCAAGCCCGGCGAAGGCGGGCAGCTGCCCGCCCCCAAGGTGACGGTCGAAATTGCCGCCGCGCGGGGCGGCACACCGGGGGTCGAGCTGATCTCACCCCCGCCGCATCACGACACCTATTCGATCGAAGATCTGGGCCAGCTGATCCATGACGCCAAGGCCGCGCGCGTGCGCGTCATCGTGAAACTGGTGTCATCCGAAGGCATCGGGACCATCGCCGTGGGCGTCGCCAAGGCCGGGGCAGACGTGATCAACGTCGCAGGCAATACCGGTGGCACCGGCGCGGCGGCGGTGACATCGCTCAAATACACCGGCCGCGCCGCCGAAATCGGCATCGCCGAAGTGCATCAGGCCCTGTGTGCCAACGGGATCCGGCAAAAGGTGATGCTGCGCTGTTCGGGCGCGATGCAGACCGGGTCGGACGTGGTCAAGGGCGCGCTTCTGGGCGGGGACAGTTTCGAATTCGGCACCACCGCGCTGATGATGCTGAAATGCGTGATGGCCAAGAACTGCAACGTCAAATGCCCCGCAGGCCTGACCACCAACCCCGAAGTGTTCGATGGCGACCCGCGGGCGCTGGCCCAGTATCTGCTGAACATCGCCCACGAGGTGCGCGAAGTGCTGGCCGGCCTTGGCCTGCGCAGCCTGGCCGAGGCGCGCGGGCGCGCCGATCTGCTGCATCTGCTGGATCACCCGTCATCGGTCGGGCAGCTTGATCTGCGCGCCATGCTGCAGCACGTGCCCGAAAACCCGGTCGCCGATCCGGTCTATCTGGAAAAGGACTTCGCCATCGACGATGCGCTGATCAGCCAGGCGCGGGCCCGGCTGATCGACGGCGGTGAGCGCGAAATCGAACTGCGGCCCAACATGCCGCTGAACAACCGCAACAAGACGGTGGGCGGGCAGTTCGGCATCGACATCGAACGCATGCTCAACCACGAGCTCGACGCGCTGCCCCCCGCCGCCCATCAGGACACGCGCGGGCGACGCTATCTCGATCCGCGCAGCGTGCGCATCGTCACCAACGGGTCGGCCGGGCAAAGCTTTGGCGCCTTTTGCAATGACGGCATGGTGATGGAGCACACCGGCACCTGCAATGACGGCGTCGGCAAGGGTGCGTCAGGCGGCGAGATCGTGGTCAAATCGCCCGGCGGCGGACGTCCGGGTGAAAACGTGCTGATCGGCAATTTTGCCCTGTTCGGGGCCACCGGCGGGCGCACCTTCGTCCAAGGTCAGGCCGGAGACCGCTTTGCGGTGCGCAATTCAGGCGCGACGGCGGTGGTCGAAGGGGTCGGCGATTTCTGCGCTGAATACATGACCAACGGGGCGATCCTGAACCTTGGCGGCTTTTCCAAGGGCTATGGCAACGGGATGTCGGGCGGGTTTGCCTATCAATACGATCCCGATGGCCGCCTGCCCGACATGCTCAGCCGGGATTCGGTGCTGATGGGCACGCTGTCGGACGGGTCCGATCACGCCGCCATCCACGAAGACGCCATTCGCCAGCTTCTGCACTGGCATATCGAAGCAACAGGATCCGATCTGGCAAGCGCTGTGCTTGCGGACTGGGACAGCGCACGCCAGCACATGGCCTGGATCATGCCGCGCGCTCTGCTGCAATATCAGGATGCCGATGAAATCCTGGCCGCACGCAGCCGCAAGGATCTGCTTGACGAACTGGCCTCGGCGCTGGCCGCGCATCAGATCCTTGAGCTCAAGACCGCGTGGAAGCGCGGGCGCCCGGTGCATCGCGGCGCGGTCCCGGCCTATGGAGACATGGACACCGACGAAATCTTCCGTCTGCTGGGCAGCTACACCGTGCTCGAACAGGCCCAGACCATCGCCGCCAAGCGCGTCGGCACATCCGATCGCGTGGCTCGCGACAAGGCCGCCCGCAACCTTGTTCTGACCGAAGATTTCGGCCTGATGGCGGCGCTGGCCAAACATGCGCGCAAGGCCGTCGATGGCTATAGCGATGAAGAACTGGCGGTGCTGGTGGCCAACAAGCGGCTGAGCGATTTCAAACGGGCGCTGTCGCTGCGCAACATCCTGAGCATGGACAGCCCCGGAACCTATGCCTGGATCCTGCATCAGGATCGCAAGAACCGCGCCGCGCTAGGGGACGTGCCCAGCTTTGATGCGCTTTTCGCACAAAACGCCCTGCCGGATCTGGCAGCGCGCATGGCGGCAGAGTGAGACGAACGGAACATGACAACAAAAGTCCCCTATATCCCCGATGACGCGCCCTTTACCGGCGAACAGAAAAGCTGGCTTGGCGGGTTTCTCGCGGGTCTTCATTCGCGGCTTTTGGTGGGCGGTGGTCCCGCCGCCCCGGCCGCCGACGCAGGCCAGCAGGCCCCGGCCATCGACATCCTTTATGGCACCCAGACCGGCAATGCCGAAGCGGTGGCCAATGATGCCGCCGACCGCGCGCGCGCCAAGGGCTTTACCCCGCGCGTAGCCGAGCTTGACAGTGTCAGCATGGACCAGCTGGCCGCGATGCAGACGCTGATCGTGGTGGTGTCGACCTATGGGGTGGGCGAAATGCCCGACAATGCCTGCCAGTTCTGGGAGGATCTGTCATCCACGACCGCGCCGCGCCTGGAAAACCTGGCCTTTGCCGTGCTTGCACTGGGCGACACCAGCTATGATGAATTCTGTCAGGCCGGTAAACTGATCGACACAAGGCTCGAGCAGCTTGGCGCCCGGCGGATGGTGGACCGCGTCGATTGCGATGTGGATTTCGAAGACCCCGCCGAAGACTGGCTGGGCCGCGCCATCCCGCAGGGCGGCGGCGCCACCCCTGCCCCCGCTGATACCGCGGTCCCCGCCCCGGCAAAATCGGGCTGGACCCGCAAAAACCCCTATCCGGCGGTGATCTGCGACAACCGCACCCTGTCGGGCACAGGATCGGCCAAGGAAATCCGCCACATCGCCTTCGACCTGGGCGACAGCGGCATGACCTATGAAGCCGGCGATGCGCTTGGCGTGTTGCCGATCAACGCGCCCGATCTGGTCGCGGCCTGGCTCGACCGTCTTGGCGCCCCGGCCGATGCGGCGGTTGCGGGTCAGGATCAGAGCCTGGGCACCGTGCTGACCCGGCACTATGAAATCACCACCCCGTCGCGCGACCTGATCCGCGCCATCGAAGCCCGCGCCGACAATGATGAGCTGTCGCATGTGCTTGGCAATGGCGACAAAGAGGCTCTCGAACGGTATCTGTGGAACAAGGACGCGCTGGACCTGCTGACGCTGGTCCCCGAACAGTCCCTTGACCCGGCCGAGGTGCTGTCCTGGCTGAAACCGCTGCAGCACCGCGCCTATTCGATCTCGTCCAGCCCCAAGGCCCATCCGGGCGAGGTTCACCTGACCGTTGCCGCGCTGCGCTGGATGCATGACGGGCGTGCCCATCGCGGCGTGTGCTCGACCTATCTGGCCGATCTGGCAGATGACGCGGGCACGACCGGCATCTTCATGTCCCCCAACAAAAGCTTCCGCGTGCCCCAGGATGACAGCGTGCCGATGATCATGGTCGGCCCCGGCACCGGCATCGCCCCGTTCCGTGCCTTTCTGGAAGAGCGTCAGGCACGTGGCGCAACGGGCATGAACTGGCTGTTCTTTGGCGATCAGCACCGCGCCAGCGATTTCATCTATGCCGACGAAATTGCCGGGTTCAGCCAGAGCGGTCTGCTGACACGTCTTGATTTGGCGTTTTCTCGCGATCAGGACGCAAAGATCTATGTGCAGCACCGCATGCTAGAAAACGGCAAGGATCTCTTTGCACAGCTGGAAGAGGGCGGGTATTTCTATGTCTGCGGCGATGCCACGCATATGGCGCGCGATGTGGACGACACCCTGCACCAGATCATTCAAACCCAGGGCGGTCTGACCCCCGAGGCGGCAACGGAATATGTCAACCGCCTCAAACGCGACAAGCGATATGTGCGGGATGTCTACTGAAAGCAGACCCCATGCTGAACAACGCCCCATCCCCGACTGCGTGCTGCCTTGCAGGCAGCGCGCTGCCGGACACGCTGGACGATCTGCGCGCCGTCTCGGGCTTTGCCGAGCTTGGCCATGATCTTGAAACGCTCGCCCTGATCGGCACCCAGTTCGAAAACGCGCTGATTACCACCCGCAACGCAGGCGCCCTGATCGCGGGGCGGGGCGGATATGCCGCGCTGCAACGCTCGGACGCCCCCCTGCGGCTGACCCGCGCGCCCCGGAGGGTGGATCTGCGCTTTTGCCCGGCCACACCGATCCGCCTGGCGCGCTATGCCGATGGCAATGGAGGTGACGGGATCGCCGCCTTTGACCACTCGGGCCGGGTGCAGCACCGGGTGCAGCTTGGCGCACCCGCAGACCGGCAGGTCCTGTGCTCGCTTGGGCAAGGGGCGGTCGCATCATCCGCGCCCGCCGCCTCCGACACCCCGAACCACGGGCAGAACGTCATTCCACTGGCCGCCATCCGCCGCGCCCGCGACATCTGGAACACCGCCGATCTGGGCGCGCATCTCAATGATCTGCTGCGGAGCTGCGGGCGCGAACGCCGTGCCTGCCTGCCGCATGTCGGCGTCAACCGTGCCTGGCAGATCCTGCCGGATGTCCTGCCCAGCTTTCTGACCTATGCCAGTGATCGTGGCATCGGCATGGCGCGCTTTGTCCCCGCAGCAGGGCTGATGCAGGCGGATGTCGGGCCGCTTGAAACCATCACACTGGTCGGCCAGCTTGTGACCGCGCGCGCCGGCGCCGGCACGTTTTCGATTGACCTGAGCGCCATCGACAGCGCCTGGGTCGCGGCCATCGGGCGGTTCTGGCAGATCGAGCTCTATGACGCGCAGGGCGACTGCCTTGCGGTGCTGGGATATGACCCGTCGCAGAATGCCGGGCATTGGTCCGATCTTTTGTGTTCGCTGCCAAAACCCGCAAGCCGCGCCGCCCGCCCGGCCCCCAAGGCCTGAGGCACCCGCACGTGTGCCACCTCTGTACCCGCTCCCGACGAAGCAAATTCGACCGCGCCGCCACAGCGGTCGGGCATCGCACCTGCCAATACTTGACAAATTAACACGGGATTCTTAAGCGCAGACACAACCCGAACGGTCGGACCCGGCACCACACCCTGTGGTGCCCCCACCTGCAACCGGACCGGTCATACTGACGCCCGAGACGGCAAAAAAGTCCCGGAAAACCATGGAAGGCAAAGCCATGCTGAACCAGATCGACACCCGTCTGTCGCGCAGCCTGTCCGGCGCGCTGATCGGCCTCGTGCTGGGCTGCGGTGTGGCGCAGGCCCAAGCGCAAACCACAGACCAGGGCCCAAGCCCTGCCCCAGACGTCGAAGCCACCATCCCAGCGGTGCCCGTCCCTGAAACCCCGGCCCCTGAAACCCCGGCCGTCGCCCCCACGCAACCGGCCGAGCCGGACGCATCATCCGCGGCTGATCCAGGTCCGGCAGATCCCGCGACAACAGACCAGATCGCCCCCGTTGAAGACACCACAACCGTCACCCCGACCTCGGCACTGGCCCCGACCGATCCCGATCTGCTTGGGCAGGCCCGCGCCGCATCCAGCCGCGCGATGACCTTTCTTGAAGATGGTGGCGTGTCGATCTGGGTGATCGCAGCCCTTTCGGTGATCACGGTGGCCCTGATCCTGTGGAAGATCTGGCGCCTTGCCCTGATTGGCGCCTGGTCGCGCGGCAAGGCCATCCAGTCTGTGGCGATCTACGAAACCGGAGACGCCGCGCGCGCCCGTGCCATTGTCGAAGGGCGGCGCGGGATCCGCTCAAAGGTGCTCAGCGCGGCCTTGCAGGCCAGGACGCACCTGCCGCAGGACGCCGCCCGCGAAGAAACTGCCCGCGTGGCCAAGCGCGAGCTTGCCTCGGCCCGCAGCGGGCTGAGCGCGCTTGAGCTGATCGCAACCATCGCGCCGCTTCTGGGCCTTCTGGGCACGGTTCTGGGCATGATCGCAGCCTTTCAGGCGCTGCAGGCTGCAGGCTCCAAGGCCGATCCCGCCCTTCTTGCTGGCGGCATCTGGGAAGCCCTGCTGACCACGGCTGCGGGTATGGCCGTGGCGATCCCGGCCTCGGCGGCGCTGACGTGGTTCGAGTCCGTGATCGACCGCATCCGCCGCGACATCGAAGACAACGCCACCCGCGTCTTTATCGCCCCCACCGAACCCGCGCTGCGCCCGGCGGCGGAATGACGCGATGCAGTTCGCCCCTCCTCCTAGGCCACGGCGCAAACCCAGCCTGACGCCGATGATCGACGTGGTGTTTCTGTTGCTGGTGTTCTTCATGCTGGCGTCACGCTTTGGCATGGATGCGGTGATGCCGCTGCCGCTGGCGTCGTCGGGGGATGGCACCTATGAAGGTCCGCCGCGCCTGATCGACATCGCGCCGGACGGCCTCGCCCTGAACGGGGCCCCGGTCAGCGACCTGCCCGCCGCGCTGGCACCGCTGATGCAGTCGCCCACCGACATGCTCATCTTGCGCGGCCGCGACGGCGCCACCGTCCAGCACATCGTCGATGTGACCGAAACACTGCATGCAGCCGGGTTCACCGCGCTGGTTCTGGTGGAATAGCCGATGGATCTGACCGAACCGCCAAGACGCCCGCGCTCTGAAAGCATCGTTCCGATGATCAATGTGGTGTTTCTGCTGCTGATCTTCTTTCTGATGACCTCGCGGCTGGCCGAACCCGAGCCGTTCGATGTCACCCCGCCCACGGCCGCCACCGAAGCCGAAGCCCAAGCCGATCCGGTGCTTTTTGTCAGCAAGGACGGGCGGCTGTCCTTTGACGGGGCCGAAGGCACCGGCGCGATTGCCGCCGTCGCGGCGCAAAGCGATGCCTCAAGCATCATCCAGCTGCGCGCCGACGCCGCGCTTGAGGCCGGCAAGCTGGCCGCCATATTGCGCGACCTGTCCACCGCAGGGCTGGCACGGGTCGAACTGGTCGTGTCTGCAAAATGAAACGCCTGGCCGAGATCCTGATCTTTGCCGTTCTGGCTGTTGCGCTGCATGTCGCCGTCTTCGCTGCGCGCCCCACGGCAGGCACCGAATCCGGCGGTGCAGGCGGCGATGCGCTTGTGTCACTTGAAGCCGCCGAAGCCACCGTGGCCGAGATGGTCGAAGCCTGGGACACCGCCCGCACCGCGCCCCCGCCCGTGATCAAGCAGCCCGACATCACCCCGCCGGACATCCCCCAGGCGCCACAGGCACCGCAGATCAATCTGGCCGAGGCACCGCGCGCCGACATGAAGCTGGCGGCCCTGCCCCAGATCGACCCCGATCAGGTGCAGATCGACAGCATGGCTCTGCGCCCGCCGGACCCGCCGCCTCCACCTGCCGTCATCCCGCCGCCGCCCCCGACGCCGGTGACACCGCCCGAACCCCTTGCTGACGATCCCGCGACCGATCGCAGGCTTGAGTCCTCGCCGCGCCCGCCCGTCCGACCCAAGCGGCTGGAGCCCCCCACGCCCCGCAAAGCGCCGCCCGTCACAAAACCCCAGCCGCAGCCCGATCAGGGCCGCAAGGCGGCAACCGCATCGGCCGGGCGCGCGGCCCAAAAGGCCGCCGGATCGGGCGGACGATCACAGGCGGGCAGCGCTTCGGCCTCGGTCGGCACCGCGTCGGCCGGCCAGGCCGCCAAGCTGCAGCAGGTCTGGGGCGCCAAGATCCGCGCCCGCGTAGAGCGCGCAAAACGCTATCCGCGCGGCACCAATGCGTCGGGCAATGTAAAGCTGCGGATCCGCGTCAATCGCAATGGCCGTCTGGCGTCGGTCACCGTTCGCGCATCGTCGGGTGACGCGCGCCTTGATCAGGCCGCCGTTGCAGCCGTCAAACGCGCCGGACGCTTCCCGCCCGCGCCGAAAAAGCTGAAGGGGGACAGTTTCGGCTTCAACCTGACGCTGAAGCTGCAACGCAGATGATCACGGGCGTGTCGCGTTGACATTGCCAGCAAATTCAGGCCCATGTCGGAGACCAAGCGCGCGCATTGCCAGGTGACCCCTTCAACCCTGGTAAGGATCCCAAACATGACCGCGCCCTGGCGTCGCCCCCATCCCGACACCCATTCGCACCACAGCCACCCCGATGATCGCCGGGTGGAAGATTGCGGGTTTGACACGTTCGAAACCAATCTTCTTGAGATTGCGCGCTATGTGCTGCTGTCCTTTTCAGCGCCCGAAAGCCACGCCTGGATCGAAGCCTTTCGCATCGCCGAAACACGCCTGACCCCGCCCTTTGGCGCCACCATCGCCCATGCCATGGTAATCACGCTGAACAAGATGCGCGTCAGCCGGGCGGGCGTGTTCAACTATATCAATCCCGAATGTACCCATTGCAGCGGCTTCATCACCAACGAAGAACGCTATCTGTTCACCGCGCTGCAGGCGGTGCGGCAGGGCCGTCGCGGCGTGGCCGAAACCCATTGCATGCTGCTCTGCGAAGGCGGCGATACCGGCCCGCTGATGGCCGCGCTGGAACGGGTTGCCGTTCTGACCGGCGATGTGGATCAGCCCCGCGGCACATTGGGCGCACCGGCCCAGACGCCGCCATATATGTGATACACCCCCCAGACCTAAGGCACTAAAAGACATATCTTTTTCTGGCCACCGAACTATAGTGGCGCCCCGGGGCACCGCGTGATGCCCGCAGTCGATACAGGTGACCCGGTGGCCCCCAAAAAGACCCAATCCGAAGGTGCGCGTTACTTCAACGATGGCGACGACGTCATTTCCTATAACCGCGTCTGGTTCAATCTGATGCGTGCGCATCGCAAATTTCATCCACGCATCGCCAAGGCGCTCAAGTCGCAGGGGATCAACGATCCGATCTGGTATGAAATCCTGCTTGAAATCGACCGGGCGGGGCCCGGTGGCCAATTGATGACCGAGCTCGAAGACAAGCTCTTTGTCCCGCAATATGCGCTGTCGCGCCATGTGGCGCGGCTCGAAAAGGGCGGGCTGATCCGGCGCGAATTCATCGCCGATGGGCGGCGCAAACAGATCCTGTTTCTGACCGAGCACGGCCAGGGCGTGCATGAAAAGATCTGGCCCGCCTATTGGGACGCGATGCAGGGCGAAATCGGCCCCTATCTGTCAACCGACGACGCCTATGCGCTGACACGGCTGCTGATCAAGCTGTTGCCCCGGACCTCACCGGACTGAGGGGCCGGTGGGGTCCGGGGCAGGCGCGGTCAGAACCGCGCGACGGCCTCGATCACGAAGGTCCGGCCGGGTTCGCTCAGGGTGTTGAAGCCGACATAGTCGCCCCCATAGGTCGCACGGTCGGAATAGTTTTCGTCAAAGAGATTGCGGATCTCGCCCCGGATCGACACGCCCGACAGCGCGGGCGGGTGATATTCGGCAAAGAGGTTCACCACCCCATAGCCGGGCAGGGTCCGCAGCGGGTCGACATCCAGATCGGAATGGGCGTCCAGGTCATAATCCAGCGCCAGATCGACGCTGCCGCCGACCATCATGTTCAGGGTCGGGATCTCTTGCTGAACCTCAAGCGCAAAGATCTGTCCGATCGGTGCGCCGTAATCGAGCAGATAGTAGCTTGAGACAACATCGCCATCGCGCTTGGATTCGCTGTTGGTATAGGTCAGCCGCGCAAAGCCGCCAGCCCAGCCATAGGTGGCCTGGAGGTTAAGCCCCTGCGACGAAAAATCGAAATTTTCGTCGCCGTCACGCACATTGTCGACCTCGGTCAGGAAAAGCTCGCCACCGATCGTCAGACCACCGCGCGTCCAGTCGAGCCCCAGATTGTAGTTCTGCGCGCGCGACGTCTTGAGGGTGTCATAGTCCCAGCTGTAGCCCGGATAGTAGAGGTTGTAGTAAAGATAGTTGTCTTCCAGCTGCAGCCCGCCGAACACATTCGAATACCCCGCGCGCACCGACAGCTCATCCGTCAGCGCATAGACGGCCGACAGGTTGCCGCTCAGGCCCGAATAGTCGTTTTCAAACTCTTCGCCCCCTTCGAAATGCTGGAAATCGGCGCGCGCACCGGCCGAGATCTTCCAGCGGTCGGTGGGTTCGAACCGTGCCTGAGCAAAAAGACCGATATTGCGCGACTTTTCTTCGGCCCCATCGGTCACGTCACTTTTGTATTGGCCCAGCCGGTCATAGAAATCGACACCCGCAACGATGGTGTTGCTGGGTGACAGATGGAACGTGTTCTGCACCTTGGCAGACAGGGTGTTGGACGTGCCCTGGCTTTTTTCGTAAAGCGCCGCGTTCACCTTGCTTTCGGAAAACCCGACAGAGGCTTCGGGATCCCACATGCCGCCGCCCTGGGTGAAGGCGTAGTTGAACGAATAAGTGGACCGCTCGGTGTCGTATTCCACCATCGGACGGCGGCTGGGGCCAAAGTTGGAGCGGAAATTGCGCAGCTCACTGTCCCACAGCTTTTGGCCGGTCAGTTCGAACCGGTGGCCTGTGTCGGTCTCATAGGCAAATTTCAGCAGGCCCGACTGCAGATCGGCCGCGGTGCCCGCCACCGTGTCGCCATTGCCTGCCTTATAGTCATCACCCTTGACCCCGCGCCCATAGGCCAGAACCTCGAACCCCTGGCTGCGCGCGGCCAGCGTCAGGGCGGCGTTGCGGGTGTTGCCATTGTCGGCATAGGACAGGCGGAAATTGCCGCCGACGGAATTGCCATCGAGAATGACATCGCCCGCGTCGATGGTTTCCATCACCACGGCACCGGCCACTGCATTGGGCCCGGTATCGGCGGCCGCGATCCCCGGATCAACCCGCACGAATTTCAGCAAACCGGGATCAAAGACATTTGCGCTGACATGGTGAAAGGCGCGGTTGTTCTGCAGCGCCCCGTCCATCGAAATCGACAGGTTCAGCATGTCGACGCCGTTCACAAAGATCTTCTGGTTCAGCGGGATCGCGCCGCCCACCGACACATTGGCGATCCCCGCAAACACGTCGCGCATGTTGCCCAGACGCGCGGCCTCAAGCTCGGCATCCGCGACATAGACCGATGATGCCCGGTCCGCAGACCCGCCCAGCGGATCTTCGGCGCGCACGATGATCGGATCGAGCAGCGTGGCATCACCTGCGGTCCCCGTGCCTGGTGTCCCTGTGCCTTCGGTCGCTGCGTCAGCGGTGATTGTTTCGGCGGGCGCATCCGCCGCGCCGGTATCGTCGGGCAGGTCCTGTGCAAATGCACCGCTGCCGCTTACCGCGACCAGAGCCGAGCCGCACAACAGGCGCGTACGCGCCGAGAAAAGTTCGAATGCCATCCCATTCCCCATCAATTCGGTTTGTCCTGGCTGGCCCGAATTGGGTTTGCGGGGGTCACGCCTGTGCCGGTAGTGTGTCCGCCGCCGACATGCAAGTGCATATCAAGGGATGGATTGCATTTTTCACCCTCTGGCGCCTATCCGGTCACAAACCTGACAGGATGGTCGCGCCCCGCCGCACGCGCGCGATCACGACACGGCAGTGGCAGCCGTCCAATACGCCGCGATATAGGATTGATCGGCCGCGCGCCCGCTGTCCTTGTACGCCGCGCGCACCCGCTGGACGCTGGATTTTTCGCAGGCGAACCAAAGGAACATGTCGCGCCCATCCGTGATGTCGGCCAGGGCAAGCTCCGCAAGCCCGCGATCTGTCTGGGGGTCAAGCCAGGTCACCGACACACCCGGCGGGCAGGTCACCGGATAAACGCTATGCGCACCCAGAGCTGTCTGGAACACCGCATGCCCGCGCGTGTGCTGGGGCAGCGCCTCAAGGATCCGCGCGGCCGCAGGCAGCGCCGTTTCGTCGGCATAGATGTGGATGTGATCGGTGTCGGGAATGCCGCCGCCACCTGGCCCCAGGATCGCAACGCGATCACCCGCCGTGACGCGGCGGGCCCATTCGGTGACCCGCCCGCCATCATGAACAAACACGTCAAAATCCATCACCCCTGCATCATGGTCGATGTGGCGCGTGGTATAGACCGGGCGGTGCAGCGCCTTGTCACCCTTGGGCCAGACGGTCGACCCGTTGGCCGCCACATGCGGCCATTCCACATCCGCCAGACCCGCAGGCGGCAGCACCACGCGAAAGTGGATCGCGTCATCTCCAAAGCGGCTCAGATCACCGGCCTTGAGGCGAACGCGCAGAAAACAGCCCCCCACAGGCGCCACCGACAGCACCGTGGCAAAGTGGAAATTGGGCGGCAGGGCACCCGACGTCTCGCTGCCGCTCCAGCGCAGGTCGCGCACCACATCGGGCAGGCTTTGCCCCAGATGCTCGATCAGCCCGTCGCGGATCACATGCAGCCATTCGGCATCTGCCGCGCGCACGGTCACGGTGATCCCGTCGACGTCATCGGCAAAGCCAAGCGTGCCACGCAGCGACTGCAAGGTCACCCGCGCCCCGTCATCTTCAAGCACCGGCAGGTCATGGGCCTGCGCTTCGTGCAGCATCACCAGTCGCATGGCCGAAAAGGCGACGCCGGGCAGCCGGGTCTCGCTCAGCAGCGGGTATTCGGATTGGGCGGTCATGAAAGATCCTTTGCGATCAACGTCAGAGCGGGATGACATGTGGCGTCCCATGCACCGGGTCTTTGATGACCCGGCAGGGCAGCGAAAACACCTGCTGGATGCTGGCTTCGGTGATGACTTGTTCGGGCGGACCCTGCAGGCACACCGCCCCATCGCGCACCGCCAGAATGGTATCGGCAAAGCGCGCGGCCAGGTTGATGTCGTGCAGCACCGTGGCCACCGTGCGCCCGGTGTCGCGATTGAGCGCGCGAACCAGGCTCAGCAGCTCGATCTGGTGCGGCAGATCAAGATAGGTCGTGGGCTCATCAAGCAGCAGAATATCCGTGTCCTGCGCCAGCGCCATGGCGATCCAGGCCCGCTGACGCTGCCCGCCCGACAATGCATCAAGGGGGCGGTCGGCCAGCGCCGCCAGACCCGTTGCCGCCAGCGCCTGTTCAACCGCATGCGCATCCGCGCCGGACCATTGCCGCAGCACCGACTGATGCGGCGTGCGGCCCCGGATCACCAGATCCCGGACGCTCAGCCCCTCGGGGGCGGTGGGGCTTTGCGGCAGGATCGCCAGTTTGCGCGCCACCGCGCGGCTGCCCTGCCTGTGGATCGCCTTGCCATCCAGCACCACCTGGCCCGAGGCCACGGGCTGCAGCCGCGCCAGCGCCCGCAGCAGCGTCGATTTGCCGGACGCATTCGGCCCGATGATCGCGGTGAGCTGGCCGGTGGGCAACGCCACATCCAGATCCTTCAGCACCGGGCGCTGACCAAAAGACACCGTGATGCCTTGGGCGACAAGGCGCGCAGATTGGGTCATCTCAGAACCGTCCTTTGCGAAATTGCACAACAAGAAGCCACATCAGCACCGGCGCGCCGATCAGCGCGGTAAAGACCCCCGCGGGCAGATGGACCAGCGGCACCATCCGCGCCGCCAGATCCGCCAGCGTCACCACCAGCGCACCAACCAGCGCCGCAGCCCCGATGGCGGGTCTGCCGCCCCCGGTGATGCACCGCGCAATGGGCCCCGACACAAAGGCCACAAAAGGCAGCGGCCCGGCCACGCTGACAGCAAGCGCCACCAGCCCCACGCCGATCGCGCTCAGCCCCAGCCGCAGGGGCGTCAGCGCCAGCCCAAGCCCGGTGGTCACGTCATCGCTCATCGACAGGCGCGCCAGCGGAAAGCTGGCCCACAGCACGACCGGGCCCAGCACCGCAAGCCCGCCCCAGATCAGAGCCACATCCTGCCAGTCGCGGCTGGCCAGGGTGCCGATCAGCCATTTGGCCATGTCGGCAGCCGTCAGGACATCCATCCGGCTCATCAGCAGATCGCCCAGTGCCGACAGGGTCAGGCTGGCGCCGATGCCCACCAGGATCAGCCGATAGGGCTGCAACCCGTCACGCCAGGCGAGGCCGATCACCAGCGCAGCACTCGCCAGCCCGCCCAGCAGCGCGCCCGCCACCACGTGGCCTCCGGTCAGGATGATGGCCAGCAGCGCCCCACAGCTGGCGCCACCGTTGAAGCCGATCACATCGGGCGACGCGAGCGGGTTGCGCAGCAGGGTCTGAAAGATCGCCCCGGCCATCCCGAACCCGGCACCCACGCCAAGCGCGCACAGGATCCTGGGCAGTCGGTGATCGCGCACCACCATCTGCGCCACATCCCCCAGATCGCCTGCAATCGCCGGAAACAACTGCGCCAGAGCCAGCGGATAGTGCCCGACCCAGAGCGCCAGCAGCGCCACCGCAGCCGCACACAGCCCAAGGGCACACGCGCTGCGCAGCGCGCGGCCCGACACCGGGACAGAAAGGGTCGCCAGACGCAGGATCATGACGCACCCACCCCGTTGCGACGCACCAGCCAGATCAGGATCGGCCCGCCCACCAGCGCGGCCATGACACCGGCCTGCATGTTGCCTCCGAACAGCGCCAGCCGACCCAGCAGATCCGCCGCCACCATCAGCAGCGCCCCGATGCTGGCCGACAGCAGCACCAGCCAGCGCATGTCGGCGCCCGCAACGCGGCGCGCCAGATGCGGCACGATCAGCCCCACAAAGGCAATGGGCCCGGCCATCGCCACCGTCGCCCCGCACAGGATCACGATGGCCAGCCCGATCAGCGCCTGCGCCGCCCCCACGCGCACCCCCAGACCACGCGCCGCGTCATCACCCAGCATCAGCGCATTCAGCCAGAACGACGCGGCCAGAGCCGCGATCGTACCTGCACCGAAGAACGGCAGCAGCGTGCGGATCTGCCCAAGGTCGATCCCGTCAAACCCGCCCAGAACCCAGAACCGGTAGACATCCAGCGTCTGCTGGCTGACCAGCAGGATCGCGCGCCCAAGCGCCAGACACAGCGCCGACACCGCCGCCCCGGCAAGGATCAGCCGCGCCGGGTTGGCCTTGTTTCCGCCACCCAGCAGGAACACCAGCAGCGATGCGATCAGCGCGCCCCCAAGCGACACCCAGACAAACGCCGCCGGATCCGTCACCCCCAGCAGCAGGATGCACAGCACCACCCCCATCGACGCCCCGGCATTGACGCCCAATAGCCCCGGATCGGCCAGCGGGTTGCGTGTCATCCCCTGCATGAGCGCCCCGGCCATGCCAAGCGCGCCTCCGGCCAGCACCGCACCCAGCAGGCGCGGCAGGCGGATCGCCCGGATCACCACCTGTTCGGCATTGCCCGCGTCAAAGACACCAAAGGCCCGCCAGACATCGCCCCAGCCCGTCGGCCGCAGGCCAAAGCGCAGCGCACACAGCGCCAGCCCCCCAAGCGCCAGCAGCGAGATCGCCAGAACAACCGGCCTGCGGTCGCCCGAAGGCAACCGCCGCATCGCATCCACCGTCATGGCGTGCCCTCCTGCGGCAGAATACCGGCTTCGGCCGAAGACGTGACCCTGGTGTCAGGGTCGCCATCTGTGGCGGCCGCCAGCAACGGCTCAAGCCGGTCGAGCGCGTAGTCGAGGCTCAGCGGGCTGGAATGCGACAGCGCCGCCGACAGGGTCGGGTCGGCATAGATTTCGCGCCCTTCGCGATGGGCCCGCATCAACGGACGCAGCGGCATCCGGTGCAGCGCGGGCAGCGACCCGCCCGCGTCGATCCAGATCAGCGCATCCACGTCGATGGGCGACAGATCCTCGGGCGGGATCAGCACATAGAAATTGTCCAGCGTGCCACGATCATTGATCGCCTGCGGGATGCGGAACCCCAGCCGTTCAAGAAACTGGCCGCGAATGTCGCGGTTGGTATAGGCGCCGATCTGCCCGGCCCAGACCACCGCCGCCGACGCACCCTGCCAGTCGGGATGCGCCGCGCGCAGATCGGCAAAACGGGCATCAAGGCGCGCGATGATCTCGTCGGCGCGGGTGCTCTTGCCGGTGGCCCGGCCCAGCACCCGCAGCATGTCCTGCCAGGACATGCCATAGTCGCCCGCCCCCGCCTGCGGGCCGATTGTCGGGGCAATGCGTGACAGCAGCGCGTGATCCCGCGCGCTCATCCCCGACCACTGGCCAACGATCAGATCGGGATCGAGCGCGGCAATCTGTTCGACGTCGATCTCACCGCGCAGCACCACCGGCGTGGCGCCACCCAGCTCATCCTGCGCCCAGGGCCAGACCCCGTAAGGGTCGGTGCCATACCATTTGCGCAGGGCATGGGGCACCTCGTCCAGGGCGAGCAGAAAATCGTGGCCGATAAAGCTCAGCGAGACGATGCGCTCGGGTTTGGTCTCGATCCGGGCGGTGCCAAAGGCATGCGGGATCTCGACCGGAAACGCCTGCGCCCCCGCCAAAGCGGGGGCGAAGACACAGACAACAAAGGTCAGCAGTCGCAGCATGTCAGCTGTCTGGCACTGCGATCAGAACCGGCGCGACAGCGTCAGTTCGATCGTGCGGCCCGCGCCATAGGCACATCCGCCCGCCTGCGCGACATTTGCACCCGGGATCAGGGCTGCGGTGCTGCCGATCTGGCAATAGGTCACGTATTCCTTGTCGCCCAGGTTGCGTGCCGCCAGCGTGCCCACCCAGCCGTTCTTTTCATAGGTGACCGACGCATCGAACACGGTGACCGCATCCAGCTTGAACGCTTCGGTATTTGCACTGTCCGAATAGCGCGACCCGGTATAACGCGCGCCCGCGCCAAACCGCAGCCCCGGTACGGTCTGCACATCATAGGCCAGCCACAGCGCGGCTGCGTTCTTGGGGATGCGTGCCAGCTGGTTGCCCTGGTTGGCCGCGTCCTGAGTGATCTCGCCGTCAATGTAGGTATAGCTGCCCAGAACCGAAACGCCGTTGTCGAAAGCATAGTTCGCTTCAAGCTCGATCCCGCGCGAGCGGACTTCGCCCACCTGCTCAAAGGCACCGGGGAAGCCGGCGATCGGCTGAATGGTGTTCTTCTTTTCGATGTTGAACAGCGCCAGACCGATCAGGGAATTCTTGCCCAGCGGACGGAAGCGGGCGCCCAGCTCATAGGAATTGGCCTCTTCGACATCCAGCGGTTTGCCGGTGCCATCAATGCCTGCAGGCGGCAGGTTGAACGACCGCGACAGCGCGCCATAGACCGTCACACCGTTGGTAAAGTTGTAGGACGCGCCAAGGTTGCCGCTGGTGTAGCTTTTGTCATTCGACTGCGACAGCCCGTTGCGCGTTGCATCAATGTTCACCCAGTCATGACGCAGCCCGGCATCAACAACGATGTTTTCACCGATCTCGAAATTGCCAAGCACGTAAAGGCCCGTCTGCGAGACATCCTGCGTTTCCTGCGTCACGCGCGGGGTCGTGGGCACACCGGGCAGCGGGAAGATCTGACCGGTCTGCAGCAGATGCGTGCCGCCATAGCCAAAGCCGTAGGTGTTGTCATATTCGCCACGGTAATAGTCGACCCCGCCCAGAACGGTGCCCGACACGGTGCCGGTGTTGAATTCCTTCAGCAGGGCGTTGTCGAACGTGGTCTGACGGGTGATCTGATCGACGTCGAAATTGACCAGCGTTGCGGCATCAATCGCACCCGAAATGGGCGGGAACCCGGCCAGAATGGTCGAGCTGAAAAACGAATCCGCATAGGCGGTTTCGTTGGTCCATTCATTGCGGGCAAAGCGCGCCCGCGACCGCAGGGTCAGGCCGCTGTCGAATTCATGATCGAACTCGTATCCCAGATAGCTCTGGGTGGTGCTGATGTCATTGCGGTTGGGGTTGTTGGAATAGAAATCCGGCCCGTATGTCCCCAGCGGATTGGGCAGCTGCGACCCGTATTGCGGCACCAGCACATAGGTGTCGCCGACATTGTCTTGCTGGTACTGGGCAAACAGCGTCAGATTGGTCTGATCGGTCGGCGCCCAGGTGATCGACGGCGCCAGATAGAGACGGCTTTCATCCACATCGTCGAACTGGGTGCCCTGGCGCCCGCCCAGGGCCACAAAGCGATAGGCCAGTGTGTCGTTCAGGATCCCGGTGTCATCGACGCCCAGCTCCAGCCCGCCGTGGCTTGACGTGCGCGCCATCACCTCGGTCGCGTCGTCAAAGGTCGGGCGCTTGGTGACCGAATTCACCAGCCCGCCCGGTTCGTTGGCACCGTAAAGGCTTGCCGTGGGACCGCGCAGCACCTCGATGCGCTCAACGCCAAAGGTCTCGGTGCGCCACGCGCCCCAGCCATAAAGGCGCAGCGGCATGCCGTCGCGATAATTGCCGCTGACCTGCGCATCAAACCCGCGGATGGCGAACTGGTCATAGCGACTGTCGAGCCCGAAGGTCTGCGTGGTCACGCCCGGCGTATAGGCAATGGCATCTTCCAGCGACCGCGCGCCCTGATCCTGGATCTGGCGTTCAGTGACAACACTGACCGAACGCGGCGTCGTGGCCAGATCGCCCGGCAGGCCGCGCGTGCCGGTGCTGGCGGCTTTGGCCGCCAGACCGTCCACATCCTGCAGCACGTCCCGGTCATCGTCACCGGTCACTACGATGGTTCCGATGTCCACTGCGGGCTCGGCCGTATCCTGTGCCAGTGCAGGCTGTGCCGCCAGCCCCACGGCGACGATCAGCGATCCGGTCTCAAGGATCTTGTTCTTGTTTGCCATTGCAATCTCCGAAGGCCGGCAGGACGCCAGCGCAATTCTGATGCACAGGCCGGACCTGTCCCTCCGAATGCGGGAACACGCCAGTCGGCATATGCGAAATGTCTGGTGGTTTTGCTGGAGATGGCCTGCGTTCACAGGCGCGCTCTGGCTCATGTTGCGCGACAGGTGGTCAGCGGCATGTTCCCCGCCGCTTAGGTAGCTGGTGCTATCATGTCAATACCAAACCAACGTCACCCTGGCGGCACCAGATCGCAGGACCGGTCGCGCGGGCGGCAGCTCAGACGCAGACCATGGGCCTGCCCTGAACATGGGCAACCGTCGCATCCGTGTCGAACACGGTGCGCAGAAATGCGTCGGTCACCACCGCGCCCGGCGCGCCATCGGCGACCACCCGCCCCGATTTCAGCGCCACGATGCGATCGGCATAGGCGGCGGCATAGTTGATGTCATGCAGCACGATCACCACCGTGCGCCCGTCCTGCCGCGCGAGGTCGCGCAGCCGGTGCATCAACCCGCGCGACGCGGCAATGTCGAGATTGTTGAGCGGTTCGTCCAGCAGCAGATAATCGGTGTCCTGCGCATAGGCCATCGCCACAAACGCGCGCTGCCGCTGCCCGCCCGACAGCGTGTCCAGCGCCCGCGCGGCCAGATCGTCAAGCTCGAACGCGGCCAGCGCGGCATCGACCCGGACCAGATCCTGCGGCGTCGGGCGACCCTTGTGATAGGGGTAGCGGCCAAATCCCACCAGATCGCGCACGCTCAGCCGGCTGGCCACATCCAGATGCTGCGGCAGGATCGCAAGCGTGCGCGCCAGCACATCGTCGCGCACCTGTCCGATCACATGCCCATCCACGGTGATGCGCCCCGTTTGCAGCGGCTGAAGCCGCGCGATCAGCGACAGCAGCGTCGACTTGCCCGCCCCGTTGGGTCCCACCAGCGCCACGATCCCGCCCTTGCCGATCTCAAGCGACACATCTCTCAGGATCGGCTGGCCCCCGATCCCATGGCAAACGGCATCAATCCGGATCATCGCAGCATCCTCAGCAACAGCACAAGAAACGACAGGCCGCCCACGGCCTCGATCACCACGCTCAGCGGTGTGGTCAGACCCATCACATGTTCCAGCAGCCCCTGCCCTCCGATCAGCACGATCCCTGCCACCAGCCCGGTGGCAGGCAGCAGCACGGCATGGCGATGGGTCGGGAACAGCAGGTAGGTCAAGTTCGTCACCAGCAGGCCCAGAAACGTCACCGGCCCCACCAATGCGGTGGACACCGCCACCAGAAGCGACACCAGCAGCAGAACCGCGCGGCGCGACCGCGGGCCGGGCTCGCCCAGCGATAGCGCCAGATCAGGGCCCAGCCCAATGACGTCGAGCCGGTGGCGCATCCGCCAGATGGCAATTCCGCAGATCGCGGTGATGCCGCCTGCAATGGTCAGAAGATCGGGATCGACATTGGAAAACCGGGCAAAGGCAGCCCCCTGCAGGACCGCATATTCGTTCGGGTCGATCACACGCATCAGAAACCCGGTCAGCGAACGGATCAGCACCGACAGAACCACGCCCGTCAGCAGCAGCCGCATCAGATCCCTGCCATTGGCCCGCAGCACCAGCCCGAACAGCCCCAACGCCCCCAGACAGAGCAGCGCCACATTGCCCAGCATCATGACCTGCGGCGGGATCGCCAGATAGGCCGGCACCCCGAGCACCCAGATCAGCAGGCCAAGACCCAGCATGTAAAGCGCATCGAACCCCATGATTGCCGGGGTCAGGATACGGTTGCCGGTGAGTGTCTGAAAGATCAGCGTTGACCAGGCAATGGCAACACCGACCAGCAGCAGCGCCAGCAGCTTCTGACCGCGAAACGCCAGCACAAACCCCCAGTCGCCGCGCGCGCCGATCACCAGATAGCCCAGCATGCACAGGCCCAGAACCGCACTCAGCCCGACCAGCCTAAGCCGCATGACCGCGTGCCCCGTAAAGCAGCCACAGAAAGAGGCCCGCGCCCACGATGCCGATCACCGTGCCTGCGGGGATCTCGAACGGGTGGATCACCAGTCGGCCCAGCAGATCCGCACCCAGCACCAGCGCCCCGCCCATCAGCGCGGTGGCCGGCAGCGCCCGGCGCATGTTGTCGCCGGTGGACTGGCTGACCAGATTGGGCACCACCAGCCCCACAAACGGGATCAGCCCCACCGTCACCACCGTCAGCCCCGCCACAACCGAAATCATCACCAGACCTGTCAGCACGATCTGGCGATGGTTCAGGCCAAGGTTCACGCTGACCGCGTCGCCCAGACCCAGGATGGAAAACTGATCCGCCACCACATAGATCAGCGCCGCCGCAAGCCCCGCCAGCCACAACAGTTCATAACGCCCGCGCATGACGCCGGAAAATTCGCCATTCATCCAGATTTCCACAAATTGCAGCAGGTCGGTCTGATAGGCGACAAATGTCGTGCCCGCCCAGATCACGCCGCCATAGATCAGCCCGACCAGCGGGATCAGCAGCGGCTGGGTCGGCGGCACCCGTCGCACCAAAGCAAAGAACCCCAGCGATGCCGCCAGCGCGGTCAGCGACGCCATCCCCATCTGCACCCCGATCGGGGCGGCGGGCATCACCAGAACCGCAAGCAGAATGCCCAGGGCAGCCCCCTGCCCGGTGCCCGATGTCATCGGATCGACAAAGCGGTTGCGCGCGATCTGCTGCATGATCTGCCCGGCCACTGCCAGAGATGCCCCCGTCAGCAGCGCCGCACAGGTGCGCGGCAGGCGGCTGTCGCGCAGAACCGGCCAGATCTCGGCCAGGGTCGCCGGCCACAGGTCGATCGCCCCGACCCCAAGCGACACCAGCGCCAGCAGCGCTACGGCCAGCAGGCTCAGACCCGAACGCATGGCGCGGTCAGCCCGCCGTGAACCCTGCAATCAGATCATCCAGCACCCGCAGGGTCGACTGGATGCCACCGCCCGCAATATAGATGTCTGCGGCGTTCAGATAGATCACCTGACCGGTCTTCCAGGCCGTTGTTTCATGCACCAGTGCATTATCAAGCGTCGCCTTTGCGCCCGCGCCGGGCCGGCCGATGGCGGCCAGCCGGTCCACCACGATCAGCCAGTCGGGGTTGGCGTCGCGGATGAATTCGAACGAAATCGTCTCGCCATGGGTGGACACGCCGATTTCGGGCGCGGCTTCGGGCATGCCCAGATCGCGATGTAGCCAGCCAAAGCGCCCGCCCGCACCATAGGCGCTGATCTTGGGCCCGTTGGTCATCACCACAAGCGCGGTGCCCTTGCCCTGCAACGCCGCGCGGGCCTCGGCCAGACGCGCATCCAGCGCCTGCTCCAGCTCTTGCGCTTTGGCGGTCTTGCCAAAGATTTCGCCATAGGCGCGCAGCCGCGCCTTGGCGTCGGGCAGCGCATCATAGCCCACGGTCATGTCGATGCTGGGCGCGATGCGCGACATCGCCTCGAGCTGATCGGCGCTGCGGCTGCCCACCACGATCAGGTCGGGCGACAGCGCATTGAGCCCTTCGAAATCCGGCTCCCAGAAGGTTCCAAGCGCCTGAGCCCCGGCCGCCACATGATCAAGGTAGTCGACATAAAGCCCGTCCACCGTCGCCGCCACCGGCACATCCAGCGCGTCGATCGTATCAAGCGCGGCAATGTCATAGACCGCCACCGATTGCGGTGCGAACGGAACCTCGGCCGGGCCACGGGCCGTGTCGACCGTGACGCTGTCGGCATGGGCCGCACTGCCAAGCGCAAGGCAGACGGCGGCAATCGGGGCAAACAGAAAGGCGGAATTGAGGCGTTGCATGGCAGCTCCTATGACCAGTCGGCTGGGTTGGGGTCAGGTCTCGGGCTGGCGACATGCAACTGCATGAAACTGGCTCGGTCGTCTTTGCACATCCACTGGCAGGGATCAATCCGACCAGATCAGCGGCTGCGGCGTTTCGCGAAAGGCAAAGCGCAGAAGATGATCTTCGATCACAGCCTTGGTCTGGTCGAGCCCGGCCCGATCGCCGGACTCGATGACAAAGTCCAGCCGGTCGGCCAGCGCCCGCATGCGCGCCCGGCCACACGAAAACGTGACCTCTCCTGTCTGATCATCGAACGTCGCGGGCACCTTGTGGGCAAAATGCTTGCAAAGCTGTTGCAGAAAGCGGCTGGCATTTGTGGTTTCATAAGTGCTGCGGGCGGTGATGGTCATGGGGCCTCTCTGGCGTTGGGCTGGTCTGGACAAGCGGGCGGACGGATCAGAAATGCGCCGTCAGACCCAGCGTGACGCGCCGTGGCGTGCCGTAAAAGTTGCCACGGGTGACCTGATTGACCCGCGTGTAATAGGTCCGGTCAAACAGGTTCTCAACCGACAGTTGCACCTTGACCTGATCATTGATCGGATAGCGCACCATCGCATCGGCCACCACATAGGCCGGGGCGTCGATCGTCACCGGGCCCGACTGGCTTTCAAACCCGCTGGCATAGCGCACGCCAAAGCCCAGATCGACGCCTTCGAACCGGCCCTGCTGCACCGTGTAGCGCCCCCAGAGCGACAGGTTGTGCGGCGATGTCGGATCGTCTTCGCGGTCGGTATCGACATAGGTATACCCGCCCGATATCATCCAGCCCGGCGCCACCGCCCCCTGAACCAGCGCTTCGAACCCTTTGGTGGTGGCATCGCTGCCTTCGCGAAACGCGCCGGGGTTCAGCACGTCCGCCACCGCGCGGTTGCGATCGGTGATATGGAACAACGCCGTCTGCGTCGTCAGCCGCCCGCCATTGAAGCTGCCCTTGAGCCCAAGTTCAAACTGCTGCCCGATCACCGGATCAAGCTGCGAGCCGTCCGAGCGCTGTTCGACCTGCGGCTGGAAAATGTCGGAATAGCCGCCATAGACCGTCATCTGATCGGTGATGTCATAGGTCAGCCCGATATTCGACACGAACCGGTTTTCGCTGATGTCCGACACCACCCGGTCGCGCCCGGTGTCCTTCGCGGTGCTTTCATAGGACACATAGCGCGTGCCCACCGACAGTTTCGACCGCAGCCCCAGATCAACCCGCCCCTGCGCATAGACGCCGTATTCTGTCGTGTCGGTCCGGGTGTTCAGGCGAAAACCGGGACCAACGCCGGGAAAGGCGATGTCGGGTTCGGGGATCGCGGTGGCATCGAAGTCATTGATGTTCTGCACACCGGCGCTGAAATCGAAATTCTGCTTAAAGCTCTGATCGGTGCCGCGATAGTCGGCGCCGACCGTGACCTCGCCCACGGTGCCAAAGGCCGCAAAGGGCGACACCCAGTTCAGATCGACAAAGGTATCGTCTTCGTCATAGTCGCGGGCAAAGGTGAACAGGCGGAAATCGCCGGTGGCGCGGTTGACCGGGCTGATGGGCAAGGCGCTTTTGATGGTGACATCGCGGCTGTAGCGGCGCGCGCTGCCCTTCAGGACACTGCCATTGTCGAAACTGTGTTCGAATTCGGCGAAGTATTCCAGATTGTCGCTTTCGAAATTGTTCCAGTCCGCCCCGATGAAGGTTTCACGCGGCACATCCAGCAGCGTGCCATCGGCAAAGGTCGGCAGCCCCGAAAACCGCAGCGCATCCTGTTTTTCCGCGATAAAGCCCAGCGACAGCAGCGTGCGTTCGCTCAGGTCCACATCCACCGTGCCCGACAGGCCATGGCGCTTGTTTTCGACAAAATCGACATAGGATTTCTTGTTGTCCACATAGCCGATCACCCGGCCCCGCACGGTGCCGTCCTTGTTCAGCGGGGTGCCGTAATCCAGTTCACCGCGATAGGCATCAAAGGATCCCACCGACAGGGCGGCACGGCCCTGCGCGTCGGCGGTGGGGCGTTTGCGCACCAGGTTCAGCGTTCCCACAGGTTCGCCCGTGCCCTGATACACCCCCGACGGGCCCGACAGCAGCTCGACCCGGTCAAAGAACACCAGATCAGGCGCGGTGCCGTAAAGGCTCAGGAACGGGCGCGGCGCGCCGTCGATGTTATAGGTGAACACCTCGTGCCCGCGCGAATAGAGCGATCCGGTGTAGGGATCACCAAGCGCCAGGCTGAGATTGGGCAACACATAGGCGACCTCTTCTAGGCTGTTGGCATTGGCATCCTCAAGCCGCTGTTCGGTAACCACGGTGATGGATTGCGGCACCTCGCGGATGTCGACCGGCTGGCGCCCGCCCACGGTGGCCAGCTCGGTTGCATAGGAATCGGTGCCTTCGGTGACCACGCCATCGCTGCCTTCGACAATGATGACCCCAAGATCAACGGTGGGCGCGTCCTGCGCCGCCAGAGGGGTTGCAAACACCACACTGGTCAGAAGCAGAGAGCGCAGGGAACGCCGTGTCATTTTGAACCTCGTTGTAAACTTGACTATTTTGCTCGGACTACTAGGTTCGACCCGGTTCTGAAAAGGCTCTGATCTATGGGAAAACGCCGTTATCATATGCAGAATGCGCAAAGCCCCGCGCCCGAGCCGATGGGCTTTGACCGTCTGCGCAACAGTGCGGCCCCCTATGTCAGCGCGCATCGGATGACGGTGGGCCGGCCGCCGCACCTGCCCTGCTTTGCCGGGCAGTTCGGCATTGACGAGATCGCCGAAGGCCACACCGTGCATCTCAGCCAGATCGACGCCGAGACCGAATTCGAAACCTCTTTTGTGGCGCGGCCGGGCCTGCTGGTCACCATCGTGCTGGATGGCACGATGGAATTCTGGCTCGACGGCAATGCCCATGTGGCGCAGGTCACCAATACGCCGGTCGCCATGGCGTGGGTCAACCGCCAACCGGTCGATGTCCGCCGCCGCACGCGGCGGGACGAACACCTGATCAAGGCCCAGCTCCACCTGCCGCCATCGGCCCTTGGCCCCGGCTGGGAAGACAGCAACGCCCCCTTTTCCCAAAGCCATACGCAGGTGCACAGATGGCGCCCCGGTCTGGCCGCATGCGATGCCGCGCAGGGGCTGCTTGAGCGACCACAGATGTCCGAGGCCCGCGCGCGGCTGGCCACATCCCGCTTTTCGATCGAAGCGCTGGACAGCCTGATGGCGCATCTAGAAGCGCAAAGCGCCAACACCGCCACATCCCGGATCGCCACCGCACGCAGCTATGTCGAACAGACCGCACCGGACCGCCCGTCGCTTGGCCGCATTGCCGAAGACACCGGATATTCGGTCAGCGCCCTGCAGCGCCATTACCGCGCCGCCTTTGGCATGACCGTGATCGAGCATCAGCGCCGGCTGCTTCTGGATCGGGCGATGACGGCGCTGCGCGACGACGGGATCTCGGTCAACGAAGTGTCACGGCAGGCGGGCTATTCCAGCCCCACCAACTTTGCCGCCGCCTTCACCCGGCAGTTCGGGATGTGCCCGTCAAAGGTGCGCAGCATGCCCCAATAGGCCCGCGCCCTAGGCAACCAGGCAGTAGCCGCGTTTCTTTTTCTTCTGGGTGATCTCGGCAAGGGCATCCACGGCCAGACCTTCATCCGCATGGCTGGTGGTCAACACGCGTCCGGGGCTGCCGATGCGCCCCCATTCGCGGATCAGCTGGGCGCCCCCGAACAGATCGCGCTGCACCTTCATGAGGTAATAGCGGTTCATGTTCTGCGCCGCGTCCGTCCGCTCCAGATACACCTGGTCGGGAAAGACTTCGATCTGAACAGGCGTTGGATGGAGCTCGGTCTTCATGGACAGATAGTATGTGGCCAGGCCCGGATCGTCCACACCCCGTGCCTGCCCCCGGGGCAGCGGGTGTCGAAATGGCCACGGGTCCTGACCCAGGCTCAGCCGATCAGCGCAACCCCATAGGCGTCAAACTTGCGATCCGCGCTCAGCAGCACCAGACCTTCGGCCTGGGCCTGCGCGATCAGCATGCGGTCGAACGGGTCGGCATGGTGCGGTGGCAGCGCGGCGGCGCGCTCGGCATGGGCCCAGCTGATCGGCAGTGGCCGACAGCCCGATTGCAGCGCCACATCCGCCAGACCGTCCGGCACCTGCAGCTTGCCCAGGGCCCGTTTGATGCCGATCTCCCACAGGCTGGCCGACGACAGGTAGAGCGTACCGTCCCCAATCGCGCGCGCCTGCGCAGCGCTCAGCCGGGGATCATCGGCCAGCGCCCAGAGCAGCACATGGGTGTCCAGCAGGTATTTCACCGCCTAGTCCCGATCGGCCCCGAACATGGCCGCGACCTCATCATCGCCGTCAAACATGTCTGCGGGCAAATCCAGCGCGCCTTTCATGGCGCCGATCAGCGGCCCGCGCACCGGCTCGGCCGCTGCCACAATGCGCGCGACCGGACGGCCATAGCGCGTCAGCTCGATCGCCTCGCCCGCTTCGGCGCGGCGGATCAGCTCGGCAAACTGGGCCTTGGCTTCGGCAATGGCGATCTGCATCGGGGGCTCCTGCAAGTTATGACCAACATATAGGTCATCATTTCTGCAAAAACAAGGGCCGCTCAGGCGAAGGCGTTGATCAGCCAGTCGCGGAACAGCGCCGCTTCGGGGGCCAGCCCGTCGCGCGCGCTCAGCAGGTAGAGCCCCTGTTCCGAGCGTTTGTCCACTGGCAGCGACCGCACCAGCCGCCCGTCGCGCAGATAGGGATCGGCAAAAAGCTTCAGCACCAGCGCATGCCCCATCCCAAGCGCCGCGAATTCCAGCGCCGCCAGAGACTGATCCGCCTGCAGCCCCGGCCCGGTGTCGGGCGGGGCGACGCCCTCTTGCACAAAGAACTGCCGCCAGGTGTCGGCAACGCCGATGATCTCGATCAGCGGGGCAGCCGCCAGCCCATCGACCGTCAGGCCCGGCCGGGCCAGATCGGGGTGGCAGACCGGAAAGATCGGATCGCGGCAGAGCAGGTGCACATCGCGATCCGGCCAGCGCCCGTCGCCATATCGAATATCCAGATCCAGCTGGTCGCGATCCAGCGTGCTGGCCCAGCTGGCCATATGCAGCTGCAGCACCACATCGGGGTGGCGCGCACGGAAATCGGGCAGGCGCGGGCCCAGCCACAGATGTACCAGGCTTTGCAGACAGCGGATGCGCACCGGGCGCACCATGCGCGGACCAAAGACATCGCTGGTCCCCTGCCCCAAGAGCGCAAACGCCCGCGTCACCCAAGGCAGGTACAGCGCGCCCATGGTCGTCAGTTCCATCGGGCGTTTCTTGCGCAGAAACAGCCGGTAGCCCAGCTCATCTTCGAGCGCGCGCACCTGATAGCTGACCGCCGCCGGGGTCAGGCCCAGCTCATCGGCGGCAATCGAAAAGTTCAGATGCCGGGCAGATGCCTCGAAGGCACGCAGCCACGGCATGGGCGGTATGTTGCGGGTCATGCCCTGGCCTGCGTCAGTTGCAAGACGGGCAGATCACGGCGATCCCCCCGGCCCGCAACGTTACCCGGTTGCCACCCCCAAGACAAAGCCTTTGACCCGCCGGCAGGCCTGCCCGGCGGGTCAAAGTGCCCCGAGCCTAGAAGGTGATGTCGATGCTGACATCGAAGGATGCGGCCACGTCCCGTAGCAGAATGCTCTGATCCGTGCCTGTCCCTACATCCACGAGCAGCAGGACATCGTCGTCGATGTCGAACCGCTGCACGTCCGACTCTTCGACCTCGGGGCCTAGGATGATACCGTCAAACCCAACTTCGAAATCGGTGATGACGTCGTGCCCGAACTCTCCCAGAAAGATGAAAGTGTCCGACGTGTTGTCACCACCGGTGCCACCATTGCCCGACAGGATGTCATTGCCCGCGCCCCCGTCCAGGAAATCGGGGTCGATGCCCGATTGCAGCGTGTCACGGCCCGTCCCGCCCAACAGCTCGTCGGTGCCATCGCCACCGATCAGCCTGTCATTGCCCGCCTCTCCGCGCAGCGTGTTGGTGCCGGTGTTGACGCTCAGCAGGTCATTGCCGGTCCCGCCCCACAAGTCATCCGATCCGCTGCCCCCGCGCAGCGTGTCCGCCCCGCTGTCGCCATAAAGAACGTCATCCCCCGATCCCCCACGCACAAGGTCGTTGCCCGCCGAGCCGCGCAGCTCATCCGCGCCGCTGCCGCCCGAAATCGTGTCATCGCCCCGGCCCGCACGGATGTTGTCGGCGCCGCCGTCGCCGCTCAGATCATCATCGCCATCACCCCCGCTGATGGTGTCATTGCCACCGTCACCGGAAATGACGTCATCGCCGGCGCCACCGCCCAGGCTGTCGCCATTGCTCCCGCCCGAGATCTGATCGTCCCCATTGCCCCCCAGGATCGTGTCCTGCCCTTCGTCGCCGCGCATGGTGTCGTTGCCTGCGTTGCCACGGATATGGTCGTTCCCGGTCAGACCTTCGAAAATGTCATTGCCGCCATTGCCGATGGCCACGTCGTCAAAGGACCCAAGGATGTAGACATCGGTGAAATCGCCGCCGACATATTCATATTCCAGCGGCACGACCAGCAGATCGGGAAAGGTCACACCGGCGGTCGATGCATTGCTGTTGAGCGTATCAAGCGCCACATCCAGCCCCGCAACCGGGTCATCCTTGTTGGTGAAGGTCCATTTGTTGCCCGGCGCGCTCTGCTCGTAGGCTTCAAAGCTGTGCACCCGCCCCGAATACCGCCCCGAAACCGGGTCGAATGCAAAGCCGCTGCCAAACACGGTCTGCACATAGGTCGTGCTGGTCACGAAACCGCCCGTAAAGACAAGCACGGCCTCATTCGAATTGATGACAGTATAGCTTGCCGTCTGATCCGCCAAACCCTTTACAAAGTTTGGACCAAAGAAATTCCCTTCGATCTTGACCCGTGTTGTGTCAATGCCAGCCATATCGTGTCCTCACAAATATCGTGGTTACAGCGTAGTTTTTGCCGAAGTCGATTGTCATTGTCGTGGCGTCTCATTTTACGCACACAGCCCATCTTTGCATGGGCTTACAGCACAGCATTCTGACCCACCGTTGGTCAATGCCGGGAGCCGAGAGCCGGTTCCGGTTCAAATAATTTCAATGTGGCAGCGAAAAATTCTTTGTTTGTGAAACCGGCCGCCCTGCCCTTTTCTGATGCAAAAGGCAGGAACGGATGGAACGGTTCGACTATGTCATTGTCGGCGCGGGCTCGGCCGGATCGGTGCTGGCCGAACGGCTCAGCGCCTGCGGCCGCAAACGGGTACTGGTGGTGGAAAGCGGGCCACGCGACCGCTCGCCCTGGATCCACATGCCCGCCGGCTATGGCAAACTGTTCTATCACCCAAGGCTGAATTACGGGCTGCACAGCGATGCCCAGCCCGGCCTTGACGGGCGCAGCGACTACTGGCCGCGCGGCCATGTGGTGGGCGGGTCGGGTGCGATCAACGCCATGGTCTATTGCCGGGGCCTGCCGCGCGATTTCGACGACTGGGAACAGGCGGGCGCCACCGGCTGGGGCTGGGACAGCGTGCGCGACCGGTTCGACCGGATCGAAACCCAGGTGGCCCCGGATGGGACCACCACCGGCAGCGGGCCCATCCACGTCAGCGACGTGCGCGACCGGATCCACCCGCTGAACCAGCACTATTTCGACGCGCTGCGCCAGTGCCAGCTGCCGCTGACCGACAATATCAACGGCACTGCCCCCGAAGGCGGCGCGGTCTATCGCATCAACACCCGCAACGGGCGCCGCTGCGCCGCCGCGCAGGCGTTTCTGCACCCCGCCCTTGCGCGGCGCAATCTGGTGCTGCGCAGCCGCGCCCGCGTGATGCGCGTGATCATCGACGAGGGCCGCGCCACCGGCATCGAGCTGCGCTGGCGCGGACGCAGCCACCGCATCGCGGCGGGCGAAGTCATCCTGTCCGCAGGCGCGGTACACAGCCCGCAGATCCTGCAGCTGTCGGGCATCGGCCCCGGCGCATTGCTGGCGCGCCACGGGATCGCGGTGATCCGCGACACGGCGCAGGTGGGCGGCAATCTGCAGGATCATGTGGGCATCAACTATGAATTCCGTGCCACACGGCCCACGCTGAACAGCCAGCTCGGGCCCTGGTATGGCAAGCTCTGGGCGGGGCTGCGCTATGTGCTGACACGGCGGGGGCCGCTGTCGCTGTCGGTGAACCAGTGCGGCGGGTTCTTCCGGTCGTCCAGCCAACTCGACGCGCCCGACCAGCAGCTTTACTTCAACCCGGTCAGCTATACGACAACCCGCAACGGCACCCGCAACGTGATCCACCCCGATCCCTTTGCAGGCTTCATCATCGGCATGCAGCCCTGCCGCCCCACCAGCCGCGGCCGCATCGACATCACCAGCGCCGATCCCATGACCCCGCCCCGCATCAGCCCCAACGCCATGGCCACCCCCGAAGACGAAGCCGCCGCCATCGCGGGGGGGCGCCTGTGTGCGCGTATCATGCGCGCCCCCGCCCTGAGCGCCATCACCGCAGGCCCCATCCGCCGCGATCTGCGCGACATGGATGACGACGCGATCCTGTCCGATTTCCGGGCCCGCGCATCGTCGATCTTTCACGCCTCGGGCACCTGCCGCATGGGGCGCGATCCGGCCCTGTCGGTCACCGATCCGCACTGCCGGGTGCACGGGGTCACGGGGCTGCGGGTGGTGGATGCGTCGGTCTTTCCCAATGTAACCTCGGGCAACACCAATGCCCCCACCATGATGCTGGCCCACCGCGCCGCAGATCTGATCACCAGCCAGGCCCGATGACATGAAAATCACCACGCTCGAAACCTTCTGCACCCAGGATGTGGGCTTTGTCCGCCTGACCACCGAAGACGGCCAACAGGGCTGGGGGCAGGTGTCGACCTATAATGCCGACATCACCGCACAGGTGCTGCACCGCCAGATCGCCCCCTGGGCGCTTGGGCGCGACACCGATGATCTCGAAGCGCTGGTGACCGAGATCCCCGAACGCGAACACAAATTCCCCGGCTCATACCTGCGCCGGGCGCTGGCGGGGCTGGATACGGCCGTGTGGGACTGGCGCGGCAAACGCGCGGGCCTGCCGGTCACCAGCCTGCTGGGCGGCAGCCCCGGCCCGATCCGCGCCTATGGGTCATCCATGGTGCGCGACATCACCCCAAAGGACGAAGCCACGCGCCTCGCCCGCCTGCGCGACAGCCACGGCTTTGACGCGTTCAAATTCCGCATCGGCAAGGAATGCGGCCATGATGCGGATGAATGGCCCGGCCGCACCGACGCCATCGTTCCCACCGTGCGCCGCGCAGTGGGCGATGATGTGGCGCTGCTGGTCGATGCCAATTCCTGCTATTCCCCGGCACGCGCGATCGAAGTGGCGCGGATGCTTGAACAGCATGGCATTGAGCACTTTGAAGAACCCTGCCCCTATTGGCGGATCGAAGACACCAAGACCGTCACCGATGCGCTGGACCTTGACGTCACCGGGGGCGAACAGGATTGCGACCTGCAGCACTGGACCCGCATGATCGCGATGCGCGCCGTGGACGTGATCCAGCCCGACATCCTGTATGTGGGCGGCATGCTGAGGGCGCTGCGCGTGGCGCAGATGGGGGCCGATGCGGGCCTGCCCTGCACGCCCCATTGCGCCAACCTGTCCATGGTCACGCTGTTCACCATGCACCTGCTGCGCGCCCTGCCCAATGCGGGCAAATACCTGGAATTCTCGATCGAAGGCGATGATGTCTATCCCTGGCAGAGGGATCTTTTTGTCAGCTGCCCCTATACGATCGAAGACGGCCAGGCCCGCGTCACCGACGCGCCGGGCTGGGGGGTCGACATCCACCCCGACTGGCTGGCCCGCGCCACCTATCAGGTCAGCGCCCTGCCCTAAGGCCGGAGTGCTCCACCAAAAAGCAACCAGCACCCTCACGTTGGTTGAAAGGCAATATCAGTATCAGCAACCACCTGCTTCATCGACAAACACTCAAAAACGAACGGTGCCCTCGTCATTCCCGCCGCCAACCTGACTACCAATCGTTGACGATTTCAATTTTAGCTTTAATCAAATCCTTCAATTCAGCAATCGAGTCAACCAAAAATGCCAATGGACCAAGTGCAATTTTCAATGAGCTCAAGATGGAATTAATCAATTCTAGTATGTACTTTAAGGCCTTCCTTACACCTGCCTGAATCTGGCCGCTGAGTGCTTCGAGAACTCCCAACTTCCCTGACAAACTTGGTCCTGAAAGACCTACGTTACCAAGGTCGGCGGCGGGAAGTGCGGCAGAAGTTCGCGCAAAAACATCACGCTCGATGCAGTCATCCAACACCATCTGAACAAGTGTGATATCTTCTCCGAGATCCACACGAAATGTGAAACCTTCGACTTCGCCGTGAATTATATCCCGCAACAAGGCGTTTAGCTGATTGAAAAACTCTTGAAGTAACCCTACAGGGTCCGCTGCTGCACGATTATCTCTGTCTTCAAAACTGAATGGCACATTAACCTCCAAAAATTAGTCGCACAATTGCAATAAGGTTATCGCGGTCACTCGTTTTTGGAAAGTAATAGCTGTAAGTCTTTCACCTAGACGCAGACAGGCCGGGATAGACCAACAGGCTGGTTTGTTCCTTTCAACGGTCGCTCAACCAGCATGCTAAAGGTATGACGGCTCCAACAGAACCACATGGCCCGTAGTCCCCGAGATCGGGGCGATGGGGGTGCGCAGGATCAGAGATCACATCTAAACATGGCCGCAGCAGGCTGCGGCCATGTTCTGAAGGTTGCGAAAGACAGGATCAGACTGAAAGATAGCTGTGCTCGACCAGCAGCACCACGTCCTGATAGTCGTTGTCGCCGCCCACCACGTCTTCGAACCCGAACTGCATGGTGCCCGCATCCACCGCACCCGACAGCACATGGTGGACGCCGTCCGAATTCAGGTTAGCGGCAAAGCTGTGGAACACCTCGGCGGTCACGGCAGTCCCATTGACCAGAAGCTGCAGATCCGCGCCGTCGCCCACATTGGGCGTCATGCCCGCGCCCTGGAATTCGAACGTGTCATCCGACACATCCCCCAGCAGCGTGGCGCCGTCCTGGATCATGAAGAAACCGATCTGCTGGCCCGCCTCGAAATCCGTCGCGGCATGGGTATAGCTGCCGGTCTGATCGCGGGTGCTGCCAAAGGCGATGGTCACGTCGCTGATATTGCCATCGGCGTCGATCTCGTAAAAGCCCATGATGTTGTCAAAGGCCGAGCCCGACGTCGCGTTGTCCAGCGTCATCACCAGATCGGATCCGCCGGTGCTTGTCAGGAACTGCTGGGCCGCAACACCGTTGATCGCTGCGGGATCCACCGTCATGCCTTCGCCCAGGTCATGTTCGTCTTCGACAAAGATGATCTCGGTTTTGACGTCGCTGCCGCTGCCCGATTGGAACGCGAGCCCCTGCAGCCCGGCAAGGTTGCCGGTGTCAAAGCTGAAGACGACGCCGCCCACGCTGATCATGCCGGTTGCCATGTCCACATCCACGCTGGCGCCCACCGGCAGGGTGAAGACAAAGCTGTTCTGCGGCCCGACATTGACAAAGCTGGTGCCTGCAAAATCGCCCGGCGTGCCTTCGACGGCGGTCGCGTTGGTGTCGCCAAAGTCAAAGGTTTCGCCCGGGTCCACATCCGCGTTCAGCAGTTTGAGGTCATAGATCGCGGTGGTGCCGCTGACCTCATAGGCGACGGCGATCTGGGCATGGCCCGTGGCGCTGTCTTCGGCAGGGATGAACTGGATCGTTTCGGGGCTGAGATTGCCGATGGCTTCGCCGTCGATATAGGTCACGAATTCCGGCTCGGCGGGGTTGGTGATGTCGGCGACAAAGACGCCATTGTCACGCTCAAGCCCGATGAAGGCATAGAACCGGTCGCCCACCTGACCGGCGGCGATGGCCTCGGGCTCGACACCCTTGTCATCGGACCGGTCGTCAAAATCGCCCTCGTCCTGGTTGAACAGGTCGGGGCGGATTTCCGCGATCAGCTGCGAAAAGGCCGACCCGCTGTCGAACACCACATCGCCGGTTTCGGCGTTGAAGATGGTGAAGGACCGCCCGCCATAGTGATAGAGACGGTCATAATCCCCGTCCCCGTCGGTGTCCCCGATATCGGTGCGCACCTTGAGACGGCCCAGGTTTTCGTTGCGCTGCAGGATGTCGGCATTGGGGAACGCTTCGGGATCCAGATCCAGATCCTTGACACGGTCTTCGGTGTCGTCGCGCGCGTCGCCTTCGTTGGCGGTCAGCACATAGGTCACGCCGTCGATCTCGATCGTGGCGATCGCATCGGGCTGGCGCAGGCCATAAAGGTTGTCATAGCCCTGCAGGTTGATCGCGTTGTCGCGGTTCGACGCGTCAATCTCGAACCCGCTGCGGGACCGGTCGATTTCCCCGAACGACCCGATATCGACAAAGCTGTCGGTGGCAAGGTCGATGACCGCCACCGCGTTGGCCTCTTGCAGGACCACGAAGGCCTGCGTGCCATCGGGCGACACGGCGATATATTCGGGCTCAAGATCTGCCGACGCGGCCCGGCCCGGCTCGATCATCACGCCCTGCTCGCGCAGCGCGTCTTCGAACCCGTCCAGCTCTTCAAAGCCCAGGGTCTTGACCGTCGCCGCATCAACACCGGCGCCAAGGTCGATGATCGACACGCTGCCCGCCGGGTCGGTGTCGCCGACCTGTTCGCCTTCATTGGCAACCAGGATTTTCTTGCCGTCGGGCGTAAAGGTCACCATGTCGGGCAGGTTGCCCACCTCGATGCTGCGCAGCAGGGTGCCATCGGTGTCAAAGATCACCACAAAGCCGTTGTCTTCTTCGGGCGTCACCGACACGGCCGCCGCGATCAGACCGCCCTTGGCCGCCACCGACTGCAACCCGTCAAAGCCCGGCACGCCGGTCAGATCGAACTGCGACAGCTTCGATCCGCTGACCACGTCAAAGACATCAATGCGGCCGTTTTCGCCATTGGTCACATAAGCCACGCCATCCATGACCGACACGACTTCGGCGGTGCCCTCTTCGGGGCTGTCGGACAGCACGTTTACCAGTTCAACGGCGATGGCGGGATCTTCGGGTTCTTCGTCGATCAGGATGCGATCCACGTCCCCGTTCCGGTGAAGCTGCACAATCCGACGGTCGTTGAAGACATCGGTTTCGGCCTTGGCAAAGGCGTTGTCCTCGTCGGCGTGGTTGTCCTGCATGAAGGTCGCCAGCGCGTCCTGCTCTTCCAGGATATTGGCCGCCGAGGCATCGGTCGTGGTGCTGCCATCCTTGGTCACATATTCGATGTCCTGGCCCACCGCCGCGACCAGCTCCTGGAACGGATAGCCATCGCCATTGTTTTCAACCAGGAAATCAAGCGTCACCATCCGGATCGTGGCCGGCGCGTCATCGGTCAGCTGACCGTCACGCACGATGATGATGTCGGCGCCGGTGTCGGGATCGACCAGAGCCACCGTCTCGATCCGACTGCCGGGCACCTCGACCATCGGCAGCCCGGTCGAGCCGTCCACCACGTAATCGCCCGCGTCGTCGGTCACCAGCTGCTGTGCGGTGCCCTCTTCATCAAAGGAAAAGCGGAACCCGCCGATCTGCGGGAACCGGCCGGGCGTGTTGCCCGCTTCGGTGTCGGTGCCCGCAACCGCATGTTCCAGCATCATCAGGAACCCGGCCGCCGACACCGTCACCAGCGTCAGGTCATTGTTGAAGCGCAGCGCGTTCTGCACATCCAGCTGCGACAGCTCGCCATCGCCCTCATCGGTGCCGGTATCGCTGGCCGATCCGATCTCGGCGCGGATGCCACCGCCATTCTTGAACGACACCTGAACCGTGTCATCGACCTTGCGCGCTTCGGCCAGGTTGGCATCGGCCGTCAGGTTGCCCAGGTTGCTTTCTTCGGTGCGCACGGTGCCGCGGCGCCCGTCAAGGAACACGTCATGCGCGCCATAGATGACCGCATCGGCGGCATCGACAATCGCCTGCACCGCGCTGGTCAGGTCCGACACGATATCGGCCCGGACCGAGGTCGCCACCGCATCCGCCACGCTCTGTTCGCCGGTCACATCCATGACACCCTGCGCATCCGTCGCATAGGCGCCCGAGACGGTGTCGTCGATGGAATTGGCGATCAGCACGCCATTGTCGTCAAATTCCACGACCAGACGCCCGACATAGCTGTATTCCCCATCCGTAGACACGATCGCCACCGGCTCGCCATCGGCATTGGTGGTCAGGAACGGATAGGTTTCATCGGCGCTGTCGCCGTCGCGCAGCCGGTCGTTGTCATCAGCCTGCAGCGTGTTGGACCCGCCCGCCAGGATCACATCGACCCCGGTCAGAAGCCCGGCCAGTTCCTTTTCCAGCTCGATCTGTTGCAGGTGGCTGGTGACGATGATCTTGTTCACGCCGTCACCGATCAGCGCGTCGATCTGGGTCTGGATCACCGCCGCCAGCGCCGCCATGTCATTGCTGCCGCCGGTGGTTTCGTTGGTCCCGCCGGTGGACGAAATCGTTTCGATGATCTGCGTGGTGGCCCCCACGACGCCGATCTTTTCGCCGCCCCGGTCGATCACCGTGGCCGGCGCGATCGACGGGCCCACATTGCCCGCGCTCAGCGCGCCCAGGCTTTCGTTGAAGTCGGCACTGTCAAGGATCTCTGACGTGAAAAGCCCGGCCAGATTGCCGTCTCCGGAAAAGTCGATATTGGTGGTCAGATAGGGAAAGGCGCTGCCGAACCATTCGATGGTGCTGCCATCGACCTCACCGCCGATGATGTCGGCAAACGCACTGGTGCCGGGGTCGAATTCATGATTGCCCACCGCCGACGCATCAAAGCCGATGATGTTCATGATCGAAATATCGACCCGACCCGCGCCGCGCCCCAGATCGAGCTGGTCATCGGTGGGCGAAATGCCCACCACTTCGGAAAAGTAGCGCGTATAGGCCGCCGTCAGGGTGCCGCCCATGGAAAAATCGGCCGCCGTCGAAAAGAACGGGCCGGGGATATAGTTGTCGCCGGCGGACAGGATCACGGTGTTGGCGTATTCGTCATCAAACGTGTCGATGATCGCGGCAAAATTCGGCGCGCTCTCGAGCGCTTCCACACCCCCTTCGAGGTCATTTGCGTGAAGAATCTGAAGTGTATAAGCCATGATGCCACCGTCCTGATATTCAAAGGCCCGCAGACACCCCGAACCGGGTGGCGGTGGCACCGCCCTAGAGCGCGTCCTTGTCGGTTCCGTGACAGGGTCGTGACGCAATCATGACATCTGTTAACGGTCCCCTGCCCCATCGGGGGCCGGGTCTCAGCTGTCGATCCGGGGGCTGTCGCGGCGGGGGCTGGGCGCGTCGCCATCGGCCCAGCTCACACGCAGATTGACCTGGCACTGACCGTTTTCGCGCTCGGCCTTGATGCGCACGGTCATCAGCCCGTCGGGATGCAGAACAAGCTCGTCTCCGCCGTCGCCCAGCGTGAGGCTGCCCTTGGCAAACCCTTTGCCCAGGGCCGAGATCAAAGACTTGATCGTCTTGGCATCCTGCAGCGATTCATGGCTGAAACGCGTGTTCGATCCGCCCATGTGATGCCCTTTTCGGTCAGAGCGCACAGATCCGGGCGGCGGCCCGGTCTGGCGCGAAATGTTTGGCGCGCGGGTAATCCCGGCTCAGACCGATCACATCTCCGGACGGGAAAATCAAGGTCGCACCGGCCCCGATGCCATCCAGCCCTTCCAGACGGCGCGACGTGCGGTCCAGCGTCACGTCGCCTTCCAGATGCAACAGCCCGCGCTTGGCCAGAAGCCGCTGGCCGGTATGGCTGTTCACATGGCCCTGCACCACCATGTGGATGCCCGCCCGGTGCAGCAGATCGACCCCGTAGTCGGTCAGATCGCCATCGGTGTCGCGGTATTTGGTGCGCACCAGATTGGCCAGCGGCCCGAAATAAAAGCCCAGCGTCGCGGCCTGGGCGGCGGCCCGGTAGCGCGCATTGACGGTTTCGGGCCCGCCTTCGACCAGCAATTCGCACATCCGGTCGCACAGGCCCGCATGTACAAACAGCAGCGACCCGCTGCGCGCCACGACCTCCATCATGTCAAAGAACCACGCATAGGCGCCATCGGGGGCAAAAAACAGCCCATGCGCCTTGATCGCGGCGGCCAGCACCTCGCGGCTGGTCAGCCCGGCGCGCGCCAGATCGTCATCAAAGCGCGCCAGCTTGGCATCAAGCTTGGCGATCTCGTCTTCGATTACCCGTGGCGCCACATCGCCGCGCGCGGCCTGACGGAACGCATCCGCCCAAGCGGCGCCGGGCCGCAGCCGCGCCGCGCAGGTCGCGTCATCGGGCAGTGCTGCCAGATCGCGGGCGCTCACATAGCGGTCGCGCACCTCGCGCAGGGCGGGCAGGATCTTGCGGCCCATGCGCACGAAAAGATGTTCGCGCAGCACCGATCGCGGCCCCAGCAGCGCCTCAAGCGCCATGCGCAGCCGCAGATCGTGATTGCCCGCCAGGATCTGCAGATCGGCCCCCGCAGCCCGCAAATCCCCCAGCGTGTCCAGAAGGGCCAGGTTGCTCGGCCCCTTGTCGAACGTATCGCCCCCAAGCACGATGCGCGCACCGCGCCCGAAGGGCGTCAGCGCCAGCCCCGACGCATCGCGCCGGATCACCCCGCCCGCCGACAGCGAGCGCAGGAACCCTTCGGCATCGGCATGGGGGTCCGACACAAAGACCACCGGGCGCTCGGGCCAGCGCCAGCCACCATGGCGCGCGGCCCGCGACAGGCAATCGCGGATCTGCGGATGGTCGGCCGCGTCCGGCCAGGGTTCGACCTCACGCGGGAGATCGGCCAGAGCGGCATCAAAAACAGGCGGAAGAAGGTCGGTCGCAGCAGGCGACATCCGGGCGTGATCCAAGGGCCAAGTCCTTTGCGCGCCGGGTCAGTCGATCGGCGCCTCATCCCGGCCCCGCACCTTCCAGTCTCCGGCCAGGTGCGACCACCTATCATGGCCATTGTAACACAACAGTAACGGGCGTGCGTGAAACATCGACAGCGCCGCGATCCGGTCCCGTGTCAGCAGCCCCAGATGATGACAGCCATGGCGCAGCGATGCCCCATGACCCACATGCAGGCTGACCGTGCCCGGCACCGCGCGGGCAGCGGCGGCCTGCAGATGGGCGGCCACACGGGCGCCCGCCTCCATCAGGCTTTCGGCGCCTTCCAGCGGCAACCGGTAATCGCTGTCCGATTTCCAGCCCGCCGGGGCGGGATCATGGCGCGGATCATCGCGCAGGACGGCTTCGATTTCGGGCACCGTCAGGTTGGCCGCACTGCCAAGGCCCCGTTCGGCCAGCGCCCCGGTTTCTTCGACACGCTCAAGATCGGGCAGCGCGTCGCAGATCTCGTGCGCGGTCTGCCAGGCCCGCAGCTGATGCGATGACATCACCACCGGCGCCAGCCGCAGCCCATGCGCCGCCACCATCGCCGCCACCAGATCGGCACAGGCCCGCGCCTGCGCGCGGCCCTCATCCGTCAGCGCAAAGGGCTGGCGCGCCGATGGCACGCCCGCGCGCTGGTGATAGGCCCCATGCCGGATCACGATCACATGGGCGGCGGCCTCAGCCATGCAAAAGCCTCTGCCCCGCCGCCGCCAGCGCGTCAAAGTCGATCCGCCCCGACACTTCGCAGACCTGCACGCCATCCAGCGCCGTCAGGTAAGGCGCGGGATCAGGCAGCGCGCCACTGGGTTCGAACGACCCGTCCGGGCGCTGATAGAACGGTCCGGGGCTTTTCATGATCGCGCGCAGCAGATCCGGACGCGCGGCCAGATCAACCTCGGTCACCTCGGTGGGGTCGGCGCTGTCATGGGACCAGTTGAGCACCCAGAACACGTTCAGCCCGCCCGCAAAGACAAACCGCCCCGGCCCGTAGACACCCCCGATCATCAGATCGTGCTTGTCTTCCAGCGCCCACAGCTCGGCCTTGGGCAGGGCGCGCAGCTCGGCGGCGCGTGCGGGTGACAACAGGCCCGACAGGCGCGGATTGCCCAGAATGGTGCCGGGATTGATCCGCGGGTGCTTGGGAATGCCCAGCATCCGGGTCCCTGCCCCGGCATCGGGCGCCACCAGCACCCGGTCGTTGGACAGGAAATCCACCCCGTCAATATCCATCATCCGCAGGATCGACGTCGATTTGCCACCCCCCGACAGGCCCGCAATCGCCAGACCGGGCCCGCCGCGCCGGCGCACCGCCGCCGCGTGGCACAGCGACCAGCCCGCGCGCTGGCAGGCGCTCAGGATCTGGGTGTTGATGAAGTTGATCACCGTGCTGTCATGACCCTCAAGCGGGCCAAAGGCCAGCGCCACGCCCGGCGCCTGCAGAAAGGTGACACCGCTGCGCAGCTTGCGGATCAGCCGCCCGCCGCCCGCCAGATCATGCACCGCATCCTTGCGCCCGGTCTTTCCCGGCTCGCGCGCCCAGTCCTGCCAGTCGGGGTCGCGCGCCAGCGCCTGACCGGGCAGCAGATGCACGGCGATCTCGCCGGGGCTGTCGCTCAGGGCCTCGCCGAAATAGGCCATCAGGCGGCTGCGCTGCGGCTCGGGGCAATGCACCCGCACCCCCACCGGCCCCACACGCAGATCAAAGACATCCCCCGCGCGGCTCAGATCGAACCCGTCCAGAACCTCGGCCAACGTGTCAGCAAGACCGCCCGGCGCGCTCATGCGTTCAGCTCGCGCAGTACGTGATCGGCCACCAGCGCCGCGGCATCAACGCCGCAGCCCTTCTGCGCGCCGCTATAGCCGCCAAAGGCCGAAACCTCGAACACGATGGGGCCATCGGGGGTCAGTGCGATGTCGACGGTGGTAAAGGTCAGCCCAAAGGGCGCCTGCGCGCGGCGCCCCAGCTCGATCAGCTCAAGATCCGGTTCATAGGGGGCATAGTGCCCGCCCGCCGCAATGGTGGTGTTCCAGCTGTCGCCCGCCTTGACCCGCGCATAGGTGCAGACATAGTCGCCGTTCAGAAACACCATGCCCAGATCCTGCCCCGACAGATCCACCTGTTTCTGGATATACATCATCGGGTTCTGCGCCTGGAATTCGGCGATCTGCGCGGCCGCCTCGGGCGCGCTGCCGTCAATCAGAACCATGCCGCGCGCCTTGGTGGAATAAAGCGGTTTCAGCACCGCCCGGCCATAATCGCGCACCACCTGCAGGGCCGCGCCCGCATCTTCGGTCACCGTGGTGGGCGGCATCGGCAGCCCCGCATTGGCCAGCGTCACCGTGCAGGCCAGCCGGTCGATCAGCCGCAGCACGCTGTCGGCCGGGCTGAACACCCGCACGCCCTGCGCTTCGAGCACCCGCAGCAGTTCCAGCCGGTCAAGCGCATCGGCGCTGTAGTCTTCCGCGATCTTCTTGATCACCACCGCATCCAGTTCGCGCAGATCAAGATCGTCACAGCACAGCCGGCCACTGGCCAGATCCAGCACCACCCGCCCCATGTCGATCACATAGCGCTGCCCGGTCCAGGCTTCGAACGCATCGGCCAGCGCCTCGGTCGACCACTTTCCAGGGGTCCCCACGACCCCGATTTTCCTAGTCACGAAACAAAATCCCTTTTGGCAATCTAAAGCGCGCCTCGCGGCCCTCGGGCACCGACAGCGCCTGTTCAAGCAAGTATCGTGCCCGCAGCATCATCTTGCGCGCGTGGTCCTTGTCGACGACAAACCGCGTCGAACTGGCAAAGGACCGCGCCAGACCAAGCGCCAGGCGATAGTCAAACGTCGGGTCTTTCTGCTGGCGGGCAAATTTCGCCGCCATGTCCTGCATGCCCATGGCCACGGATGCGATCCGGGCCCGGGTGGTGCGATCAAGCACCTGCAGGCGATAATTGGAAACCATGAAAACGGATACGTCCTGTACGTAATCCATATAGCGCGATCGGTGCAGATCAACAAAGCGGATCTTGCGCGCGGATGCGTCATGGATCACGTTGTCGAGGTTGAAATCCCCGTGGATATAGACCGAAAACGGTGCCTCGATCTGTGCCTCGCGCGTGGCGGCGGCGGTGACCAGATCGTCAAACCCTGCAATCGCCAGCCCCTGGATGGTCTGGGCTTCGGTCGCAAAGCGCGGGTGCAGACGATAGACATCCGCCATCCGCCCCGACAGCTGCGCCATCGCGCCCATCTGGGCGGGCGTGTCGATGCGGGTCTGTTTCCAGATGTCGCGCACCGTCTTGTGCAGCGCCTTCTGCGCCTCGGCCAGGCGGGTGTCCGATCCCCCAAGCACGAGGTCTTCAAAGGTCTCGCCCTCAAGATGTTCGATCAGCAGCGCCGCAGAATCGCCATGACGCTCATAGGACAGGATCTCGGGCGCGAGACCGGGATAGACACTGTCCCAGCTTTTCACGCCCACGCGCTCTTTCTTGACCTTGCGACGGTCGCCATCCTTGAACACCGCCGACACCCGCCGCCCCTTGGCATCGCGGGTGCGCAGGCTGGAAATGGCACTGCCCGAGCGGGTTTCAGCCAGCGGGTGCAGGGTGATGTCTTCGTCATCGCCGCCAATGCTGGCCAGCACGGACCGCAGCGTGAAATAGCGTTCGAACCGCACCGGCTGGCCGATATTGATCGACAGGATCGCCTCGCTGATGGCCTGCAGCGCCTCGCCCATGCGGGCGACCTCGTTGAGGGTCAGCAGCGCATGGGCCAGATCTTCGGTGTGGCGCGTGTCGCGCATGTCGCGGGTATAGGTGTCGAACAGACGGTCATGAAACCGGCCAAGCGCCTCGCGGGTCTGGCCAATATCCACCGCGGTCTTGCTGTCGCGGCTGTGCAGCGCATCCTGCACCTGCGCCACCGACGCACGCACCGATGTCAGCGGCCCCACATAGGCGTCGGCGCGCAGCAGCTTGGGGCGCGCAACACCTTGGGCATGCAGCACCGCGCGCCGCCCCAGCCGCGACATCAGATCCAGATTGCGCGCCACCGTGTCGATGCCCTGCAGATCCATCTGCCGCGCGCCCTTGCGCCCGCCCTTGATCATCCCCGCCAGACAGGCCTTGCGCACCCGTGACGACAGGTTGCTGGCATAGCCCGCCCGCGCCACCAGCTGCTCGGCGGTGTCACTGTGCGGGCTCTTGAAATAGCCGCTGAGGCGCGACAGCTGGCCATCAAGCTCGACCAGCAGAAAGGACATGTTCTCCTCGACCGCGTCAGGGAGCATCATGCTCCAGCCTCCCCAGATAAACCGGCGCATCCGCCCGCAGCAGCGCCAGATCATAGCGCGGCAAAAAATCGGCCCCCTGCTCCACCGGATCGGCCCAGGTCGTGCCGATCTGGCGCTTATCGGGGGCCGTGCCCATCACCGGCTGATAGGCGGCAGGCACCGTGCAGCTGAACAGCACCTCATTGAGCTGGCGCACCCCTTTGGGCCCGACCCGGCGCACATCGGCCACATGGCACACATCCCCGATCACCGGCACCACGCCGATTTCTTCCAGACATTCGCGCGCCAGACAGGCCTGCATCGTCTCGCCCGGTTCCTGCCGGCCACCGGGCAGCGTCAGATAGACCCGCCCGCTGCGCGCCTGTTTGACCTGCACCAGCACCAGCCGATCCTTGCGGATGACAGCGCGCATGGCGGGCTTTATGCTCCGTTCTGACAACATCGGTCCCTGTGCCAATTATGCACCCCGTGATGACCACAGTTTGACAGCGGTGCCAACATCTCACCGACCCGGACGCGACAAATCACCACCAGCCGCCGGATCGCACCCCCAAACGGGCCCCAAACCGGCCCGATCCGCAAAAAAGCTTGCACGAATCCGTAACTTGAGTGAATAGTCACGGAAACAAGGCGAAAAACGCCACCTTCCGTGAACACGTCGCGGGGATATGAGAGCAGATGACCAAGACCGAAACGCATGAAGACCTCAATGCGGTGATCCGTCAACATTCCGAATGGATGGCGGGCCAACTGCATTCGCAGCGCGAAAGCCTGTTCCCGCCCGATGCGACCAAATCCATGCGCAAATTCACCTCGGGCGAGGCCGCGGCCCTGCTCGGGGTCAACGATTCCTACCTGCGCAAGCTGCATCTTGACGGCAAGGGGCCGTCGCCCGAACTGACACCTGGAAACCGGCGGCTCTATTCGTCTCAGGACATTCAGGATCTGCGGGTTCTGCTGGAAAAAACCGCAAGGAAACCAGGCGATTACATCCCCGGACGGCGGGACGGAGACCACCTGCAGATCATCGGCGTGATGAACTTCAAAGGCGGCTCGGGCAAGACCACGACATCGGCCCATCTGGCCCAAAGGCTGGCGCTGCGCGGCTATCGCGTGCTGGCCATCGACCTTGACCCGCAGGCATCGCTGACCGCGCTGCACGGGGTGCAGCCGGAATTCGATCTTGAAGATGGCGGCACGCTTTACGATGCCATCCGCTTTGACGATCCCGCGCCGATCACATCGGTGATCAGGCCCACCTATATCCCGAATCTGGATCTGATTCCCGGAAACCTCGAACTGATGGAGTTCGAGCACGACACGCCCCGCGCCCTGTCCAATGGCCATGCGGGGCTGTTCTTTTTCCGCGTGCGCGAGGCGCTCAGCCAGGTTGATGATGACTATGATGTGGTGGTGATCGACTGCCCGCCACAGCTTGGCTTCCTGACCATGTCGGCCCTGTCGGCAGCGACTGGTGTTCTGGTGACCATTCACCCTGAAATGCTCGATGTGATGTCGATGTCGCAATTCCTGCGCATGACCGCCGATCTGATGGATGTGATCGCCGAAAGCGGCGCGGACATGTCGCATGACTGGATGCGCTATGTGCTGACCCGCTATGAACCCGCCGACGCGCCGCAGAACCGGATCGTGGCCTTTCTGCGGCACATGTATGGCGACAGCGTGCTGAACGCACCGATGCTGAAATCAACGGCGATTTCCGATGCGGGCTTGACCAAACAGACCCTCTACGAGGTCGAACGCAGCGCCTTTACCCGCTCCACCTATGACCGGGCCATCGAAAGCCTGAATGCGGTCAATGACGAAATCGCCGCCCTGATCCAGCAGACCTGGGGGCGCGACACATGACCAGCAAAAAGAAAAGCCGGATGTCCCTTCTGGACAATCTTGCCGCGGCCAAGGCCCCTGCCCCGACCACGGCGGCGTCGATGATGGCATCGAACCGCGCCCTGCGCTCGGCCCGCGACGCGGTGGACAGCCACCATGTCTGGGAGCTTGACCCGACAAGCATCATCGACGACCGGCTCAATGACCGGCTTGATCCCGAAGACGTGCTGGATCTGCGCGACGCCATCGAAACCAATGGCCAGACCGTGCCCATTCTGGTGCGCCGCCATCCCAGCGAAGCCGACCGGTATCTGCTGGTCTATGGGCGGCGGCGGCTGGAAGCGATCCGGCAGTCCGACAAGGTCGACAAGGTCCGCGCGCTGGTCGCCAATCTGGATGATCAGGCCGCCGTGCGCGCCCAGATCTCGGAAAACATGGCGCGGCGCGATCTGTCCTATATCGAAAAAGCCCTTTTCGCTCAGGAACTTATCTCGTCTGGCTTTGGCAACCAATCCCAGGTGGCCGAAGTTCTGACCGTGACCAAATCTTCCATCTCCATGGCCAAGACGGTGGTGGAAATGGTGGGCACCGACATCATCCACGCGGTGGGCCCGGCCCATGGCGTGGGTCGCCCGCGTTGGGAAGCGCTTGGCAAAGGCATCGAAGAAAGCGGCGCAGACCGCCACAGCCTCGCCGAGATTGCCGAGCATGTTTACCACCGAGACGAGATGTCGGTGGTGACCGAAGATCTGGCCCAGGATCCCGCCGATCTTTCGGTCTTGGCCTTTGAAGCCGTGGAAAAGGCCGTTCAGAGCCTGCGGCCCGCACGTCCCACGACCCCGCCCTCCCCCGCCGCGCGCGGGGTGCCGACCCACAGCCGGGTTCTTCGGCTGGGCGGTCAGCGCGGCGGGTCGGTGAAACGGACAAAAACAGGAATAACGATCAGCCTCGATCAGGGCGCTTTTGCGGACTGGGTCGAAGGCGAAGCCGAGCAGCTGATCGAAGACCTTCACGCGCAATGGATAAAACGCGCGGAAGACTGAGGTAGAGCAGAAACCAAAACAGGAGGCACGAGCCAGCCAAAGAAAAAGGCCCCGCAAAGACAACGCTCCACGAGACCTAACTTGTTTCTAGCACCTTCAAGGTAGAGGCGAGAGCGTGTAACTGCAAGTCCTATTCGATTTGCAGAACGGGATTTCTTTGTCTTCGTGATAGAAAATGTCCTACATGCCCGTAACGTCGTTCCGGCGACCGGTCAGTGCTGCCCAATTGCAACACGTCCCCGCGCCTGATCGCGCGCCCCTGCCCCGTGACGAGGTCAACAAATGGGACGCGCTGCGCGAACTGACCGTCGCCCGCCGCCATTTTGATCTGAGCGACCGTGACCTTGCCGTCCTGCAGGCGCTGATCAGCTTTCACCCCAAACCTGTTCTGTCGACAGATGGTAAAGATCTGGTTGTGCATCCGTCCAACCGCTCGATCTGCGAGCGTCTGAACGGCATGCCCTGTTCGACCATGCGCCGCCATCTGGCGACCCTGGTGCGCGCAGGCGTGATCACCCGCCGCGACAGCCCCAACGGCAAACGCTATGCCAGACGCTACGGCGACGACAAGATCGCCTATGGGTTCGACCTGTCGCCTCTGGTTCACCGCTTCCCCGAGATCTGCGCACTGGCCGAAGACGCCCGCGCGGAAACCCAGGCGATGGAGCGGCTGCGCGAAACCATCCGCCTGATGCGCCGCGACCTTGCGGGCCTTGCCGAGTTCGGTGCCGAGCAACAACCGCAGCTTGAGATCTGGGCCGCGTTCTCGGACCTCGCGACCCTGACCGCACGCGCGCTGCGCCGGAAGCTGACCCTGACTGAATTGCAAGCCCTCGAAACCCGGCTGGCAGATGCGTTGACCGATCTGCGCGTCCATCTGGAGGTCGCGGAATCAGAAGAAATGAGCACCAAGGGCGTGCAGAATGAGCAGCACTATAAGAACACTAAATTAGACTCTTATGAATCTGAACGTCCCGCACAGATGACACCGAACTCCGAAGTAACGCGATTGAAAGGACGAAAACCCACAGTTCCCATCGGCCTTGTTCTTGCCACATGCAGTGAATTCCGGACCTACTGCGATTATCGTATTCTACATTGGAACGACCTTGTTCGCGCAGCGGACATCATTCGACCAATGATGGGGATCTGTGTGTCAGCGTGGGATGAGGCCAAGGAAATGATGGGGCCCGAGAATGCCGCGATTGCGCTGGTCGCCATGTTGGAGCGGTTCGAAAGTATCAAATCACCGGGCGGGTATTTGCGGACGCTCAGTCGAAAAGCGGCGGATGGGACGTTCTCGTGCGGGCCGATGATCATGGCGTTGGCACGGAAGGATGGGTGAGGGTTCACAGCTGTGAACCGAGACTACCGGGCGCTGCTGAAAGGGTTTGTTCACAGCTGTGAACTCTGTTCTCACGCACCGAACCCGTCCGCTGAATTCCGCCTCAATAGCTTCAAAAAAAATCCCGTCAGCGTCGTTTTCGGCGTGCAGTCCAAACGCGAACCCTGTAATATGAAAGAGCAAACACTCCCATACATTATCGGACATATCGCTCTTATGCGACAGACGGCGCTTTCGGCAACGAAACCCTCGACTTTCCGCCGCCACCGCAACGACGCATCTAGACGATAGACCCGCCACGATCCTTGCTCTAACAATCATGGCAACCCACCAAACCGGGACAGATCAACTGCAAGGGACATTGATATGAGGCTTTCGACCGCGCTTGGCGCATGCACGATGATTTTGGCAGGATGGGCCGCGACGGCCAGCGCCGACTGCCTGGATGCGCAACCCGGCGAGCAGATTGACGCCTTTGAAACCATCAAGGGCGCTCTGTTGGCCGCCGATTTCGACACCGCCGCTGCAGCAATCGACCAGGGCGGCGATCGGGCAAAGAACCTGAGTGCGGCGTTGGTGTCGCTCAAGGCGCAGAACGTCAAACCCTTTGACCACTGCGTGTTGCTGGCGCGGCGCGATCACAGCCCGCAATACCGCTCCGAGATCGTCTATTTCACCGACGGCGCGGCACAGGAGTACTGGGCGCTGATTTCCGGCATCACCGCCGATGGCGACGCGCGCATCATGGATGTGCAGTTCGGCAACAGCTACAAGCCGTTTCGCGACTGGCTGGACTGACAAGACCCGTCAAACGGGCAGGGGGCGGCAATCGGCCCCTGCGTGGCGTCAACATGATCAGGACGCCCATTTTTGGCAGAATTCGGCTTTTTGCCGCTGCCGTGAGATCGCTAGACCTGCGTGACCTTTCCGGCCCTCGGGCCATGTAACGCACGCAGGACATGTCATGACATCCTATTCCAAAACCCGTCGCGAATTTCTTGAGATCGCCGCAGGCGTGGGCGCCACGGCCCTTGCTGGCAGTGCGGTGCCGGTGATGGCCGCAGGCGAGCAGGCGACCGGAACGGTGATGACCGTGCGCGGCCCGATGCCTGCCAAGGATCTTGGCTTTACGCTGATGCACGAGCACATTTATTCGGACTTCACCGGCTACTATTACGAAACCAAGCCCGATTTCGACAAGATCGACAAGGTCAAGTACTTCGCCGCCGACCCCGAGGCGCCGGTCGAGATGAAGCACCTGGGCTATATGAACATGGGTGGCTATGCTTTCATGCGCGACGCCTGGTCTCTGCGTGACCGGCAGGTCATGATTGATGAGCTGAACTACTACAAACAGGTGGGTGGGCAGACCATTCTTGAGGTGTCGCCCTGGGGCAAGAACCAGGGGCCGGAATATCATCTGGTGCTGAAGGATCTCAGTGAACAGACCGGCATCAACCTGATCTGTTCCACCGGGCTTTATGGCGGCGACAATACGTTCTGGTATGACGAAGCGCTCGAGATGACCACCGATGAGCTGACCCGCACCTTCCTGGGCCATGTGAATGACGGGTTCGGCCAGTCGGGCGTGAAGGCCGGGCATCTCAAGACCGCGCCGAATTACTGGGATGAAAACGAACAGCGCGCGGCCCAGGCGATCATCAACGCGCAAAAGGAATGCGGGCTGATGTACACGATCCACCACGGATCGAAGTTTGATCAGGCCAAGGCCGAAGAGGTGCATCGCGATCTCAAGACAATGGGCTCGACGCCCGAGCGCACCGTCTTTGCGCATATGCAGTCCTTTGTGACCAACGACAATCTGCGCAATCAGGTGACCAACCCCGATGGGCGCTTTGTGGTCGATCTGGATTTCTTCAAGGCCATTCTGGACCAGGGCTATATCCTGTCCTTTGACACGTTCGGCACCTGGGTCGGGTTCGAGATTTTCGAATTCCTGCTGGATGGCGATGTGCCCAATGCCTTCGAAGGCAATGGCGGCCAGAGCGATGTCGAAGTCATGGCCATGGTCTATTTCCTGATCCAGCAGGGCTATTCCGATCAGATCGTGCTGAGCCAGGATTGCTATGCCAAGAACCACCTGCGCACCTTTGGCGGGGTCGGCTATACGCGGATCTCCAACTATGTGGTGCCGCTGTTCCGCAATGTCGGGGTGAGCGAGGATGCTATCGCTAACATGATGGTGAACACGCCCGCGCGCCTGCTGTCTCGGATCTGAGCGAACCCATGATTCACAAGAGGTTCCGACTGTCCCTGGCCCCTATCACGTCCGCCGCCATCCTTGCGCTATGCTGCAGTGCAGCGGCGCGCGAGGTGCCGGGCACGATTAGCCCCGAGGCCGCCGAGGCCCTGCGCACCATGCCCGAGGTTGCCGTTGTTGATGGCGACGTGCGCGCGGTGTTCGATGCGCTTGAAGCCGCCGGGGTCGAGGACAACGCCGCCGCGCTGCGCGCCATGCCGTCGCGGGTCGAAGAGGTCGAGATCGGGGGCCGCACCCATCTGCTGATCACGCCCGAAACCGCAGACCCTGCGCGGGCCGGGAAGCTGATGGTGCATGTGCATGGCGGGGCGCATACCTATTCGACGCCACGCAGCACGCTGGTGGCATCACTGCGGGTGGCGCAGGCCACCGGTGCGCAGGTGCTGTCGGTGCATTACCCGCTGGCCTGGGAAGCACCGTTTCCCGCGTCGCGTGATTTTGTCATGCAGGTCTATGCCCATCTGCTGAAGGACTATGCGCCGGGCGATCTGATCCTGACCGGGGACAGCGCCGGGGGCGGGCTGATCCTGAGCACCTTGCAGGCGCTGCTGGAAGACGGGCAGCCGATGCCCGCCGCCGCCGCGCTGCTGTCGCCCTGGGTCGATATTTCGGATGCGGGGGATACCAACATCACCCTGCGCCGGGCCGATCCGATCATTGTCTATGATGACAATCTGGCGCCATCGGCCCGGATCTATGCCGGTGATCTGGACCTGAGCGATCCCGGCCCGTCACCGATCTATGGACCGTTCAGCGCCGATCTGCCGCCGATGCTGGTCACCACGGGCACGCGCGATCTGTTCCTGTCGGGGGCGGCGCGGCTGCAGCGCCGGTTGCTGGATGCGGGCGTGCCGGTGGATCTGATTGTCTACGAGGGCATGTGGCATGTCTTTCAGATCGACGATCTGCCGGAAAGCGATGCGGCGTGGCGCGACTATTCAAGATTTGTAGATAGGGTATGGCCACGATGAAACGGATGATCCGGGGCGCGCTGATCGCGCTGTGTGGTTGGGCAGGGATGGCGCAGGCGGATGATGGCTGTGATGCGCAATGTCAGATCGCGCGCAAGGTGCAGGATCCGCTGGCCAATATCCGTGCGGTGATCACCGACAACACCATCGGTTTTGATGATGAGCGTGACCCGCTGGCCTATGGGTTTCAGGTGCAGCCGGTCTATTCGCTGCCGACCACGGGGGATTACAACGTGATCCTGCGCGGCATCGTGCCGATCGTCGGGGCGCGCAACGGTGTGGTGCTGCCGCCGCTTGGGGGCGGGCCGCGCGGGTCGGCGCAGTATGACTGGGGGCTTGGCGATGTGGTGCTGCAGGCCTTTGTGTCTCCGCGTGGATCGGGGGGCATCAAGTTCGGGCTCGGGCCGCAGATCTCGTTGCGCACGCGTACCAATGATGCGGCGGCGGGGCCGGGCTGGGGCGGTGGTCTGACGGCTGTGGTGACGGGCGCGTCGGGGCGCTGGACCTATGGCGGGATTGTCGGCCAGCACTGGGGGCAGGACGGGTTCAGCGTGGCGTCGATCAATCCGGTGCTGATGTACAACAGCGATCTGTTTGGCGGCAGCTATCTGGGCTACGCCAATACCATGACCTACACCTGGGACGCTCCGGGATCCGAGCGCTGGCAGGTGCCGGTGGGTGTGACCTTTGGCAAGACATTCCCGCGTGCGGACGGGTCGGCCATTGATGTGAACATCGGCGCCTACAGCCTTGCGGCGCGCCCCGACGGGGCCGCCAAGAGCCAGCTGAAATTCGGGCTGTCTCTGGTCTGGCCATGAGCGGCCGTGAGCGGTCAGGGTTTTGGAAGGCGGCCGACCTCTTTCGGCAACCGGCCGAAATGGGTTCGATAGTAGCGGGCGGCGCGGCCGAAATGGTCAAAGCCCGCGTCGAGCGCGGCTTGGGTCACGCTGCTGTGGCCGGCGCCCGATTTCAGCAGGGTGTGGAACCGGTGCAGGCGCACCAGCCGGATATAGCTGGCCGGGCCCATGCCAAGGATGTCGTCAAAGGCGCGGTGCAGCGTGCGTCGGGACAGGCCCAGTGCGGCGCTCATGTCGTCGACGGCCAGGGCCTTGTCCCAGCCGATGCTGCCCAGATAGTCTTCGGCGCGTCGCAGGGTGCCATAGCGCGCATGCGGGTCGAAACCGGCGGGCTGGCTGAGCGCGCCGAGCAGGGTGCTCATGATCTGGGCCGGGGGGCAGGTCGCATCGGGCCGCGCCAGCAGCTGCAGGCAGAGGGTGACCATCTGGTCATACCGGGCGGTGTCGGTTCGCCAGATGCCCGCGGGCAGCGCGGTCAGCCCGGCCTGATGCGCCAGCTCTGGTGCGACGTCGATCCCCAGTCGCAGGCTGCCGGCGGGCAGGGTGTAGTCATGGCTGGCCTGACCGAACACGAGCACATCGCCATAGCCGATGGGCTGGCCTTTCCAGCTGTGGCCCGGCCCGTCGGACAGGATGGCCCCAAAACTGGCCCCGAAACTGGTGTTGGAATTGGGGTCGCGGCGGGCGTGACAGCTGCGCAATGCGCAGGCCTGTGTTTCAAGGCTGAGCCAGATCCCCCGCAACACCCGTTCGGCGACGCGAAACCCCAGCTGTCCCGGTTGCAGCTGCA
>JAOXSC010000028.1 GCA_025800215.1 Marinibacterium sp.
ATCCAGATCCGCGTCGTCGAAGACGATGAACGGCGCGTTGCCACCCAGCTCCATGGAGCATTTCATGATCTGATCGGCGGCCTGACGCAGCAGGATGCGGCCCACTTCGGTCGAACCGGTAAAGGTCAGTTTGCGCACGGCGGGGTTTTCGCAGAACTCCTTGCCCACGTCGGACGACCGCGACGATGGCAGCACGTTGAAGACCCCCGCCGGGATGCCCGCACGTTCGGCCAGAACCCCCATGACAATGGCCGACAGCGGTGTTTCGGCCGCCGGGCGCGCCACAAAGGAACAGCCCGCCGCCAGCGCCGGGCCCGCCTTGCGGGTGATCATCGCGTTGGGAAAGTTCCAGGGCGTGATCGACGCGGCCACGCCGATGGGCTGTTTGAGAACCATGATCCGCTTGTCGCGCTGATGGCCGGGGATGGTTTCGCCATAGATGCGCTTGGCTTCTTCGGCGAAGAATTCGATGAAGGACGCGCCATAGCCGATTTCGCCCACCGCTTCGGGCAGAGGTTTGCCCTGTTCGGCGGTCAGGATCAGGCCCAGATCCCCGGCATGGTCCATCATCAGGTCATACCAGCGACGCAGGATCGCGGCGCGTTCCTTGCCCGTCATGGCGGCCCAGTCTTTCTGGGCGGCTTCGGCCTGGGCGATGGCCCCGGCCACCTGGGCGCGCGACAGGTCTGCCACCTCGGCGATGACGTCGCCGCGGGCCGGGTTGGTCACATCGAACGTGCCGTTGTCGCCATCCACCCACTGACCGCCGATATAGGCGCGGGTTTCCAGCAGCGTCGGGTCTTTCAGCAGTGATTTCAAGTCGGTGGTGGCGTCCAGCATGATCGTGTTCTCCCAAACCGCCCGCCGATGGTGCGGGCCCTGCCTTGTCGAAACCACTTGCGCTGGCCCTTGTCCAGCCTTCACGATGAGTCCAGTTGACCCACAAGGACCGCGCCAATGACCGACATGGATGATGCCTATGCCAATGCCGCCCACATACCGGGCAGCATGGACTATCCCGCGCGCTGGGCGGCCGAGGCGGCGGCGTTCCGCGACGGGCTGGGCGCGCGCTGCGAGCGCGATCTGCCCTATGGCGACGGCGCGCGCGAACGGTTCGATCTGTTTCACCCCGACGGCGTGGCACAGGGGGTGCTGATCTTTGTGCATGGCGGCTATTGGCGCATGTTCGACCCGTCGAGCTGGTCGCATCTGGCCGCTGGCGCGCTGGCACGGGGCTGGGCGGTGGCGATGCCGGGTTATGATCTGTGCCCGGATGCGAGCATCGCCGGGATCACCCGCCAGATCGCCCGCGCAGTGCAGGTGGTGGCCGCGCGTCAGGCCGGGCCGATCACGCTGGCGGGCCATTCGGCGGGCGGGCATCTGGTGGCGCGCATGCTGGATCCCAAGCTGCTTGGGCCGGATGTGGCGCTGCGCATCCGGCGGGTGCTGCCGATCTCGCCCCTGTCGGATCTGCGCCCGCTGATGCAGACCGCCATGAATGCCGATTTCCGCCTTGATGCGGCCATGGCCGAAGATGAAAGCCCCGTGTTCATGTCGATCCGCCATGCCGCGCCGGTCACGGTCTGGGTGGGCGGTGACGAGCGCCCGGCCTTCCTGGATCAGGCCCGCTGGCTGGCCGATGCCTGGGACAGCGCTCTGGTCGTCGCACCGGGGCGCCACCATTTCGACGTGATCGCGCCGCTGACCGATGCATCAAGCGACATGGTGGCCCTGCTGACCCCGGATTGAGGGGCTTTGGGCTTGTCACGCGCCGCGTTTGCCCGCACGGTCGCCCGCAAGGGCCGGGGCGATGGCGTCGCCCGCGTTCTGCCATCGGAACGGGCCCTGATGATTTAAGTCCTGAACGCCGGGACCTTTCTGAAAAGGAGGGTCATTCATGACCGCACGTCCGGAATTCTACCGCTATCACAATGGGACAAAGGCCGTTCTGCCCTTTGCCACCGACGAATATGACAGTCGCATCGCCGGGCTGCGCGCCCGGATGGAGGATCTGGGCGTCACGGCGGCGGTGTTCACGTCGATGCACAATGTGGCCTATTATTCGGGGTTCCTCTATTGTGCGTTCGGGCGGCCCTATGGGCTGGTGGTGACGCAGGATGACTGCGTGACGATCAGCGCGGGCATCGACGCAGGCCAGCCCTGGCGCCGCAGCTTTTGCGACAACATCACCTATACCGACTGGGCGCGCGACAATTATTGGCGCGCGATTGCGTCGGTGGTGGGCGAAGGCGCGGTTCTGGGCGTCGAAGGGGACCACCTGACCCTGGTGCAGCGTGAAAAGCTCGAAGATTTCCTGTCGCCTGCCGTCACACTGGATCTGTCAGAGGCCACGATGCAGCAGCGCATGCGCAAATCAGCGGCCGAGATCGCGTTGATCCGCGCGGGGGCTGCGGTGGCGGATGTGGGCGGCTATGCCATTCGCGACGCCATCCGCCCCGGCATCCGCGAAATCGACGTGGCCATGGCCGGGCGCGACGCGATGGAGCTTGAGATCGCCAAGCGCTTTCCCCATGCCGAATATCGCGACACCTGGGTGTGGTTTCAGTCGGGGCTCAACACCGACGGGGCGCATAACCCGGTGACCGCCCGCGCGCTGGAACGCGGGGACATCCTGTCGCTGAATACCTTCCCGATGATCAGCGGCTACTACACGGCGCTCGAACGCACGCTTTTTGTGCAAGAGGTCGACGCCGCCAGCCTCAGGATCTGGGAGGCCAACGTCGCCGCCCATGAATATGGCATGTCGCTGCTGAAACCGGGGGTGAGCTGTGCGGCGGTGACCGAGCAGATCAACACCTTCTTTGCCGAACGCGACCTGCTGCAATACCGCACCTTTGGCTATGGCCATTCCTTTGGCGTGCTGTCGCATTACTATGGGCGCGAAGCCGGGCTTGAGCTGCGCGAAGACATCGACACGGTGCTCGAACCCGGCATGGTCATTTCGATGGAGCCGATGCTGACCATCGCCGATGGTGAACCCGGCGCGGGCGGGTATCGTGAACACGATATTCTGGTGATCACCGAAGACGGCGCCGAGAACATCACTGGCTATCCGTTCGGGCCCGACTTCAACGTGGTGGGCTAAGCCGCACCCAAGAGGTTTGCAATCGCCGGGGCACGCGGGCAGGGTGGTCGCGCGTGCCCTTTTCGTTCGGAGAGCCCCTTTGGTCTTTGCCCGGTTCCTGGTGATCCTGCTGATCCTGCAAAGCGTGGCCTATGTCGCAGTGCTGATGCATTTGCGTGGCAACAAGCGACACCGGCTGCAGGACGCCTGGCAGCGCGCCGACAGCGCGGAAGACCGCGACACCTATGTGCGCACCCGGCTGGCACGCTATACCGACCGTCTGAGCCTGCGGCTGGCGCTGGCGATCTACCTTGTGCCCCTTGGCGTGATCGGGCTGATCATTTATCTGACGAACAAGACGTGAGAGGTTCGCAATGTACTACATCAAATGGGGCCTGACCCTGATCATCTGGGCACTGGTCGCGGCGTGCCTGTATTACACGCTGCCGCGCTATGACGTGGTGCGCATCACCAACACCGAAGTGCGCCGGATCGAGGCGGGCGCCAATTCGATCTTCTGGGCCAATCCGGGCACCAGCAGCGCGACCAATGACATCAGCCGCGACATTTTCTTTGTCGATGCGTTTCGCCCCAACAACCGCCCGCGCGTCTATCGCAACGAAGACACCGGCTGGGGCTGGCCACCCTATTTCAAGCTGAATTCGGCCAATCTGCAGGCCGAGATTCGCGACAAGATCTCGACCCGTGACAATCCAAGCTGGGTGGCGCTGCGCTACTATGGCTGGCGGTTCGAACCGATTTCGATCTATCCCAACGTGGTGGGGATGCGCGATGTGGACGGGCCGGATGTGCAGATCACCAACTGGTTCAACATCATCTTCCTGACCTGTTTCGTGCTGGTCTTCGGCGCGCTCTGGATCCGCTGGCGGCGGTTCCGCGAACGCCGGATCGACCCGGTGCTGGAACGGATGGGCGATGATCTGGATGCCGCCGGCGACGCGATCGCCGACAAGCGCCGCGGCCTGCGCCGCTGGCTGCAGCGCTGGAACTGATCGGGGTCAGTCCTGATCTGGCGCAAGGCCCTGCAACAGGTCTTGCGCGCCCTGCGGGTCCCAGCCCTGCACCCCGGCCCGCGCCCCGGTCAATGCCCCGGCCAATACGCTGGCCAAGGCGCTGACTTGTGCGCTCTGCGGGTCCGTGTCCGACATCACCGACAGCGGCGCAAGATCTGCGGCGGCCAGCGCGTCTTCTTCGGCAATGATGCCGCGTCGCAGCGCCCTTAGCGTGCCGGGATCGGCACAAGGCAGGCCCAGACGGTCGGCATGCCCTTTCATGTAACGCAGGCTCAGATCACAGCGGATCTGCAGGATCCGCAGCCGGGCGGCATCGCGCGCCAGATCCCGCAACAGATCCAGATCGGACGGGTCGGCGCACAGGATCAGCCCATCCGATCCCAGCCGGTCACACAGCAGCCCCAGAAAGGCGCGGCGGTGGCGGTTGCGCTTGTCCAGACCGCGTTCAAGCCCGCCGAGATCGGGCAGATCGCTGTCATCTTCGTGAAACAGATAGCCAAAGGCGGGGCGACCGACCTTTGGCGCGATGGCATGGGCCATTTGCCGGGCCACGTGGCGCTTTTTGCAACAGATCACCAGCACGTCGCGCCCCTGTCCGATGTCGCTGCCGCTTTGCCAGATGCGCGGGGCGTGGCGCGCGCCGTGACGGCCCAGATTGGCCAGCACCTGCAGATGGCGCGTGCCGTCATCCGCCAGATCCCGGATCGGGTGGGGATCGGCATAAAGCGCGTCCAGCCGCGCCCGCAGCCCGCCCGCATCCGGGCAGATCTTGCGCGCGAAAAACGCGGTCTGGCGCATCAGAAGATCGGCGTGATCGTCGTGAAATGCGACCGGCAGGCCATAATCGGAAAACATCAGAAAGGTCGGGCTGCGGCCGCTGATCTGATCCTGCGGCACCAGATGATGCACCAGCGTCTGGAAAAAGCTTTCATCCGGGATCCAGGTGGTGGCAAAGAACCGCATCACATCGCGCCGTTTGCGGCAAAACCGCAGCACCCGGTCCACCGTGTCGCGCCGCAGGCACCACCACTGGCTGCCGATGCGGATGCGCAGATCGCGCGGGGGGCGGCGTGTCAGCCCCAGCCGTTTCTGCAGGCGCAGGCTGGCATAAAAGGCGCGCGTCTGACGCCGTTCGTTGAACATGTGGCGATAGATCAGCCGTTCGTCCTTCATGCCGGTCTTGATCCAGTCGCTGGTCAGGAAATCCTGCGCCTCGATCCAGTCCTGGTCGGTGTCGGACAGCATCTGACGGATCTGAATACCGGGTTTGACCGGGCGGCAATCGCCTGAAATCAGATAGAAATGGCTCGCATCGGGAAAGGCATCGCGCGCCGCGCGCAGGGTGATCAGGGCCGCACGCACGAGGCTCCAACCGCCCCAGTTGCAGCGGATCTGGCGCGGGGCGGGCAGCGCACCGGGCAGATCGCGCAGCCCGTCGCGCAGCGCGCGGGTCGCCGCGCGCCCGGCGCGGGCGTCCAGATGCACCGCCACGCGGTCGCCCTCCGCCACCAGTGCCCGCGCCTGCGCCAAAAGCCCCGACACGTCGCGATGGCCCATCAGAATATATGCAATTTGCGTCAAGATCCCCGATCTTTCCTGGTTTTTCCTGGCCGTCTGGGCGGCAGGCTGGCGCAAAACCGTGAAAAGGGGGTTGAGCGCAAAGCAATTCTTTGGATTTTCGTCCTAGACCCGTCCCAAGGCCAAGACAAAGAAGGGAAATGCCGATGGGCTTGCCGGGAACCTGGATGACCGAAAGCGGCAGTGTCGTGTACAGGGTCGTGCCCAAGTGCGCCTGCTCGACGATCGGGCAGATCCTGTATTTTTCCGATCACGGGCGGTTTTTCGACGGCGACATTCATGATGCCGAAACCGGGCTGCACAAATGGGCCCAGCCCCATAGCCAGCCGGTGATCCGCGATCATGTTCTGGACTTTGGCACCTTTGCGTTCACCTGCGTGCGCAACCCTTATAGCCGCATCCTCAGCGCGTTCTTCGACAAGATCTGCGCGATCCAGCGCAATGGCAGCCATTATCGTGGCCATCTGATGGAGCGGATGCGGCGCAAATACGGCATCGACATCGGTGGACCCGATGGCGGAGAGTTTGACCAGATCCGCAGTTTTCGCCGCTTTGTCCTGTTTGCCCGCGACACCATCCGCTTTCGCAAGCCCACCGATCCCGACATCCACTGGTCGGCGGTGTCAAAGCACCTCGGCACATTCGTATCCAACGGGGGGCGATTCGACCGGATCATCTGGGCCGAGGATTTTTCGGTCGGCATGGCCGCGGTGCTGTCGCAGCTCGATACGCCGCACCGGGTGGATCTGGCCACGATCCCACGCTTCAATGACAGCGCCGGCCACGGCCCCGAACGCGCCCACCCGGTCGAGGCGTATTTCGACGACCTCACCCAGTTTCTGGTGCAGCAGATCTACGCAAGGGATTTCGATCTGTTCAACTATGATCCGACCGACCCCGCCCGCCGCGCCCCCCTGTCCGAGATCGACCCGGACCGGGTCCATGCCGCGCTGGCGGCCTGATCGGTGCGTCAGGGCGCCGGTTTGCGGGCCACGACAAAATGCGCCGGGGGCATGGCCGGATAGTCACCGGTTTCGACCAGATCGAACCCGGCCCCGCGGATCATCGCCTCCAGCTCAGGAACCGAATGGAACGTCACCGCCGGCGCCTTGCCCAGCCATTGCATCACCGGCAGGGCCGCCATCATCAGCCGGTATTTCAGCGACCAGCCCGCATCCGGCCGGCAGGTGGTTTTTGACATGAACAGCCCGCCGGGGCGCAGCATCGCATGGATCCGGGCCAGTGCCGCGGCCGGATCATCCAGCAGATGCAGCAGGTTCAGCGCCAGCACCGCGTCATAAGATGCGCCCGCGCGCTGCGGATCACGTATGTCTGACACCAGAAACGAAACATTGGACACCTCGTCTTTGCGGGCCTTTTCCTGCCCGATCTCGATCATCCGGGGCGACAGGTCGCTGGCCGCATACCGCGCGACTGCGGGTGCCAGCCGCAGCGCGGTGGATCCGGTGCCGCAGCCCAGCTCCAGCACCTGATCACCGGGCTGCAGATGGGCGCGGATCCGGTCGAGCGTCGTGGCATAGGCCGCCTGGTCGGGAACCGGCCGCGCCGCATAGCGTCGCGCGATGCCATCCCAGAACTGCACATCATCTGTCATCGGATCATCCTTTCGTGGCGCACCTTAACGCATGCGGGTATGCAATAGAAATTGCCAAAACCTGCAGATCATCTATGCGTAAATGCATGGATAGCACCGCAGACAGTTTCGACTGGGCGCTCGCCCGCGCCTTTCTTGCCACCGCAGAAGAGGGATCACTCTCCGCTGCCGCCCGCAAGCTGGGCCTGACCCAGCCAACGCTGGGGCGGCAGGTGGCGGCGCTGGAACGCGCGCTGGCGGTCACGCTCTTTGATCGCGCAGGGCGCGGCCTGGTGCTGACCGATGCGGGCCATGACCTGCTGCCCCATGCGCGCGCGATGCGCGACGCAGCGAACCGCGTGTCGCTCAGCGCCAGCCGTCAGGCGCGCGACATCGCAGGGCCTGTTCGCATCACGGCGTCGGAAATCCTTGCCACCCATGCGCTGCCCGGCCTTGTGGCGCAGCTTCGGGCCGATGCGCCCGGTCTCGACATCGACCTTGTGGCCGATGACAGCCTGCGCGATTTACACCGGCGCGAAGCTGACATCGCCATCCGTCATGTGCGCCCCACCGAACCCGACCTGATCGCCCGCCTGATCAGCAATGCCACCGCCCGCGCCTATGCGGCAACATCATATGTCGCCCGGCATGGCCGCCCGCGCTTGATCGCCGACGCCCCCGCGCATGAGTTTGTGGGCTTTGCCGCCAATGACCAGATGCTCGAATTCCTGCATGGGCTGGGCCTGATGATCACCGCCGACAACATCCGCAGCCGCTCCTCCAGCGGCAACGCGGCGCTGGCGCTGATCCGCGCCGGGCTTGGCATCTCGCTGCTGCCCGATCACCCCTGCCGGGGCTTCGACGATCTGGTGCCGGTCTTCGATGATCTCGCCCCGGTGCGCTTTCCGGTCTGGCTGATCACCCATCGCGAACTGCACACCAGCCGCCGCATTCGCTTTGTCTTTGACCGCCTTGCGGCCCATCTGGACAGCACGATGGCCGATGTCCCGCTTGCGCCCGGCGGCGGCTGAGCCTACATCCTCATCCCATGGCCAAGCAGAAATCAGATCCCAACTACAAGGTTATCGCCGAAAACCGCCGCGCGCGGTTCGACTATGCCATCGAAAGCGATGTCGAATGCGGTATGATGCTCCACGGGTCCGAGGTCAAATCCCTGCGCGAAAACGGCGGCAACATCGCAGAAAGCTACGCGGCGGTCGAAGATGGCGAACTCTGGCTCGTCAACAGCTACATCGCGCCCTATGAGCGCGCCAAGATGTTCCCCCACGAAGAACGCCGCCGCCGCAAGCTGCTGGTGTCGCGCAAGGAACTGTCGGACATGTGGAACGCCACACAGCGCAAGGGCATGACGCTGGTGCCCATCGTGATGTATTTCAACCACAAGGGCCTGGCCAAGCTCAAGCTCGGCATCGCCAAGGGCAAGAAACTGCATGACAAGCGCGAAACCAGCGCCAAACGCGACTGGAACCGCCAGAAACAGCGCCTGATGAAAGATCACAGCTGACTCTGTTTTCTTTGTGGCCCGAAATACCTCGGGGGTGAATGGCGCAGCCAGAGGGGGCA
>JAOXSC010000037.1 GCA_025800215.1 Marinibacterium sp.
AACACCGTCCGAAGCGCGCCGGACGCTTGAGCAATTTGAGGGCTCCGCGCCCGGCGCGCTTGCCCAGCCCGAAACCGACGACTATCAAAACCAAACCCGAAGACTCTCGTTATGAACGAGGGACCAGTGGGGGGCAGGTCAAGCCGCTTGAACTTCCTCAGCTATCGTCGGATGGTGTAGTTGGCCTGACGCGTAGGCCGGTGTGCCCGCCATGCGAAGCAAAGCAACGCGAAATAAATTTTTTGGATACCATGCCGTTGGCAGGGTCCGATAAGCAGCGGGCACCTTTTCGGATCCAGTTCGGATATGGATCATGAAACCGACACATTCACTAAAAAAGCTGAAAGAACTGTCAAAGCGCTATGCACGAGCGCAACAGGTTCCTTTACACGAAGCACGTGACCTGGTTGCCAGGCAGCTTGGGTTCCCACATTGGAACGACGTCACAAAGGAGCACAGGACAGGTTGGCTTCCAACGCAGGCGCAACTGTCGAGCATAGAAAGCTTGCTCATAAACTCTCTTCCTGGAGATGAAGCTGGCCGACCCAAACATGGCTCCTATATTCAAACCTCGATTTTCGAAAACGATGTTCAACACGGAAAGATCGACGGGCACGAATACCAAATCTCAGTTTCACTGGGCGATGTACATTTGTACGGGACGGGATGGCACCTTCACGTACCGGAAGCACCGAACAAGGCACCTCGGCTTGAGATCGCTGCGCAGATCGAACAAGAGGCACCCGTTCACGAACCGCAGTTTCAGAAACAGGCACTTAGTATTGCACTCAAACGTGCGGAACAGGTTCGTGCAGGTATTGCGTCTGACTGGCCGAGACGGTCTTCAAAACCTGATAAAGAAGGTGTCGTCCGTCATCCGATCAGTGGAGCTGAATCGAATAAATGGTATTGCCTGCATTGTGACTCGTCGATGACGGGCAATCAGATTGCGAAGAGCCTTTGGCATTGCCCAACTTGTGGCGCTTCTCCTCTCGATATCCACGAGAATGCTTGGTGGCTTAAAGACGGAGATGCGCGACCTAAACCAATAGCGGACAACGACATTCCTGAGAGGCCTGATCTAGTTGTTGATGTCAGAGACACGCGGCTGAAATTAGAGCTTGATCCAGAAAAAATTACACTTTTGATCCGAAGTGCGCTTGTAGAAGATGCTTCAAACGCAAGCGAGCGTTTGGGGGCACTGTTTGCAGAAATATCCGTTGACGAAGACAATGACGTCTGGATCATCCTTGATGTAGACCTTTGGCCGGAACTGAAGGAACCTGTGTCCGCTCTAGCAGTAGCGGCTCTTCTAGGAGTGAAGGTAGAGCGAGAGATTTGCTTACGGGAGTTGCCTTTTGCTTGGCCTGGCTTGGGTGAGCACACTTCTAGTACTGTGGAGTACACGGAAATGATGCTCAAAGCTTACGCCAGCCAAAGGTCAGATAAAGCCGTCGAATAGCCAAGGACCGGAAGGCTGTTGGATGTTTCCTGCAGTCTTCGCCTTTAGGAAACTGAAACGCTGAACACCACACCAAAGGTGCTTGGCTATGAGCATTTAGCGAGGACAACGGGCATGCTGTGCAAAATAGGCGACGTTGAAGTCTGGCGTATTCTGGAAATCCACGCGCCTTTCCTGACCACGGAAGAGCTGTTTCCAACTGCGGGGCCGGATGTCCGGGCTATCGTCGAAGCGCATGTGCCCGGAGGCGTCTGCGCACAGTCCGGCCGGTTGATCCTGCCGATTCAGGGTTTCCTGTTGAAAACACCAACACACAACATCCTGGTCGACAGCTGCGTTGGCAATGACAAGAACGCGCCTCGACATCCTGACTGGCACAGACGATCAAGTACACGCTTTATGGCAAGCCTTACGGCTGCTGGGTTGGATGTGGGGGATGTCGACTATGTTCTATGCACGCATCTGCACGTCGACCATGTCGGCTGGAACACGCGGCTTGAAGACGGGCGCTGGGTTCCGACCTTTCCGAACGCGCGCTATCTGATGCCTGCGGCGGACGAGGCGTATCAGCGCGAGGGTAACAGCGACCTCTATGTGGAAAGCGTTCTACCTGTCATCGAAGCTGGACAGGCGGAACTTGTAGCGGCCGGACATATGCTAGGCGATCATGTCACCCTGATACCGACACCTGGCCATACACCCGGCCACGTCTCGGTCCAGATCAACAGCGGGAACCAGCGTGCCCTGATTACTGGCGATGCGATCCACACAACCGCGCAGTGCTGGCACCCCGAGTGGCATTTCAAGTTCGATTCCGATGCAGAAATGGCCGTGACCTCTCGTCGGAAACTGTTGGAAAGCGCTTCGGAAACAGGGTGCCTTGTGCTCGGGAGCCACTTTGCCTTGCCCTCTTTGGGTCGCGTGATAGCGGACAAGGGCGCGTTTCGCTGGGAAGACTAGCCCGGCAAGAAAGCTGGCTCAAACAATCAAACACATGACCTGCCAGGGCAAAGGGCAAGAAACTCAGCAATCGTGATCCCAAATGCCAGGTAGCAAGTTTGTTCACGTTCTGATCTCAAGAACTGCTGTCAGATGAGCGAATTCGCAAGCTTATGCTCCAAATTCGCACTCTCATGGTTCATTCACAATCGGTTGGAGTGGTGAGCCGTGCAGGATTCGAACCTGCGACCCACTGATTAAAAGTCAGTTGCTCTACCAACTGAGCTAACGGCCCACTCTCTTGTCGGGGCGATGTTTACCGTCTCGACAGGGCGCCTAACTAAGAGACCTGCCGGGGGGGGTCAACCCCTTTTTGTCACGAAAATTGCACCTTCTCTGGATTCCTTTCAGACACGCGTTTATATGCCCCCCATGCACAAGACAGCTGAACCATCCGGGCTGCCCTTCATGAAGATGCATGGGCTTGGCAATGACTTTGTCGTGGTCGACGCGCGCAGGCGCGACTGGCCCGTGACGCCTGCCATCGCGCAGGCCATTGCCGACCGTCACATGGGGGTCGGCTTTGACCAGCTGGCGGTGATCGCCAACGGCTCGGGGGATGCGCATCTGACCTTTTACAATGCCGACGGATCGACCTCGGCCGCGTGCGGCAATGCCACGCGCTGCATCGCGCGCCATCTGATGGATGAAAGCGGCAAGACCGCGCTGACCCTGACGACCGATCGCGGCGCATTGCAGGCGTGTGACGCAGGCGACGGGCTGGTGTCGGTCAATATGGGCCAGCCGCAGCTGCAGTGGGACGAGATCCCGCTCGCCCATGAGATGGACACCCTGCACCTGCCCATCGACGGCGATCCGGCCGCCACGGGCATGGGCAACCCCCATTGCAGTTTCTTTGTCGATGACGCGGATGCGGTGGACCTGCCCCGCTTTGGCGCCGCGCATGAACATCACCCGCTTTATCCCGAACGCACCAATGTGCAGGTCGCACATCTGATCGCCCCCGATCACCTGCGCATGCGCGTCTGGGAGCGTGGCGTGGGCGTCACGCTGGCCTCGGGCTCGTCCTCTTGCGCGGTGGCCGTGGCGGCAGCGCGGCGCGGGCTGACCGGGCGTTCGGTGCGGCTGAGCCTGGACGGCGGCGATCTGCAGATCGACTGGCGCGATGACGGGGTCTGGATGACCGGTGGCACCTCCCATGTGTTCAGCGGACAGTTCACTGCCCAGTGGCTGGAGCAGATCGGGTGAGCGCGCCGAAATTCACCACCCAGGGCTGCCGCCTGAACGCCTATGAGACCGAGGCGATGAAAGCGCTCGCCGCCGAGGCGGGGGTCGATGACGCGGTGATCGTCAACACCTGCGCCGTCACCTCGGAAGCGGTGCGCAAGGCCCGGCAGGAAATCCGCCGCCTGCGCCGTGAAAACCCTGATGCACGGGTCATCGTGACCGGCTGTGCTGCCCAGACCGACCCCGACAGCTTTGCCGCCATGGACGAGGTCGACCTGGTCATCGGCAACACCGAAAAGATGCAGCCCGAAACCTGGGCCCAGCTTGCACCCGGCTTTATCGGCGACACCGAACCGGTGCAGGTCGACGACATCATGTCGGTCACGGAAACCGCAGGCCATCTGATCGACGGGTTCGGCACCCGGTCGCGCGCCTATGTGCAGGTCCAGAACGGCTGTGACCATCGCTGCACCTTCTGCATCATCCCCTATGGCCGGGGCAATTCACGCAGCGTGCCTGCAGGCGTGGTGGTGGATCAGATCAAGCGACTGGTGGACAAGGGCTTTAACGAAGTCGTGCTGACCGGGGTCGATCTGACCTCGTGGGGGGCGGATCTGCCTGCGGGGCCAAAGCTGGGCGATCTGGTGATGCGGATCCTGAAACTGGTGCCGGATCTGCCGCGGCTGCGAATCTCGTCGATCGATTCGATCGAGGTCGACGACGCCCTGATGCAGGCCATCGCCACCGAACCCCGCCTGATGCCCCATCTGCACCTGTCGCTGCAACACGGTGATGATCTGATCCTCAAGCGGATGAAACGACGCCACCTGCGCGACGACGCGATCCGATTTGCCCAAGAGGCACGCCGCCTGCGCCCGGACATGACCTTCGGCGCCGACATCATCGCAGGCTTTCCGACCGAAACCGAAGCGCAGTTCGACAACTCGCTGAAGCTGGTCGATGACTGCCACCTGACCTGGCTGCATGTCTTCCCCTATTCGCCGCGCCCCGGCACCCCGGCTGCGCGCATGCCGCAGGTGAACGGGCGCGCCATCCGCGACCGCGCAGCACGGCTGCGGGCCAAAGGGGCCGAACGCGTGGCGGCGCATCTGGCCGCGCAACAGGGGCGCATGCACCGGATCCTGATGGAAAACCCGCAGATGGGCCGGACCGAACAGTTCACCGAAGTGCATTTTGCCCACGCCCAGACAGAAGGCGCGATCGTTGAGGCCCTCATCACAGGGCAGAACGGCACCCAGCTCACGGCCTGACCCATGGCCCGCGTGATCTTTCTGCACGGGCCTTCGAGCAGCGGAAAATCCACCCTTGCGGCCGCGCTGCTGGCAAGCGCCCCGTCACCATTTCTGCATCTGTCGATCGACCACCTGCGCGACAGCGGCGCGTGGGATCCGCGACGCTATTCCAACTGGCCTACCGCACGGGCCGCGTTTTTTGACGGGTTCCACCGTGCGGTCGGAGGGTTTGCCGATGCGGGCAATGACCTGATCCTGGAACACGTCCTCGACACGCCGGGCTGGCACGCGGATCTGCAGCACCGCCTAGGCGCGCATCAGGTGCTGTTCGTGGGGCTGACGACACCGCTGGAAACGCTCCAAAGCCGCGAGCGGCAGCGCGGGGACCGGCCCATTGGCAGCGCCGAGGCTGATTTTCATAGCGTGCACAGGGGCCTGACCTACGACCTCAGCCTTGACGGGACGGCAGCGCCCGAAGATGGGGCCATGAGAGTGTGGCGCTGCCTCGCCCGACACGACCGATCGGCCTTCTTTGCGCCCGTGCGCTAGAATCTGGGGGCGCTGCCCCCGGCCTGCGGCCTCCCCCGAGGTATTTTGAGCCACAAAGAAACAGGGCGCCTTGGGTTTCTTTGTGGCCGGAAATACCTCGGAGCGCGAGGCAGAGCCTCGCATAGAAAAACCCCCGCGCCCAAAGGGAACGGGGGTTGATCAGAGGTGGGTCGGATCAGTCTTTCGACTTAGCCGCGGCCTTGACCGGTGCCCAGATCCGTTTGTTGGTCAGATAGAGCATCACCGACAGGATCGTCAGGAACAGCACACCAACAAATCCGGCCTGTTTGCGCGCCATCATCTTGGGCTCGGCTGTCCACATCAGGAAGGCGGACACGTCTTCGGCCATGTGGTGCACGGTGTTGGGGTGACCATCAAGGAACTCGACCTGCTCGTCAAAGAGCGGCGGCGCCATCGAGATCCAGCCGCCCGGGAAGGCCTTGTTTTCGTAGAGAGTCACACCGGCTTCGGTCTTTTCCTCGCCCGTGTATTCGGTCAGCAGTGACGCGATGTATTCGGCACCACCCATCCCTTTGAAGAGCTGCGCCAGACCAGTACCCGCGGGCCCGTGGAAGCCTGCGCGCGCCTTGGCCATCAGGCTCAGGTCAGGGGCGCCGGCTGCGGTGTTGGCCGGGAAGTGGTCGGTTTCCTTGGCCGGGCGGAAATCGTCCAGCTCTGGGTCGAACACTTCGAAGGTCTGTGCGGCATAGGCGCGGACCTGCTCTTCGGGCAGGCCGGGGCCGCCGGGGTCGGCCAGCGTGCGGATCGGCACGTATTGCAGACCGTGGCAGGCCGAGCAGACCTCGGTGTAGATCTGCAGGCCGCGTTGCAGCTGGTTCTGGTCATAGGTGCCGAAGGGGCCTTCGAACGAGAACTGGAAGTCCTCGATATGCTGTTCCCCGCCCCCTGCCGCAAGCGATGCGGCAGGGCTGAGCGCGACACAGAGGGCCGATGCGATGGCAAGTTTCTTGAACATGGCGAACCGGTCCTTTTCTTACTCGGCTGGAGTGGCTTCGGGCGCGCCGCCCTCGGCTTTCTTGCCGTAATGATCGTTGAAGTCGTCTTCGATCGTTTCGGGCTGGGCTTCGGGCTTTTCGATCACGCCCAGCAGGGGCAGGATCACGAAGAAGTAGCCGAACCAGTAGGCCGATGCGATCAGCGACAGCGATGCATAGGGCTCTTCGGCGGGCATTGCCCCCAGCCACATCAGGAACATGAAGTCGATGCAGAGCAGTGCGAACCACCATTTGAACATCGGGCGATAGCGGCCCGAACGCACGCTCGACGTATCCAGCCAGGGCGCCAGGGCCATGGCCAGGATGGCGCCGAACATCGCGATCACGCCAAAGAACTTCGCGTCGATGATGCCGCCGGTGATGAACGAGGTGAACTGAACAACCCAGACGTCAGCGGTGAAGGCACGCAGGATCGCGTAGAAGGGCAGGAAGTACCATTCGGGCACGATATGCGCAGGTGTCGCCAGCGGGTTGGCTTCGATGTAGTTGTCGGGGTGGCCCAGATAGTTGGGCATGAAGCCGACGATGGCAAAGAACACCACCATGACCACGGCCAGCGCGAACAGGTCCTTGATCACGAAATAGGGCCAGAAGGGCAGCGTGTCTTTCTTGGCTTCTTCCTTGGAGCCGCGACGCACATCCACACCGGTGGGGTTGTTGTTGCCGGTGGTGTGGAAGGCCCAGATATGCACCACGACCAAGGCCGCGATCACGAAGGGCAGCAGATAGTGCAGCGAGAAGAAGCGGTTCAGCGTGGCGTTGTCCACGGCGGGCCCGCCCAGCAGCCAGGTCTGGATGGCTTCGCCGATGAAGGGGATCGCGCCAAAGAGGCCGGTGATCACCGTTGCACCCCAGAACGACATCTGCCCCCAGGGCAGAACATAGCCCATGAACGCGGTGCCCATCATGCACAGGTAGATGAGCATGCCGATGATCCACGTGATTTCACGCGGCGATTTGTAGGACCCGTAGTAGAGACCACGGAAGATGTGCAGATAGACGGCAACAAAGAACAGCGACGCGCCGTTCATGTGCAGATAGCGCAGCATATGCCCGCCATTCACGTCACGCATGATGTGTTCGATGCTGGCAAAGGCCAGATCCACATGCGGCGTGTAGTGCATCACCAGGACGATGCCGGTGATGATCTGCAGTGCCAGACAGAAGGTCAGAACGATCCCCCAGATCCACATCCAGTTCAGGTTCTTGGGTGTGGGGATCATGATGGTGTCATAGAGCAGGCCAACGATCGGCAGGCGGCTGTGCAGCCACTTCTCGGCGTTGGACTTCGGCTCGTAATGATCGTGCGGAATTCCGGACATGGGGTACTCTCCTAGCCGAGTTTGATCGTGTTGGCGTCTTCGAAGACAGACACCGGAACGTGCAGGTTCTCGGGCGCGGGGCCTTTGCGGATGCGGCCTGCGGTGTCGTAGTGCGACCCGTGGCAGGGGCAGAACCAGCCGCCGAATTCACCGGCACCATCGCCCAGCGGAACGCAGCCCAGGTGGGTACACACGCCCATCATCACCAGCCATTCGCTGTCGGTGCCGGCTTCGGCGCCCGGCGGCAGCAGGCCACGGTTGATGTCGGTGGCTTCGGCACCGGGGTTCAGGTTGTTGTTGCGCGCATCCGGGTCGGGAAGTTCGCTGATTTCAACCGCATTGGCGGCGTCAATCTCGTCCTGCGTGCGGCGGCGGATGAAGACGGGCTTGCCCAGCCATTTCACGGTGATCTGGGTGCCGACTTCGACACCGCTGACATCAACGCGAATAGACGACAGCGCCTGAACGTCTGCCGACGGGTTCATCTGATTGACCAGGGGCCAGATAGCTGCGCCAGCCGTGACGGCGCCCGCCCCGGCGGTGGCATAGTACAGAAAGTCTCTGCGGGTGCCTTCGTGATCTTCTGCGTGGGACACGAGGTTGCCTCCAATTCCATCGCCCGAGCGGGCCAAACAACAGCAATGCCGCTGAATCGGCGGCATTTCATCGTCGGGTATCTAGCCGAGCCCCTTTGCCACGTCCAGCGGTCATAGGCGCGCAGGCCGTCGCAATACGCCGCACCTGTTGCAGATCGACAGCGTCGGCCCCATTTCCATGCAGTCTCAGCCCTGCGGCGGCGCGGTGGCAACCATGCTGGGACGCGCGGAAAACCCTGCATACCAGTCGGCCAGCGCAGGCGCCGATGCCCGCCAGTCGCGATCAGCGTGGCGCAGGTCAAGATAGCCCAGGGCACAGCCCACAGCGATATGGCCGATGTTCAAGGGTTTGGCCAGATGCGCCATCCACAGCCGTTCCAGCGTCCCGACCCCGATCGCCATCTTGGACCATTGCCCTTCAAGCCAGTCCTGCCATTGCAGCTCTGCGGGCCGCAGCCCGACCTCGTAGCGCGCCGACAGGGCCGCATCCATGATGCCATCGGCCGTGGCTTCAAGCGTCATCATGTCCCAGCGTTCGGCCCCCGACCGGTACAGCCCCGCCTGTGCGCGATCATCCAGATAGGCACAGATCACCCGGCTGTCATAAAGCGCAGGCCCGTCCGTCCGGTCAAGCGCGGGCACCTTGGACAAAGGGTTGGCCGCCCGCAGCGCATCCGACGGTGCCACCGGGGTGACCGAAATATCCACCAGCGTCACATCATCAAGCTGGCAGGTTTCGTGCAGCAGCACCATCACCTTGCGGACAAAGGGCGAAGAGGCGGAATAGTAAAGCTTCATGGCAATCCCCATTGATCTGCCGCGATCCTAGGCGCGTGCGCCCCGACCTGTCACGCACAGAAGCGGGGGCCGCTGCAACAGGTGCAAAAAATGCGCGTGTGTGCCTGCGCGCTTTGGGGTATCAGCTTGCTCCGACAACGCCGGGGCAGGCCCCGATCACATGGGGTGGCGCCGGGCGGACGGATGAAAAGGTGTGTACATGTCGACAGAATCCCACGGTGCCCATGCAGATCCAAAATGGTTCGTGCCACCTGACGGGGGCGACTATCTGGCCGTTGTCGTTCTGGTTCTCGTGCTGGCCGGACTTTACGGCATCGTCTATCTTTATGCGACCTTCGACCGCTGGGCCGAGCACAAGGCCCAGGGCACGCCGCTGGCCAAGACCATTCCCACGCTTCTTGCCATCGCCCTGATCTACGAGATCTTTCCGGTCGATCATTTCAACCCGCTGCTGCCGGTCAGCGCCATCCTGATCGCGCTGATGGCCGACTGGTCGCGCTTTCACCTGAAGGTCAAGGTTGGCGACGATGCGCCATCGGATCGGTCATCCGATGCCGCGCACAAGGGAGATGCCGCAGATGTTTGAGCTGATGTTCACATCCTTTCCCGCCGTCATCCGGTATATCCAGCTGCGCCGCCGGGGCGAGGCGATCACCGTCTGGAACATGAAGACGGCGGTGTTCCTGTGGGCCATCATGGCCTTCACCGTCTTTACCATCGTCTTTTATTACCACCCCAAGACCTATGCAGGCGTCGTGCCCTTCCGCACCGTTTCGGTGGTGGCACAAACCACTGGCCCCGTGACCGAAGTCAACGTGGTCAACGGCCAGCGCGTCGAACCGGGCGATCTGCTCTTTCGGATCGAAAACAGTGCCCAGCAGGCCGCGCTGGCCGAAGCCCAGGCGCAGCTTGCAGTGCTCGATGCCGAAGCCGTCAAAGCCGAAGACAACCGCCGCGTGGCCGCTGCCGGTGTGACCGAAATCGAAGCCCGGCTGGTCAGCCTGGAAGACGACCTGGGCGACGCTCAGGAACTGGTCAATCGCGGCGTCGGCACCACCAACACGGTGATCGAAGCGACGGCCGCTCTTGAATCCGCGCAGGCCGATCTGCAGGCGGCCCTGTCACAGCTGGATCTGGCGCTGGTCGAACTGGAACAGAGCATCCCCGCACAACGCCGCTCGGTCGAGGCCGCGATTGATCAGGCCGAAACCGCGCTGGCCTTCACCGAAGTGCGCAGCCTGGTGTCCGGCACCGTGACCCAGCTTGCGCTGAGCGTGGGCAGCCCGGCCACAACGCTGGTGCTGCGTCCGTCGATGATCATCATCCCCGACCGTGATGACAGCGTGCCGGTGCGCCTCTTTGCCGGGTTTTCGCAGGTCGCCAAGACCACGATCTTTGACGGCATGCCCGCCGAAGTCGCCTGCGAAGCCAATGCCAATATCGGCTTTCGCAACGCCATCTTCCCGGCACATATCGTGGCCGTACAACCGGCCGTTGCCACCGGTCAGGTGGTTCCCAGCGGTGACCTGCTCGAGCTCAACAACGCCACCTATCGCGGCAGCGTTCAGGCCTATGTCGAACTGGTTCACAAGGAACACGAAGCGATGCTTCTGGATGGATCGGGCTGCATCGTGCAGGGCTATACCAACAACCTTGACGGCACATTCGGGCATGTTGTGGCTGCAACCGGGGTGGTCAAGGCCGCCGGTCTGCGCTTGAAGGTGCTCGGGTCGATCCTGATGGGCATCGGTCTGGCGGGCGGCGGCGGGCACTGATCCCGCCTTGCGCAGCGGTGGGGCGGCGTCAATCCGCCCCGCGCATCAGCGCCGCAAGCGCTGCAATCTCATGCCCGATCCCGTCATCGGCCACCTGCCCGGCGGCGGCGATGCGCACGGGGGCATCCTTGTTCTGGCCCAGCTTCCAGGTGCCGTCGACCTGATCAACGTGAAACGCAAACGGCACGATCTGGCGCATCATTCGCGCCAGCGCATCGGGATCCATCTTGGCACTGGTCCAGGGCGGCTTGGGCGCCAGCCGGGCTTCGAACGCGGCGCTCTGGCAGTCGATCAGATCGCGCAGGGCAGTATCGGGCAAGCGTTCAAGCCGCCCGCTCAGATGCACAGCCACATAGTTCCAGGTGGGCACCTGATCGGCGACCCCGTACCAGTCGGGCGAAATATAGCTGTCCGGCCCCGAGACCGCGATGCGCGCGGCCTGCACCCCCGTCACCACCCGCGCGATCGGGTTCGAGCGCACCAGATGCAGCCGCGCCATCCCGCCATCGGCGTCCAGCGCAAAGGGCACATGCGACATAAGCGGCAGATCGGGCCCGTTCAGGGCCAGCACGCCAAAGCCCCGCTGGCGCGCGAACGCCAGGCTCTGCTGCGCGGGGGCGGTGCGGAAGGCGGGGTTTGGGTGCATCGGCGTCTCCTTGACGATGGGCTGGGGCAGCATCTGCACAGGCTTCGCAAGCGCACGGCGCCCGCGCAAGCCCGATCAGCCATTCCCCAGATAGGCGCGCAACGCCGCGGGCGGATGATCAAGCAACGCCTGCGTCGGCGCAGGTGGCGCGGCATGACCATCGGCCACCACGATCACCTCATCCGCGACGCGGCGCGCGTCGCCCGGATCATGGGTCACCATCAGCAGGCTGGCCGCCGTTTCGCGCGCCAGCTCGGCCACCAGATCCAGCATATCCGCCTTGAGCGCCGGGCCAAGCGCCGCAAAGGGTTCGTCAAGCACCATCAGCGGGCGCGCCTGCACCAGCACGCGGGCCAGGGCCGCGCGGCTTTGCTGGCCGCCCGACAGCTCGGCCGGGCGCCGCGCGCCCAGCCCCGCCAGACCGACCCGGTCAAGCGCCTGCTCGACACCGGCCCGATCCTGCCGCGACAGGCGCAGGCCGGGATGCAGGCCCAGCCCCACATTCTGCGCCAGCGTCAGATGCGGGAACAGGTTGCCATCCTGAAACAGCATGGCAATCGGGCGCTGGCCGGGTGCGGCCCGCGTCAGATCGCGCCCGTTCCACAGGATCCGCCCCGCATCAGGCGGCACAAACCCCGCCACCGCATTGACCAGAGTGGATTTGCCCGCGCCTGACGGGCCGACCACCGCTACCTGCGCACGGTCGCGCAGCGCGAAATCCGCCTGCAGGCGAAAGCTGCCTGCCGCGATCCTCAGCGCCTCAAGCTCCAGCATGACCACGTCCCCCCCGATCACAGATCCAGAACGCCGCCAGCGACAGCACCAGCAGCAGCAATGCCGCGCCTGCGGCCGCCTCCATCCGATAAGCGCCCATCAGGCGATAGATCTGCAGCGGCAGCGTTGCACGCTCGGGATCGGCAAACAGCGTGATCACCCCCAGATCCCCCATCGACAGCGCCGCCGTCAGCCCTGCGGCAAAGCCGATCTGCGGGCGCAGACGCGGCAGGAACACCAGCCGCAGGAACCGCCAGCCCCGCAGATCCAGCGCCAGTGCCAGCCGCCCCTGCCCCTGCATCACATCGCGCGCCGCCGGAACCAGACTGCGCAGCGCAAAGGGCAGCGCCATGATCGCGTTGACCAGCGCCGTCAACGGCAGCGCCAGCGCGGCGGGGTTGGCAAAGGGATGGATCAGAATAAAGAGCCCCGTCCCTAGCGCCAGCGGTGATGCGGCCAATCCCAGCAGCCCCGCCATCTCGACCCCGAGCCAGCGCCCGCCCGCCAGCGTCGCCGCCATGGGCAGGGCCAGGATCAACAGCAGCACCGTGCTCAGCCCCGCAACCCAGACCGACGACAGCGCCGCGCGCCACACCGCATCGGGCAGATCCAGAAGGCCCGGCAGCCCGCGCAGGATGACCGCCAGCAAAGGCAGGCACAGGAACAGGGCCGCCGCCGCGATCACGGCCGTATCCTGCGCCCGCAGCCATCCGCCCTGCGCGTCCCAGCGATGCACGGGCCGATCCAGCCCCGCGCCAAACCCGTCCTGCCCCGACAGGCGCAGCGCCAGCAGCGCCGCCGCCCCGGCAAGGCCGATCTGCACCACCGCCAGCACCGCCGCACGGCCCAGGTCGAAATCAAACCGGAACGCCTGATAGATCGCCAGTTCAAGCGTTGTGGCGCGCGGCCCGCCCCCTAGCGTCAGCGCCACGGCAAAGCTGGTCAGGCAGATCGCAAAGATCACCGCCGCCACCCCCGGAGCCACCCGCCGCAGCATCGGCCATTCAAACAGCCGCAGCATGTCGCGCGGCCCGGCCCCCAGCTGCGCGGCCAGACGAAACCGTTCGGCGGGGATGTCCTGCCAGCCCTGCAGCAGCAGCCGCACCGCCAGTGGCAGGTTGAAGAACACATGCGCCAGCACCACCCCGTGCAGGCCGTAGATGCGGATGGGCTCCAGGCCGAAAACGCCCAGCCCGACGCTCAGCCAGCCATTGCGCCCGAACACCGCCAACAGGCCCAGAATCGCCACGATCACCGGCAAAATAAAGGGGGCGCCCAACAGCACGATCAGCGCCCGGCGCCCGAAAAATCGGCGGCGCGCCAGCGCGCGGGCCACCGGGATGGCGAGCGCCACGCTCAGCAGCGATGACAGCAGCGCCTGCATCACCGTAAAGCGCAGCGCCGCCCAATCCGCGCCGGTCAGACCCGACACGCCGCCCGCCCGCCAGATCACGGCCAGGACGCTCAGCCCCATCAGGGCCGCAATCGCAACGGCCGCGCCGATCCCCCCGACCGGGGAAACCGGCGGCGGCACGCGGTTTACTGACCGAGCGCGCTCAGCCATTCCGCCAGGGCCGCGTCACGGATGGCCGGTACTTTGGCCGATGGCAGCAGCAGCGACGCCTGCGGCCGGATCAGCGTGTCGAACCCATCCGGCAGACCGCCCGCGGGAATGACAGCCGGGTACATCCAGTTGGTGGTGGGGATGATCGACTGGAACGCGTCCGACACCATGAACTCAAGGAACTGATCGGCCAGCTCGGGCTGATCGGAGCTGGCCAGTTTGCCGGCAACCTCGATCTGCATGTAATGCCCTTCTTCGAACGGCGCGGCGGCCTTGCTGTCATCCCCTTCGGCGATCAGGTGATAGGCGGGCGAGGTCGTGTAGCTGAGCACCATGTCAGCCTCGCCCTCAAGAAAGAGGCCATAGGCCTCGGACCAGCCCTTGGTCACGGTGACGATGTTGTCGGCCAAACCGTCCCAGATCTGCGCGGCCTCGTCGCCATAGGCGGCCTTGACCCACAGCAGCAGGCCCAGACCCGGCGTCGACGAGCGCGGATCCTGGATCACCAGCTTGAGGTCACTGTCCGCCAGATCGCGGAAATTCGACGGCACATCCTGATCGGCATTGTGCACAAAGGCAAAATAGCCCCAGTCATAGGGGGTAAAAAGCGGGCTAACCCAGTCCGAAGGGACGGCGAAATTGGCGCTGACCTCATGCGGGGCAAAAAGACCGGTTTGCGCCGCCGCCTCGGTCAGATTGGTATCAAGCCCCAGCACCACATCCGCATCACTGCGCGCGCCTTCCAGCTTGATGCGCGCCAGCAGGGCCGCGCCATCACCGGCGCCGACCAGCTTCAGATCGCAGTTGCAGATCTCTTCGAACGCGGCTTCGACCGCGGGGCCCGGGCCCCAGTCCGACACAAAGCTGTCATAGGTATAGACCACCAGTTCGGGTTTATCCGCCGCCAGGGCCGCTGTTGCCGACAGCACGCCCGCTGCAAAGACAAGATGTTTCATCGTCATCCTCTTGATGCGGCGGCAGGGCAAGGCGGGGTGAAACCTGTGACCTTCCCTCCGCCGGTGTTAACCGGTTCAGGTTCGACGGGTTCGCTTGCGCATCTCAGCCCGTTTGGGCACCCCGAGGTACCCTTGGACTAGCTCGCAGCGCGCCATGCGGCAAGGCAAAAGCGCTTGAGCGCGGGCGCGCGCGCCGCTAGACCCGGACCGATACGCCCCCTGCCCGACGACGACCGGAGAGACATACAATGTCGATGAACAGCTTTGGCCACCTTTTCCGCGTTACGACCTGGGGCGAAAGCCATGGGCCCGCGCTTGGCGCCACCGTGGATGGCTGCCCGCCGGGCGTGACGGTGGACGAAGCGATGTTGCAGCACTGGCTGGACCGGCGCAAACCGGGGCAGAACAAATACACCACCCAGCGGCGCGAACCGGATGCGGTCAGGATCCTGTCGGGCGTGTTCGAAGGTCAGACCACCGGCACGCCGGTGCAGCTGATGATCGAGAACACCGATCAGCGGTCGAAAGACTATTCCGAGATCATGGAGAAATTCCGCCCTGGCCATGCCGACATCACCTATTGGCAGAAATACGGCATCCGCGATTATCGCGGCGGCGGGCGGTCTTCGGCGCGCGAAACGGCCGCACGGGTGGCCGCAGGCGGGCTGGCGCGGGCGGCGCTGGCGGCACTTGCCCCGGATCTGCGGATCACCGGCTATATGGTGCAGATGGGCCCGCACGGGGTGGATCGCAGCCGCTTTGACATGGACGAGATCGAGCGCAACCCGTTCTGGACCCCCGATGCGCAGGCCGCCGACAGCTGGGCGGGTTATCTGGATGAGCTGCGCAAATCGGGGAATTCGGTGGGTGCGGTGATCGAGCTTGTCGCCCGCGGCGTGCCCGCAGGGCTTGGGGCGCCGATCTATGGCAAGCTCGATACCGATCTGGCCGCCGCGATGATGAGCATCAATGCGGTCAAGGGCGTCGAGATCGGCGAAGGCATGGCGTCGGCCGCGCTGACGGGCGATGCCAATGCCGACGAGATCCACATGGGGCCGGACGGGCCGGTCTATTCGTCGAACCATGCCGGCGGCGTGCTGGGCGGGATTTCCACCGGGCAGGACGTGGTGGTACGCTTTGCGGTCAAGCCGACATCGTCGATCCTGACCCCGCGCGCGACGATCACCAAATCGGGTGCACCTGCCGAGATCGTGACCAAAGGGCGCCATGACCCCTGCGTCGGCATCCGTGCGGTGCCGGTGGGCGAGGCGATGATGGCCTGCGTCCTGCTGGACCACCTGCTGCTGCATCGCGGCCAGATCGGCGCCAATCGCGGCACAATCGGCTGATCAGGTCTGATCCAAAGGCGCGCCTAGCGGCGCATGCCAGGCTGGCATGGCCATGCGGCCATGCGCGGGCGCCCCTGGCCATCGGTGCGGGCGGACGCCACCGCTTGACCTGACCCGCAGCCCGGCGCAGGGTCGCGCGCATGTCGTCAGGTTCCTCTTCGCCATATTCGTCCATGACTGCGCACCGGCCGGGTCTGGCCGTGCTGCTGAAGGTGTCGGCGATTGCGCTCTTCACCACGATGGCCGCATTGGTCAAGGTGGTGTCGGCCGATGTTCCGGCGGGCGAGGCGGTGTTTTTCCGGTCGCTGTTTGCAATCCCCCCCATCTTTGTCTGGCTGGCCCTGCGCGGTGATCTGGCCAAGGGGGTGCGGGTCAAGGACCCCTGGGGCCATGTCCGGCGCGGGGTGCTGGGCACCACCGGCATGGGGCTGACCTTTGCCGGGCTGGGCTATCTGCCGCTGCCCGAGGTCACCGCCATCGGCTTTGCCACCCCGATCTTCACGGTCATTCTGGCAGCCGTGTTTCTGGGCGAAAAGATCCGGCTGGTGCGGATCAGCGCGGTGGTTGTCGGGCTCATCGGGGTGACCATCATGCTGTGGCCGCGTCTGGGCACCGGCCCAGCTGCGGCCGAAGCCGACCGCATGGCGATGATCGGCGCGCTGCTGATCCTTGGCGCGACCATGGCGCGGGCCTGTGTGCAGATCCAGATCCGGCAGCTGGTGCAGACCGACAGCACTGCGGCTATCGTGTTCTGGTTTTCCATGACCGCCACGGTGCTGTCGGCGCTGAGCTTTCCCTTTGGCTGGGTCATGCCGCCGCCCGGTCTTCTGGCGCTGCTGGTGCTGGCGGGACTGGTGGGCGGGGTGGCGCAGATCCTGGTGACATCATCCTATCGCTATGCCCCGGCATCAATGCTGGCACCCTATGACTACAGCTCGATGCTGTTTGCGCTGGTGATCGGCTTTGTGTGGTTTGCCGAACTGCCCACCGCGCTGATGCTGGTGGGCGCGCTTCTGGTCATTGCGGCCAATGTGCTGGTGGTCTGGCGGGAAGGTCAGCTGGGGCTGGATCGCGGCCGCGCACGTTCGGTGACCGACCCCAAAGGGTGACCTTTACCTTTCCCGCCGCCCCCGCCATTGTGGCGCCCGATTGTCAGGAGAAGCACCGATGTCCGACGCCGAAAACCACAAAGAACAGATGAAGGCCGTGCAGGCCAAGCACCGCGAAAAGGTGTCCAAGCTTGAAGATCCCGAACGCGGGCTGGTGCTGGTGCATACCGGCAAGGGCAAGGGCAAATCATCGTCGGCTTTCGGCGTCGTGGTGCGTGCGCTTGGCTGGAAACAGACCGTCGGCGTGGTGCAGTTCATCAAGGGCAAATGGAAAACCGGCGAACGGCAGTTCTTTGACCGTCTGGGCGAGGTCACCTGGCACACGATGGGCGACGGGTTCACCTGGGACACCCAGGACAAGGACAAGGATACCGAAGCCGCCAAAGCCGCGCTGGCCCGCGCCGCCGAGATGATGGCAAGCGGGGAGTTCGATCTGATCGTGCTGGACGAAATCAACATCGCCATGCGCTATGACTATGTGACCGTGGACGAGGTGATCGCGGCGCTCGAACAGCGCGCGGCGCGCACCGGCGTGATCCTGACCGGGCGCGATGCCAAACCTGAGCTGTGCGACTATGCCGATCTGGTCACCGAAATGACCGAGGTCAAGCACCCCTTCAGGGCCGGCATCAAGGCGCAGCGCGGGGTGGATTTCTGATCGGCCTCTCAAAAGACACGGCGATGACACAGCCCCCCCGGTTCCGCGCGGTGATCAGCGATCTTGATGGTGTCGTCTATCGCGGCGCCCAGCCGATCCCGTCGGCGGTGGAGGCGTTTCAGGCTTGGGCCGCGCGGGGGGTGCCCTTTGCCTTTGTCACCAACAATTCGACGCGCTCAGCGTCGGATGTCAGCGACAAGATCAACGCCATGGGCATTCCGACCACGCCCCGGCAGATCGTGACATCGGCCATGGTCGCCGCCCGCAGGCTGGCCGATCTGGTGCCGCCCGGTGCGCCGGTGCAGGTGGTGGGGGCGGACAATCTGGCCCGGATCACCCGCGATCATGGCTATGAGGTCTGCAAGGATGGCGGCGCGGCGGTGCTGGTCGGGCTGGACCAGAGGTTCACCTATGACACGCTTGCCCGCGCTCAGCGCGCGATCCTGAACGGGGCGGTGTTTCTGGGCACCAACCCGGATCTGCGGATCCCGGTCGAAGGCGGGGTGATCCCCGGTGCCGGCACGCTGCTGCGCGCCATCGAGGCCGCGACCGGGGTGTCGCCTATCGTGGTCGGCAAGCCGCAGCCCGATCTGATCCATGACGCGCTTGGGATTCTGGGCGCGGATACGTCCGACACGGTGATGATCGGGGATCAGCTGGCCACCGATATTGCGGCCGGACAGGCCGCCGGGCTGCGCACGGTGCGCGTCAGGACCGGGGTGTCGGACCCCGGACCCTCAACCATCACACCCGACTATGACGCCGAGACATTAGACGCTCTGCTCGGCTGAGGGCGCGGCAGGACATCCCGCCGCGCCCAACGCCCCATGATCAGAGCGACGCGCCCGCCGGATCCAGAACCACCGACCACAATTCGGTATCGGCGCGGTCCATCAGACGGACCTTCATCTGGCGGGTCTGACCGTCAATATCCACAAGGCCAAAGAACTGCAGACCTTCGCTGGGAGGCAAGTTGAACCGGCCCTCGTCCGGCGCTTTGACGAATTTCACCTCGGGGCCGAATGTGCCGTCCAGGGCGTTGGGCCCAAAGGTTCCCGCATGCAGCGGGCCCGAGACGAATTCCCAGAACGGATTGAAATCCTGGAACTGCGCCTTGTTGGGGTCATAGTAATGCGCGGCCGTGTAGTGCACATCGGCGGTGAACCACACGGTGTTGTCGATGCCTGCGGTCTTGATAAAGCGCAGCAGGTCCGCGATTTCCAGCTCGCGCCCCTTGGCCGGACCGCTGTCGCCATTGGCAACCGCTTCGGCACCCGACTGTTCGCGCCAGTTGTCCCAGACGATCAGGCCGATGGGCATGTCCGAGGCGATGACCTTCCAGGTGGCGTCCGACTGGGCCAGTTCACGCTTGAGCCAGGCCACCTGTTCAGCGCCCAGAACGCGGCTTTCGGGTGTGATCGCGTCTTCCATCGACGCACCATTGGGGCCGCGATAGCTGCGCAGATCCAGAAAGAACACATCCAGAAGCGGGCCATAGCTGATCTTGCGATAGACGCGGCCCGGTTCGGCCGGGGTCACCCGCAGCGGCGTCATCTCGTGAAAGGCGCGACCGGCGCGGGCGCGCAGCACATGCACCGATTTTTCGCTGTACCGGTCGTCCGAAATCAGATCCTTGGCATCCGACCAGTTGTTCACGACCTCGTGGTCGTCCCACTGGAAAAAGGTCGGCACGATGGCGTTCATCTCGCGCACATGCGCGTCCATCATGTTGTATTTCCACTGGGCGCGGAATTCATCGAGCGTTTCGGCGACTTTGCGCTTTTCGTCGATCAGGGTGGTGTTCTTCCACACCGACCCGTCGGCCAGATCGACCTCGTCCTGCATCGGGCCATCGGCATAGACCGTGTCGCCCGAATGGATGAAGAAATCAGGGGTGTGGCGGGCCATGGTGGCATAGGTGGCCATGCCATCATCATCAATGCCCCAGCCCTGACCGGCGGTGTCGCCTGACCACGCAAACCGGATGTCGCGCTGAGCGGTCGGGGCGGTTCTGAACCGGCCGATGATGGGCTCGCTCACCGCGTTGATGTCGCTCAGATCGGCGGCGGTGAAGCGGTAAAAGATGTCCTGATCCGACGGCAGATCCGCCAGCAGGCGTTTCACGGCGAAATCGCTTTGCGGCAGCGCGTCCATCGACGCCAGCTGGCGGGCATTGTCAAAGCTCTCGGTGGTCGAAATCTCGACCGACACCCGCGCGGGGCGGTCGGTGCGGGTCCAGATCATCCCCGAGCTGACATCCACATCACCCGATTGCACCCCATGGGTGAAGACCGGGCGCGATGATGCGCGGCTGAGGCTGGGCATGGCCAGCGTGCTGGCAAAGGCGGCGCCACCGGCCAGAACGGCGCGGCGCGAAGGGCGAAGAAGACGGGACATCCGTGATCCTTTCGGCGGGCAACAGGTTGGGCTAGCCCCCTTGGTATCCCCCGCCCATGTGACGCCCCGACAAGCATGCGGTGACAGTTCTGTAACGCCAGACCGTTCGGGCGCCCCGACAGGTCCCGACAGGCCCCGAACACGCGGTTCAACGCAGATGGACCCCGGCTCAGAGCGCGGCAAAGCGCGCTTCGAGCGCGCGCGCCTGTTCGTCCAGCCCCCAGGGCGGGTTGATCACGAAGACGCCCGATCCGATCATGCCATGGCCGGGCCGTGCGGGTGGAAAGCGGACGCGGCTATGCAGGGTGTCAGCCGCCCCAAGCGCGTCCAGCGCGCGCGCCATGTCGCGCTCGGCCCCCGAAGCGAGGATCGGATACCACAGCATCAGCACGCCCACCGGCCATTTGCGATGCAGCTTGGCCAAGAGGCCGGGCATGGCGCGGAATTCGGTTTTCACCTCAAAGGACGGATCCACAAGGCACAGCCCCCGGCGCGGATCGGGCGGCGCGAGCGACAGCGCCAGTGCCGGGCCGTCGGCCTGTTTGACCGTCGCGCCGGGCACCGCGCGGCGCAGGGCGCGGGCCTCTTGCGGGTGCAGTTCGGCCAGGGTCATGTGATCGGTGTCGCGCAGCAGATGGTGGGCGATCAGGGGCGATCCGGGATAGGCCCGCGCGCGCCCGATCCCCCGCGCGGCGACAACCGCGCGGGTATAGGGGTGATCGCTGTCAAACCAGTCTGCCATGCGGTCGATGCCCTGGGCGGCCTCGCCGGTCTTGGTGGCCTCGGCCCCCGCCAGATCATAGAGCGCGCGGCCCGAATGGGTTTCAAGGTAGCTGAGCGGCTTGGGCTTGCGCGCCATGTAATCAAGCACCAGCGCAAGCAGCGCATGCTTGTGCACATCCGCCGCGTTGCCGGCATGATAGGCGTGTTGATAGGACAGCATGGGCCGGTTCCCTTTTGTGGTCTCTGCCGGGCCTAGCGCGGATCCGCCGCCACAGCAACGCCGGGCGCCGGGCTGAAGCCCGGCCTACGCCTGTTGGGCACGCAGCGCCAGGGCGGCTTCGCGGACGGTGCCGGACATCAGCATGAGCTGCTGTTCCAGCGGGTTCGACCGGCGCCAGATCATGCCGATGCGCCGGCTGGGACGGGGCGCGTCGAACCGCGCCACCGACACCGACGCCGAGCGTGTTTCGATGGGCACCGCCATTTCCGGGATCAGCGTCACGCCGATCCCGGCTGCCACCATCTGCACCAGCGTGGTCAGCGAACTGCCATCCATCTGTTCGCGCGGCGTTGCATTGCCCATCTCGCAGAACGACAGGGCCTGGTCGCGGAAACAATGGCCTTCTTCGAGCAGCAGCAACCGCATCTCGCGCAGGGCCTTGGCGTCGGGCACGGGCCGGTCGGCGTCGCCCTTGGGGCGCACCAGCACGAAGTCTTCGGAAATCAGGCTGACCTCGGTCAGGTCGGGTTCCGAGATCGGCAGCGCCAGGATCGCCGCATCCAGATCGCCGGACCGGATGTCCTGTTCCAGCCGCGGCGTGATGGTTTCGCGCACATAGACATCAAGCCCCGGAAACCGCGCGGTCAGCTGTGCCATCACAGCAGGCAGAAGGTAGGGTGCGATGGTGGGGATGATGCCGAGCCGGAAGGGCCCTGACAGCGCATCGCGCGACGCGCGCACAAGATTGCCCAGGTCATCGACCGATCGCAGGATGTCTTCGACCCGCACGGCAAAGGCCCGGCCAAGGCTGGTCAGCCGGATCTGGCGCCCCGAACGTTCGACCAACGCCGCCCCGAGCATCTGCTCGAGCTCTTTGATCTGCAGCGACAGCGCGGGTTGCGAAATCGCGCAGGCCGCCGCCGCCCGTCCGAAATGCGCCTCGCGCGCGAGGGCCAGAAAATAGCGGCAATGTTTGAGGGTCAGCCCATTCATAAGCTCAGCCTATTGATCAGATTTGAAGTTCAAAATTCACCTAATCGCAGACTCGGCCTATCTTCAAGGGACCCAGCATCAACGACCCATTTCCCACAGGGAGGAAGGTAGATCATGGACGGCAACTCAATCGGGACAGGCGGCGGATGCCCTGTCGCACATACCGCCAAAGGCACCACAAATCGCGACTGGTGGCCCAATCAGCTGAACCTCAAGATCCTGCACCAGCATTCGGCACGCGCCAACCCGATGCAGGGGGATTTCAACTATGTCGAGGCGTTCGAGGCGCTCGACCTTGGGGCGGTGAAGCAGGACATCTATGACCTGATGAAGACCTCGCAGGACTGGTGGCCTGCCGATTACGGCCATTACGGCCCGCTCTTCATCCGCATGGCCTGGCATTCGGCCGGCACCTATCGCACCGGCGACGGCCGCGGTGGCGGCGGCACCGGCAACCAGCGCTTTGCGCCGCTCAATTCCTGGCCGGACAATGGCAATCTGGACAAGGCGCGGATGCTGCTCTGGCCGATCAAGCAGAAATACGGCAAGGCGCTGTCCTGGGCCGATCTGATGATCCTGGCAGGCAATTGCGCGCTGGAAGATATGGGATTCAAGACCTTCGGCTTTGCCGGTGGCCGCCCCGACATCTGGGAACCCGAAGAAGACATCTATTGGGGCCGCGAAGGCGAATGGCTGGCCGATCAGCGCTATAGCGGGGATCGCGATCTGGAACGCCCGCTGGCTGCCGTGCAGATGGGGCTGATCTATGTGAACCCCGAAGGGCCCAATGGCGACCCCGATGCGCTGGCCTCGGGCCGGGACATCCGCGAAACCTTTGCCCGCATGGCGATGAATGACGAAGAAACCGTGGCGCTGGTTGCCGGTGGCCACACCTTCGGCAAGGCGCATGGCGCAGGCGATCCGGCGCTGGTGGGCCCTGAACCCGAAGGTGCGCCCATCGAACAGATGGGGCTGGGCTGGGCCAATGCCCATGGCACCGGCAAGGGCGATGACACCACCACCAGCGGCATCGAAGGCGCCTGGACGGCGCATCCGACCACATGGGACATGGGCTATTTCGATCTGCTCTTTGGCTATGACTGGAACCTGACCAAAAGCCCCGCCGGCGCCTGGATCTGGGAACCGGTGAACCCCAAGGACGACGACCTGGCCCCGCAGGCCCATGATCCGTCGAAGAAGGTCAAGACGATGATGACCACGGCGGATATGGCGATGCGCATGGATCCGGCCTATGAAAAGATCTCGCGCCATTTCCATGCCAATCCCGATGCCTTTGCCGATGCCTTTGCGCGCGCCTGGTTCAAGCTGACCCACCGCGACATGGGGCCCAAGGCGCTTTACAAAGGGGCCGAAGTGCCCGCCGAAGAGCTGATCTGGCAGGATCCCATCCCGGCGGTGGATCACCCGCTGATCGAAGCGCCCGAGATTGCCGATCTCAAATCCAAGATCCTGGCCACCGGCCTGTCGGTGTCGGATCTGGTGCGCACGGCCTGGGCGTCGGCATCGACCTTCCGCGGCTCCGACAAGCGCGGCGGCGCCAATGGCGCACGCCTGCGACTGGCCCCGCAAAAGGACTGGGCCGTGAACGAGCCGATCGCGCTGGCGCGGGTTCTGGATACGCTGGAAAGCGTGCAGGCGGCGTTCAACGATCAGGCGCCGGGCGGCAAACAGGTGTCGCTGGCCGATCTGATCGTGCTGGGCGGCGGTGCCGCCATCGAAGCGGCCGCCAAAGCTGCGGGGCAGGACGTGGATGTGCCCTTTGCCCCCGGTCGCATGGATGCCAGCGCCGAGCAGACCGACGCGGACAGCTTTGCCCCGATGGAGCCGGCCGCCGACGGGTTCCGCAATTTCCAGAAGGCGCAATACAGCGTGTCGCCCGAAGAGCTGCTGGTCGACAAGGCCCAGTTGCTGACGCTGAGCGCACCGGAAATGACCGTTCTGCTGGGCGGGCTGCGGGTGCTGGGCGCCAATCATGACGGCTCTGCCCATGGGGTGTTCACCGAACGCCCCGGCCAGCTGACGAATGATTTCTTCGTCAATCTGCTGGATATGGGCGTGACCTGGGCCGATGCGGATGGCAGCAGCACCGTGTTCGAAGGGCGCGACCGCGCAACCGGCGAGCTGAAATGGACCGGCACGCGCGTGGATCTGATCTTTGGATCGAATTCGCAGCTGCGCGCGCTGGCCGAAATCTATGCCTGCGCCGACAGCCAGGATGATTTCCTGCGCGACTTTGTGGCCGCCTGGACCAAGGTGATGGAGCTTGACCGCTTTGATCTGACCTGATCGCGCGACTTTCGTGATCCAAGGCACGGCCCCCGCTGCGGGGGCCGTGTTTTTTCATCTGTGGCGATGGCCCGTCAGTTGACCTGCCAGATGACCCGTCGGATGGCCTGCACGATGGCCTGTCACCATCGGATTTCCTGCTCAACCCGCTTGCCTTGCCCGCCCGCGATCCGCAATCTGCGCGCGCAAGACAAAGGGGAGCCCCATGGCCACGCACACCACCCATGACGCGCTGGAAGATCCGCGCAATGCCGATATCCGCATCTATGTGAATGGCGACATCGTCCACCGGGACGAGGCCAAGGTGTCGGTCTATGACAGCGGCTTCATGCTGGGTGACGGCATGTGGGAAGGCATGCGCCTCTATGATGGGGTCTGGGCATTCTTTGACGAGCACATGGACCGGTTTTTCAATTCCTGCAAAGCCGTCAGCCTGGATGTGGGCATGGACAAGGCCGGGATCCTGGACGCGCTACGGGCCACGGCGCGCGCCAACGGGATGCACACGGATGTGCACTGCCGGCTGATGCTGACGCGCGGGGTCAAGGTGAAGCCGTTCCAGCACCCGTCGCTGTCCCGCTCGGGCCCGACGCTGGTGATCATCATGGAGCATTCCAAGCCCGTGGACAGCCTGCAAAGCCAGGGCATCCGACTGGCCACCGTGCCTCAGGTCCGGGGCCTGCCCATGAGCCAGGATGCCAAGTATAACAGCCATTCCAAGCTGAACTGCGTGATCGCCTGTCTGCAGGCCGAACAGGCGGGGGCCGATGAAGGGCTGATGCTGGATCCCAACGGCTTTGTGAACACCACCAATGCGTGCAACTTCTTTATCGTGCGCCGGGGCGAGGTTTGGACCTCGACCGGGGATTACTGCATGAACGGGGTGACGCGGCAGAAGGTGATCGACCTGTGCCGCGCCAATGGCATCCCGGTCTTTGAAAAGAACTATTCGCTTTACGAAGCCTATGGCGCGGATGAGGCGTTTCTGACCGGCACCTTCGGCGCGCAGACCCCGGTGGCGTCGATCGACGGCAAGCCCATCGGTGACGGGTCACACCCGGTGACGGCCCGGATCCGGGCGCTCTATAAGGATCTGATCCGCGACCATGTGGCCGCGCAGCAGGGCTGATCAGGCAAAGGCGCGGGTCAGGATGGCCTGAAGTTCGGTTGCATCCCGATCGGTAAATGCGTCGGGCTGGTCGCTGTCGATGTCAAAGACCGCGATCAGCGTGCCCGTTGCATCCGTAACCGGGATCACCAGTTCCGAACGGGTCGAGCTGGAACAGGCGATGTGACCGGCAAAGGCATCGACATCCGGCACCAGCTGGATCTGTCTGCTTTGCGCTGCAGCCCCGCAGACGCCTTTGCCGAAGGGAATGGTCAAACAGCCATGCCCGCCCTGATAGGGGCCGATCTTGAGCATGCCCGGTTCGGTCACGCGATAGAACCCGGTCCAGTCGAACCGGGTGTCGGCGTGGTGGACCTCGCAGGTGATGGTGGCCATGAGCGCCACCGGATCGGTTTCGCCTTCGGTCAGGGCCGCGATGGTTTTGGCAAGGAGGGCATAGTCGGCCATGGTCTGTGTCCTTTTGGTCCGGTGGGAGGGGGCTGTCTGCCCCCTCTTGCCCCTTCGGGTC